>PLGY01000008.1 GCA_003139855.1 Candidatus Methanoflorens stordalenmirensis
CGACAAGCTGCTGTCCAACAGTAGCATGCTGTGTAGTCACTCAGTGCTGTGAAGTAAAGACAGTCTGGGCGATGCCCGTCTGGAAGCCAATGCCAGTTAAGACCTGGGCTCCGGCAGTAGTTACCCCGGCAGTCGTTACGCCTACAGCCGCAGTCGCTACCAAGGGTGCCGCGGCCGCGAGTGGATCAAGCCAAGCATCTGTATCCACGCAGACAATCAACCAGACAAACAGCCAATCGGTTACGGGCAATAATAACACCGTGACGTTCGGTCGGCTGCCACCAACCGCTGACGGTACGCAAGGCGCCCCGCTCCAAACTGGCCAGAGCAACACTGCTAACAACACCAACGTCGTCATCAAGAGTGTCAACATTAACACTGCGGTGGCCTGGGACAACGCAACAGCAAACGCAACCAGCTAGTGAGTCTACAAGCGATGACAGCACGTCGTGATACAGCCCTGCTGTAAAAACGACGGCGAGTGCCTACAGTTAGTCTCAGCTGTAGGCGCTACTACAAAAACTGGAAGCATTGGAGAAAAGAAAAAAAACGAGTGCCCTTATTTCAGTGATCCGTAAACGATCATCGATTTACGACGACCTTATAAGGTCAGTCATTAATCAGGGCAGTCGCAAAAGCTAAGATCGAATTCGATTTAAGCCAGGGATGACCTGGCTTCCTTTTTTTTGCTTTAGTCGTGTTTTAACCATGGACTATGGCCACAAGCCGAGTCAAGCGTACGTTCTCAGTCACACCGTAAGAAGTGTAAAGTGGAGCGATTATCGCCACACATTGCCCGAACACCTGTAAGATGCTTATAAGAGGTACTGGAAGGATGTGCGTTGTGCTCTATGAACAGTTCGCTCATTAGCCTAACGTGCACGGCCTCGAAACCTGCTCGACTACAGCAATAATCGCTCATGCTTCCTGCACACATGCAAATCAATAGACCTGGCAGTTGGCGTTCATTAAGGTCGCGTGTCTCTTGCGCTTAGCGCGATGAGTCATGCTCTGCTTTTTCGAATTTTCCAATTGCATCCTCACGAGTTACCCAAGATTCAAATAGTCACCGCTGAGAATAAACAATCACTCGTGAAAGAAAACAGCGAATTCAGGCAAAAGGTCAGAGGAGAATCCGTTGGGAGGCTCGGATGATAAATGGCGTTCAAAGTTGAAATTGAAGACACTTATGCCGAGGCATTTGCAGGTATTTTTTGCCGAGTGATAATCACAGCCGACGACGAGGCAACTTTGCGCAGTGCAGCTGAAGACTCAACGGCAACACCTTCAGTTGTGATCGGCAGAGTAGAAGGCGGCGTTGAGAAGTGGCTTGACGAAAATTCGACTCCGGACAAGCGCGAGGGCGCTGTCCTGCAGTTCTGGACGGGTTTAGACGAGAAGAAACCCTTCAGTGCTTCATTAAAGAAGTTTGAGGCTGAACTTTCTTTCAGGATTCGCCAAGATATACTTGTTAAACCCTTCACCGCAGTCTTCAATGCGCTAGCGGACGCAGAGGGCAAAATGGACATGATGGAGCGGATTGGACACTGTGGTGACGGATACGAATGGGTGGAAAAACGCTTTAGTAGAAGCGTTGTTGTTGTGCCACTTATGGTCCCAGATTTCATTATTGAAAGGCGTCTAGGGTACGCTCACGGGGTGATGGGCGCGAATTTCTGGGTCATGTGTAAAACAAAAGAAGCCTTAAGAGAAGCCGAAGAGAAGGCCCTACATGCTATCCACCGCGTAACGGGTGTGGTGACCCCTTTCGATATGTGTTCCGCAGGTTCAAAGCCCGAAACCCATTTTCCGTTGGTAGGTCCAACCACAAATGAATCCTTCTGTCCTTCGCTTAAGCACAGATTGGGAAAGGCCTCCAAGGTTCCAGAGGGCGTTCGATATATCCCCGAGATAGTGATTAACGGAACCTCGCTTGACACAGTTAGAGAAGCGATGAAAAGAGGAATTGAAGCCACCTTGGACATCGATGGTGTGACCAGAATTTCCGCCGGTAACTACGGCGGAAAACTGGGCGAATTTAAAATCAATCTGCGTGAGCTGTTTCTATAAACCGTTTCGACGGAAGGCCGTTAGTCAGCTCTGGAGTCATTTTTTGCCGAGAGTTAGATGCTGCTACCTAAACCACCTCCGCCGCTTAAGGTTGATAAAAAGGCCCATAAACCCGCGAAGATTTTTACCGATATATAGACATTGCAAAATCGGAGCACGCTTGATGATGAGTGCCGCTCCGATCCGCTTATTTGGTATCTAGAAATGTATATCTCCCTTATAATGGGCCATATAATTGCGAGAGGGCTAATCTGCATTTTAGTATCGAATGAGTAACTTTGAGGGTATAACGATTAAGAGCGTGGGATTCACCGGTCAAGAGGGGCACCCTGGTACCTCTTTAAAGATGTGAAAAGCCATTTAATCAGGCTTAAGCTCAGTTGAACGAAGATTGATCTATGCTTTTTTGGATACGCGGCCTTTATGCCGTTTGAGGGTTCTCTTTTATCTGCTTTTCCAGTTCTAAGCGCGGAGATGGGGACACCTACAAGCGTACAGTTCCGAGCGTCGAGTGAAAAAATCTTCACATTTGGGATAAGGAGACATTGAAAGCATGTGGGATGAAGAATCAGAAGAATCAATAACAGGATTCTATCCAAAGAGCGGATCGTATGTTGTGGAAGATCGTTATGAGTTAGTTAATGATGGGAATGAGACATTGGAGGTAGTTTATGCGAACCCTGCACTTGATGGTATGCCTAAGTTAGATAGCGCTTCTTTTATGTTGATTAAGTCTTTTGAGCTGCAGAACAGTGAGTCAGAGAAAAAAATCGAGCTCAAAAATGTATTAATCGACGGGCAATTCAAGGTAGTGCTTCCAGATACTGCTTTAAGACCGACAGGATACGTCGCGAATGCAAATCCAGACAGTGATGGAGAACGGTATCTCTTTTTGACTAGTACATTTAAATTGACGGCTCTGTATACCCTTCCGCTACCTACAGTCACCATCAAAGGGAAGTTTAAACATGTGGAATCAGAGAGACTCTATGAAATAACGATAGAGAAGGCATTCTTGACTCAAGACTTCCCAGGATCGTTCTTCAGACGGCCTTTGGAAGAGGCCACCTATAGCTTCATAGCGACAGATGCAATCATTACCCCAAGGCTAGGAGGCTACCTGCAGTAACGTTCACCGGCCGTTGTCTCCCTTCTTAGACCACGAGGTCGATTATTTTCTGCTGCAATATTCCAAGATCAATAATGTTTTGACTCAAAAGCTGTTGACCGAGGTCGCGCCCAAGAAGTCATTTTTTGGGATCGGATCAGAAGGTGTTGGCCGTTGTGTGAACTTCCCGGGGTTTATTGGACACCAGCTTAAGCAACGTTTCTCTGGTGCTCGTTGTTTTCCGGTGTTTCATATCCGATTGCTGAATACAGCCTGAAACGGTTATAGAAAACCTCGAAGTATTGGGAGATGTCGCGTTTTTGCTTCCAAATGGCTACCCTTGAATCTGGGCAAAGCGAACTCCCATGGCAAAAGCTTTTTGACAATCTTTTGGAAATTCTTCTCTTCGTCTCTTTGCTTTTTCTTCGACGTCAAATGCTGATGAGTCATATTTAGAATAATCATCAAATTGATAGGTGTCGGTAACAAACAGCGATTCTGATTCGCCGAAGATCCTATTCATTACCATTTCAACAATATTGAGAGACTGGCCATAGCCCATTAGTTTCATCTGGTCTTCTTTCGCACCCATAGTGTAAATTAAACCCGTCTTGATCCTCTTCGTAAAAAGCGTTGAATGGTTCGCGTCATACACCAAGTACGGAAATATCAGCCGTTCCATAAAGGATCTCATCTCGCCGGTAGCTGTTCCCAGGTAGATAGGAGAACCCAAGATAATGGCATCAGCCTCCTCCGCTTTTTTGAGAATCGGTGTCAAATCATCGTTTACGGCACACCTGCCATAGCTCTCGCCATTTTTCAATTTGCAGGCAAAACAGCTTATGCAGCCTTTAAAATTGAGCTTATAAAGATGAACGAGTTCAGTCTCTGCTCCCTGTGAAGCTACTCCTTCAAGCGCATTAGTTAACAGGGTTGCAGTGTTGCATTTGGTTCGTGGACTTCCGTTTATTGCTAATACTTTCACAAACATGCATCTCCTTACAGCGATTTAACCTCTTGTTTATACCTTGTGTATCTGAACGTTTACTTAAACTCAGACGCCGTATTTACCGACTATCAGAGTCCGACAACGTAATTGAGGGGTTTATTATCAGTCCATTATTATTGATGATGCGACAATTAATTAAGCTCGAAACATGGGACGTTAACCAATATAATCGGCCACATACAAGAGGACGTTTTAGGATACTTTTCATCAATGAGAGAAGTGATTATGGCCGTCACGAGCTCCGCGATTTTCGAGGCCATGGTTAGTGGTCTGATGCGGCTGAAGTGTTACTCGTTATTTACGACGCCCGCATTATGTGAAAAAAGCCTAACCTCATCACTTAGCAGCGTTCGCCCTAAATATGCGTGAGATTCAAGTCTTAGAAAGACTTGTAGGGCAGATTTGACAAAGCACGCCAGAGGAGTCTAAATGCTTCAGCGGCATCGACCCTATATACTGACTAACGGCGTGCGCGGAGTCGAATGGAGCAACTGTCGGCATCCACTGCCTGAGCAGGTTTATGATGTTTATATGTAGTATTGGAAAAAAGTAGGGTTCACAAGGTGACACCACATTCCCATCTTAAGTATCATTTCATGCAGAATGCTCGAAGATGAGCTCACCTCCATTCTTGCCGATGACGACGACGTCAAGCAGCTTGTTATCGTTGACAACACAGAACAGCAGGAGCTCGCACGAAAGCTACGATCACAGAACCGCCCATTTCTCATTAAGGATTTTGAAGGGGCCTTTAATCTCGTTAAGAAGCATAGACAGGGGGCGCATTCTGGCGGACATTTGACAAAAAGACATGGCGTTCTTCAGCAGATGCTTCGCCGTCGAAGCGTAGACGATCTTGCTGTCGTTGTCCACGTTCTTCCGTTGAGGCTTCATGTCGATAGCAAGCTCCTTGAGCGAGAGGTATACCACCAGATCGAGCGCATGTCAGACTTTTCAGACGGGATCTTTGTGCTCTATGGGATTTGTGATGCGCTTAGGACTCTTGAGCACGATTTCAACGGCAGTACATGTCAACTTTTCTTCCTCGCTGACGACAATGGGGCAACGGTTGATGACTGCATTGCTCTTGCACTTGGTGGGAACCAAGTATATGCAAACGTGCTCACCAACAACAACATCATGCTGTTTTTGACGCCCATGGTTGCGGCTCAATGGCAGGATCTGAGCGAGGACTTCATGATGATGAAGCATGCACGATTTAAGAAGATCGCCAAAGTGGATACCGGTCTTTCCTATGAGCCAGACTTTGACGCAAACGTTGACAAATGTGCGAAGCACTTCAGCCTCTACCCCGTGTCGCTAAGAGGCAATACGAGCGTGATTCAAAAAAGTTATTTAAGGGCGAAAAAAGGCGTATACAGAAACNNTTTTTTACTGGGCTGCTGCAAGCTCTTTTCATGACTTCAAGCCCAGCTGCCTGAGCACGCTTACGATATCTACATGAAGTACTGGGGAAATATCGACTTGACAATCTAACTCTGTTGCTGATGAAATGAGTTTTGATGTAATAATAGGCATAATTGTTCTGGCAGTAGTATACCTCCTAGCTTCTCCTATCTATCCTATGCTGGCAGGAGGGGCAGCATATGGTCGTACTCCGAGGGAGATTGCAGCTGAGGCCCTTACACTGGCAGACCTAAAAAAAGATGAAGTATTCTACGACCTTGGATGTGGAACAGGGGAAGCCCTTATAGAAGCCTCAAAGTTATGCGATCATGT
The DNA here is from genome assembly GCA_003139855.1 of Candidatus Methanoflorens stordalenmirensis. GTDB lineage: Archaea > Halobacteriota > Bog-38 > Methanoflorentales > Methanoflorentaceae > Methanoflorens > Methanoflorens stordalenmirensis. Next base: position 5,928 of record PLGY01000008.1, read on the forward strand.
GAAGGGAGTTGAGATAGAGCCTATTCGATGGCTTATAGCCAAGCTCAGAGCAAGAAAAGCACAAGTCATTCTAGGAAACCTTTTCAAGCAAGACATTTCTGACGCTGATGTAATATTCATATTCCAATACCCAGGAAGGATAAACAACAGAATCACGATGAAAATAAAGGCTGAAACACGAAGCGAAACAAGGATCGTAAGCTATTGGCATCCAATAGAAAATATGAAGCTCGTCAGACGCCAAAACAAGATTTTCATTTACAAGACATGAAAGGTTCCGTTTGGAGACCTTCTTAGATGCTCAAGCTCGTGGCGTTCACGCCATACAAGTCTTTTCTTAAGTACAACCGATGTCTCGATTTGCCGCCAGGATTGTTCCAGTACTCTTGCAGGGGCACGTCTTTCTCCTTCCGCGAAACCAACGTGAATCCGTATTGCTGATAAAACTGTACTGCCCACCGTGCGTCTTCCCACGTGCCAACCAAAATCGTGGAAGTCTGCGCGAGACTCAGCAGGTGTTGTAGCAACTACTCCGGAGCGCGCGAGTTATTCAAGAGGAGCGATCAAGTCGCGCTTATTTTCACGCATGGCGTTTCCGGAGTCGACTGGCATTCTACAAGAATCCGAGGCCGATCAAACTATTTTTTCGCCTTCTTTTGGTAATCGAGGCTTTAATAGGTCAGGGAATAAAGGTGCAACTTTCTCTGGATAAATTTATTTTGCCATACCGATTTTCCGCAGCCAGTTTTCTACATCGCCCTGCGCGGAACCCGCATAGGCGCCATGGACAGCCAGGCCCTCCAAAAACCTTGCCTGTGGGCAGATTCTGGCAATGTCTTTTTCGCTACGGCCCATACCGCTGCCCTCGTGGGTGCAGAACGGGATAATGGTTTTTCCGGCAAAATCATATCCTTCTAGGAACGTGAACACCGGCATGGGCATCGTGCCGTACCAGTTGGGATAGCCCAGGAAAATCACGTCGTAGGCGTCCATGTTCTCCACGTGGGCGGTAAGCTCCGGCCGGGCATTGGCCCGCTGTTCCTTTTGCGCAACATCGGTGGTCTGATGGTAATCTTTGGGGTAGGAATTCACTGCTTCGATCCGGAAACTGTCACTGCCCGTTGCTTTTTGGATCATCCTTGCAACCACTTCCGTGTTGCCCACCGGCAGGTCGGTGATCGCGCCGCTGACATAATTCTTGCCCCCACGGGAAAAATAAGCCACAAGGCTTTTTGCATTTTGGGAATTCATTTGTTCAGTCCTTTCCGCGTTTGGTTTGTTGCCGGGCAGTCCCCAGCATTGTTCATCATCCGATCATTTCTTTACGAACTTGTTTTCATTGGCGCCGTAGCGGGGCCCGGTAGCAGGATACTTCTGCAGCAGAGCGTCGATCTTCTTCTGGCTCTCCGCGGTCACAGTCACATGCACAGAGCCGGCGTTATCTTCCGGGTACTTAACCCGCTTAGTGCCGGCGATTACATGTTCACCCTGCGCCACTTGGTACAAAGGCGAATTACGAAATAATACGCCAAAAATACAAATGAAACGGTAACCGTGCGCAAACGCCCCGCTGCCGGAGCACGTGTGTGACGTATCGGAATTTGACTATGTTAAGCGCAAACTAGCAACATACTCATAATCATTGAGATTATTATCCTCCGGGTTATCAAATATAAATTCGGTTTCCTTGCCAAAATGTTCTGCACCCAATTTCAAGTGATAAAGACTAATTCCCACGTCCATGGGGGGATATTTTTTGATTAAAAATCCCGAGATGAAGCTTGGTTTACGGTAATATGCGTGAATTAGATGTTCATTACCTGTAAAAAACCACTCCTGTGCATTACGTGCAGAAGGAGCAAGACGAGCTGTTTCCAGTAAATCATCTGCACCTTTAATGTCACTTATTTCCTGGAGTGATTTTCTTTTGAATTGGGAAGTTTTAGTTCGGTGTAATATCTCCTGGGGCTTTCCAAAGGGCATTAATATGATAAATTTCAGACGCGAACTTGCCAAACCTTCTTTTTTGAGAGCAGGGATCCCCTGCCAGCAACTACCCAATCCATTAGCAGAAAAAAATAGATCCATCTGCTGTAGCATATACCCTACATTGCTTAGATAGCCCTCTTTTACCTCTGAAAAAACAGCCATATAGTGCGGTGCTTTTCTCATCGCCCTTCTTATAACAGCATTGGGAGATAAAATCTTAAATTCAATTTTAATGTCCTTATGCAACGGTTTTAAAGTTTGGAGATAATCTTTGATCTCCTTTAATATATCTTCATCGAGGGGGTCTAAATCGTACTTTCTAATGGACTTCCGTTGGAATATAATAGGGTATAGGTCTTTTTCTTGCATTGTACCTCTTGCATTTTACCAAGATTTAATGTATCGTCTTTCATTTTTTGTGTATCAGAATAAGTCGGGATTTAATTTATATTATGTTTTTTTTTAGACTATTTGCAAAATTCCACGTAAGTGGCGGGCGAGCTCCGATTATTTCTGAACGCTCTGACGAACCAATTCGACACAGCAATCAGAGCCTAACACAGGCTTCGACCCTGTAGAACAGAAGCTCTGGACAGAACAAAGCGTCGCTCAGTGTATAGCCCTAAGAAAGATTAATGCGTATCGTGCCGAACCTGTCGAAGGTGTGGGCTTATTAAGGGAGCAATCGCGGTATTCAGAAGTGAGAAATAACCCGTTAGTCCCCCTAAATTCCCTTTTTAGTGCTTCCTGTACGTTGGATAGGCTGATAAGCCGCGTGAAATTATGCGTTGCAAATCGGTTGCGCCATTTTGCTCGACGCTAGAGCCGTACGCGGGGTTTCTATATGATTTTGAAAATAAAAAACCCCCTATATGTCCCCCCTTGCCGGTTGCATTCAACCAAGCCATATAGAGCGAATGTTTGCTGCAAGTCTGAAACAATTATTATCACAGCGGGGCATGTCACAAGTAATCGAGGTGCGAGAGCATACCTAAAAAATTATTATGAGATAAGATCATAGGCGGTTAAACGAGAGGTGAAAACATGAAATCTGATGCGGATATGCCTTGGCCCGCTACCACGGACGAGCACGACGACTTAAAGAATCTAATTTTAGAAATAAAACAAAAAAATGACAGGATAATGAAACTATTGATCGTAGTGATCGTAATACTGGTAATCCTGTTAATTTTGATCTTCGTACCATAAATTCGATGATATCATCGAGAGAAGAATATGATTGGGGGCTTAGATAAGGAGCTGCCAGCTATCGAAAAGCTAGTATTGGCGCTAACGGTAATTGCTTTTGTCGCTACCAGAAGGTTGTAAAAATATGACATTTTATGACATCACGTTTCGTGATTCGTTCGGATCAACTGTTAGTATGTCCGAATTTCGTGGAAAGGTTGTTCTCATTGTTAACACAGCGACCAAATGCGGTCTGGCGGGTCAGTTTAAAGAACTCGAAGAACTTCACCAGACTTACAAAGACAAGGGACTTGTGGTGATTGGCTTTCCCTCTAACCAGTTTAAACAGGAGCCAGAGACAAATGAGACCATGGTCAAAGCTTGCCTAATAAATTTTGGCGTAACATTCCTCATTTCCGAGAGAATAAACGTTAACGGTAAAGATACCCATCCTCTCTTTGTTTATCTGAAAAAAGAGTTACCCGGAGGTGTTCTTGGAAGCAACATAAAGTGGAATTTTACAAAATTCTTGGTTTCCAAAGAAGGTGTGCCTTTTAAGCGGTATTCGCCAACAACAAAACCCGTTGAAATAGAAGGAGACATCATCAACCTATTGGATAAGTGATGCCTCTTCAATCTCAAGTACATAGGTGGATTTGGAATAAACAGTTTGGTGAATTGCATTTAGAGCGAAGGGATGCTCCCTCTTCGGCCCTACGTCACCGACATGGACATGCTCCGCCACAGCCCCATCAACAGCATCCGTCAACCAGAACTTCACGATTAATGGAACGCTCAACGCCACAGGCGGCACACCCATCGCAGGCGCCACCATCCAGCTCCAGAAGAACGTCAGCGGCGCGTGGACGAACCTTACCGGTAAGACGAACGCCACCTATGTCGGCACCAACAGCACCAGCGTGAGCGTGAAGGTGGTGAGCAAAGCGAGCGTCCTTGCCGACCTTAACGCGCTCACGGCAACCGTTACCGGCATCCCAGCTCTGCGTTCTTGTCCGACACAAAAGCATCCACGTTTGTAGTAATCAACGCCACTGAGCTTAATGTCAGGGCAGGCAACTACGGTGGGGCAACGACCGAGCTTCAGAGGGCTTTGTTGGCACGAACGGACGGATGTGCCGCAACAGGAAAACCGGACAACAATGATTGGGTGCGGACGTGCGCCGCGCAGGCTCAGCTCTATCCGCAGGTGCAGAATCTGATACAAGAGCTGCAAGCATTGCAGGGGCCGTGAAGGGCTTCACAGTCCTTCTTCTTTTTTTTTCTTTTTTGAACAATTCAGCGACAGCCAGTGGAATCGGTCAAATAGAGCCTATATAATAACGCGTGGCGTGAGTGGGATCGATTGGAAGCACTACAAACATCCTCGCCTTAAAAACGTTTATGAGGTCTATATGAAATGCTGGGTCACCGTCTTTTGTCCTCAAAATATGATCGGGAAGTCAGTGGATTGGCGGTTTTACAAGAGTCCGAGGCCGCCCCTGAGCACGTATATGACGTGTATATGCAAAGCAAAACCGATTGGTTTAGATAGTTATTACAATAAATAAGTGCCAGGATAGGCATTAATTTCGTGCAAGTGCGTGTTGATCGAGGAAATAGAGCGGCCTAAAAGCACGGAGCAAATGGTGACAAAAAATGGCTGATACAGATAAAGATGTTCTTAAACACGTGTTAGAACTTTGCAAGGAAGGAATTGAACAAGCGCAGAAAGAAGAAATAAAGTCTGTTGGAACCGCTGCTTCATATGCTAATGGTCAGGCTGTTGCGTATATGAAAGTTGTTGAGCTAATAATGACTATGAAGCAGGAAGTAGTCCTCGACGATAAAGAAGCGTGGGATTACCTAGTGAACACTATGCACACCAAAGCAATAAGAGATGAATGGGGCGGCAAAAAATAATAAGTGCAGCAATAACGAAAACAACGACAGCAATTACCAGCACCCATTACCAGAAAACGTCTACTCTACTTACATCAAGAGCTGGAATAATGTAAGCCTCGCGGTAGACGACAAGTAGATCATTCAGCCGTCTGAGGGGATAGCTTACTCATCAACTTTTTTCTGAATTTCCTTTCCAATGGAGAAGGCTTTCGCCACGTATTTTCCAACTCCATAGTAGGACATGTTATCCAGAGCAAATATAAGGGGCGTTATTTTTTGTATGAGGGGATCGTCATTTTTAATTATGTCTTCATCCACTTTTGTGTCCTTAATTTCACCAATGAACTGGGTGTGTCCCCCGATTTCAACGCTTTGGAGCAATTGACACTCTAAAACAAATGGGAATTCATTGACATAAGGTGCATCCACCACTTCGCTTTTTACTGGTGTCAGTCCAGTGGCAGAAAACTTGTCCACGTTTTTTCCCGATACCATGCCAAAGTAATCAGCTTCTTTGACGTATTTTTCTGATGGAATGCTTATGGTGAAGGCTTTTCGGTCTAAAATGTTTCTGTACGAATAAGTTTCTTCTCTTATAGAAACAGCGACGCATGGCGGCACAGAACAGCAAATTCCCCCCCATGCCGCGGTCATCACATTCGGTTTCTCTTCTAGGTCATATGTTCCCACCACAAATACCGGAGTAGGAAAGACTAATGACTGAGCTCCTATGGATTTTTTCATGATTTGTCCTCCTTATTACCTGTGGGAATCCTTTTATTTCTTCTTTGTCCACTGCCCGCTACCGGAGCACGTGCATGACGTGTATATGAAGTACTGGGCGGATGTGCGGTTAGCGTGTGACTATCCGAGTGCTGGGCTCTACTTGGCTTGCGCCAAAAATTACGACAGCCGCACCAATGACTAGAATTTATATCTAATTGCAAACCAGAAATGGCTATATACGTCTCTTTGGCTATTTCACCCTCTTGGCAAACCTGTTAGAAGGGACTCAACACTCTTGGAGACTCGCGACTCGACCGCTTGCACACAGCACCCAGTCAGCCAGCACCAAAAAAAAGTCAGAATTGCGGCTTTACTCCATTCTTTCTTTTTTGTGCCTCAAGAAACTCTTAACTCCAGTGTTTTCCACTCAATAAAGGAAAAAATAAATATAACGATTAAACGTATTCAATAGAGGTGAAAATCATGGCTGAAAGAGGACTACTGAGTGGCACTGGGATGATGTTACTTGCTGCCATACTCGCAATCGTTTTACTGATACTTCCAGGGATAGTACTTTGGATAGCTTGGCTCGCAGTTATCATATTGTTCTTAGGTGGAATTGCTGCCTTGTTCACACGATAATTCAGTTATAATCTTGAATACACGAATCTCTTAAATTTTCTTTCTTTGGGCTTAGGTTTGAGTATCCTGCAGCGTTTTCTATCGTGGATTGCTTTCACTACGCTTCACCTTCGCGTTTGAAGGGGTTTGGAGAGTAGTTCTGCAGGTGCTTTCGTTCAATCTGAAGCTTGTACGAGCTGCCAGCTATCGAAAGATAATGTTCAATGTGTGGCAACATCAGCTGCAAAACCTTATTTAAATCAAATAATTGAAAAGGCCGCCGATATGTCACTAGATGATATATAACTATTTGATGTCAATAGCTTGACAGGCGGTATTTATCGGCGTTGTTTTGACCAGAGTCGGAGACTTCCTTGAGGACCGGATGATCGGCGTCGTTTGAGAGATACACTGTATCGTGAGCTTATCACAATGTATGACGCTTTTAAATACGCTGGAGGGTCCCTGAAAAAAGATATCGATAGCAAAAGCGGCGACCTTGAGAGTCATTTCAAGTGGGATTGGGGAAATTTAAAGCTTCAGTTGAGCGCTGATACCTATACAAACGTAAGGTAAATCATTTGATAATTAAAACCGTATGTTATGAAAAAAACAAATCACGTAAATGTCAAAGAGATGAATTTTGATCAATTATTTAAACAAATTTCTCCGGAAGAGATAGGCGATAATGTATTTACGTTGGTAGGAAAAAATTTAGTTATTACTGCGGGCAAGGAAGATCATTATAATTCCATGACATCCAGTCTGGGTGGTTTGGGGATTCTTTTCAGGAAACCCACCACTTGGTGTATTCTTCGAGCAGACCGTTATACGCTTGAAATAATTCAAAAAGAGCAAACATATACGCTGTCTTACTTCCCGAATGAATATAAGGAACAAATACTCTTTTTGGGAAGTAAATCAGGAAGAGATAGTGAGAAAATGAAAGAAGTTGACTTGACAAGTGTTCAAACTCCTTCCGGAGATATGTCTTTCAAAGAAGCCAGACTAATTATTGAATGTAAATTAACGGAAATTACTACCGCCAATCCCAATGATTTTTACTCACAAGAAGCTAAAGACTGGATAAACGAAGCTTACAAAGAAGCAAACGATTATCGCAAATTGGTATTTGGGGAAATCACCCATGTTTGGGTAAAGAAATAAGAATAAACCAGAATTAACGAAGAGAATGACTAATCATTCTCTTCGTCATCATACAGATTATCCGATATTATCATTTGTTGGATACGATATTACCGCAGCGGAGGTTTTACCTCTTAAAACCTCTCAAATATTTTCAATTCCTAAAAATAAGGGCTAAAATTTGGTGGTTTGGCAGCGCTAAAGCATAAGCGTAAGGCGAGGCAATGGCAAGGGACAAGAAGTGTTGTCAGTGAGCGCACTGGCACAAGAATGGAACCTGCTAAAAAATCTTAGGCTTATTTCATAGGCACTGCGAAACGCGGGCCCCCGCACACAACAGCAACGCAACGAAGGCTACGCGGGGTGCAAGATAGTGTTGAGTCCCTTATTTAATCTTAAATGCAAAATAGAGAGGTAGAGGGAGTGGTAGGCATCTTCTCTTTTTCGGATGAATGATAATCTATACTTGTGGCAGTCGCGTACAAATTTTCTGGCAGAGCGTTCTTCACGCTACAACAACATCACAGCATTAAACCGGCTAAGAATCGTGCAATTTGTTTCTGTGGGGGCGTTCCTACTTGTTGGCCTTCTAAAACCGGTTACGCATATTTTTCCTTCAAACCACGTGCAAACATCCGTGCCGCCTTCAGATCCTCCTCATTTGGTTGTCCCTTGTTAGTCCCGCCAACGAGTTTGAAAGGCCCCCACGTATCCCATCCCTTACAGGCGAAGTCGCCCACGATTGCAAATCCGCGATTCACTAGCTGCTCTTTGACAGCAGCGTGCCTCTCAGTCCCGCCGCCACCACTTGTAGAGAAGACAAACGCCTGTTTCCCCGCGACGGTCGAGAGCCCCGCTATGAACTGGAGAAGGGTCTTGTGGAACTTTAAGTAATAGATTCCCGATCCAAACCCGATCAGGTCATACGTCATCACAGTATCTGGGTGCGCCTTCGCCGCAAGCACAAGATCTGCCCCCAGCTCTTCCGCCATCACTTTCGCAACCTCTTGCGTGTTCTGGTGATGGACTGAAGCATACACGATCAATGTTTTCATGCAAATGCGTTGATGATGTTTGCTTTAATAGCCTTTGTTCTGAGCCGGGTCGCACCAAAAAACTGCTGGCGTCAGAAAAAACCGATCATACGTTATGGCATGGGCGTGCAAAAAACAAGGTCAGAGGACGAGACGGGGCACTGCGAGAGTTTGATATCCCTCCAATATTGCATATAAAACATCAAAACGTGCTCAGGCAGGGGATATCGAGAATGCTCACCTCCGCGTACGTCTATCTGCCTTTTTTCGCTCGTGCCGAGGCTAGCCGATAAATACTCAAAGCACAATCACAATCAGCGAAACAGGTGAAGATTTTGGCCATAGGAGAGAAGCTATTTGAGGAAAAAATTACTCCGGCGGGATTTGCCATAAAATCCGTAGGACCGGAAGGCGTTGAAACTGAGTATAGCGTAACTGGCGAGATTACCGGCTTTGGAAAGGCCGAAGGCGTCAAGGCGACCAATATGGCAACTATGCGCAATCTCGTGCGGCCCGGCGGCATAACAACGGGCACCGCGCAAGGGGTCATGACTATGACTGACGGCGATTCTGTGGTCTGGAAACTCTGCTATGCGGGCAAAACTTCTAGCACAGGAGTGAAGTTGACGGGCACCGTCACCTTCATGACAATGTCTGAGAAGCTTGCGTGGCTCAACAGTACTATCTGCGTCATGGAAGCCGCGGGCGACGCTAAGGCTCACACCGACGTGTTCTACGAGTGGAGTTGAAAACGCACATCCTTCTAATACTTCATGTAGCCATTTTTTGGCTCACTGATGGCGTAACTGTGTCGCATTAGCAGTGCATAGTTATTAAAAACGCGTAGCGTCACAAACGGTTAAGTCGCTCTAACAAGACCACCATATATGAAAGTTTTAGCGATAAACGGAAGTCCAAGACCAAACTGTAACACGGCGACCCTGTTGAATTATGCACTCGAAGGAGCCNNACACCGGTGCTGCGGAAAGTTGAGGAAGTTGACGCTCTTGTCCTCGGTTCTCCTATCTACTTTGCAGACGTTACGGGCGAAATGCGGTCTTTTATGGAACGGTTGTTATTCCCAGCTTTGCCCTACGACACAAATCACTCAACGCTTATCAAGACGGGTTTGATTTACACGATGAACCAGAAGGAAGATGTGGTGAAACAAATAGGTTGGGATCTGATTTTCAGGCTTAATGAAATGATAACGGCAAGGAAGTTCGGGCAGTCTGAATCACTGATTGTTTATGATACTATCCTGTGGGATGACTATTCTAAGTACGTATCAATGGGGGTCGACGTTAAAGCGAAGGCCAAGACGAGAAAAGAGGAATTCCCAAAGGATTGTCAAAAAGCTTTTGACATGGGAGTTCGCTTTGCCCAAATTCAAGGGTAGCCATTTAGAAGCGAAACGCGACATCTTCTAATGCTTCGAAGTTTTCTATAACCGATTCAGGCTACGTTCAGCAATCGGACTCCACGAAATTGACCAACTGCCCTACTTTCGTCTTGATTCAGCTTACGCCATAAAGTTTTGCAGATTGCGTTGACTGTCTAATCGAGTTGAAGATCAGTCGAGCAATGATCTAAGCGAGCAGATCGAAAAGCCAAGAGTTAGTCTCTCTAAACTGAATGAAAAATAAAAAAGAGGAAACTGCCTCCTTTAGAGTTAAGATAGGCACAGAAAAAGAAAGAATTGATTAGGGCCGCAATTTTGATTTTTTTGCTTTAGCGCCTGAGCTGGTTTTGTTGCCTGCAAACGGCGAGAGCTAATTTACTCAAGCTCTGAAATAAAAAAGAATCCATTAACCCTCCAAAACAGATGACCGTCGTTTTCCAGCGTGTTTAACGCTTGCCAATTTTCCAGCAACAAACAAATCGGATCAGATTTTTACCAGAACGTATGTAATTGCTATGATGCAACAAGGGGACGGCGAAGGCTGCGAGCATCCGCACGACTCGCAATGAACTCTGCCAACAGAAGCAAGAACTTTCGAGATTTTTTTAGCTGACCGGAGGAGCGCAACGAGCGGCTCGCACTCTACAGGCAACTGACGTGACAGCACCGCCTATAATAGTGTTGAGTCCCTTTTTGCAGTTTTGGTGACAAGTGAATGGCAAGGGGGGACGTATAGGGCGTTTTCTGATTTGCACTTCAATATGAATTGTAACAATGGGGGTGGCTGTCGTAATTTTTGGCGCAAGCCTAGCGGCGCCGTGAGCTCCCAGGTATGACACTCAAGGCCAAGTGCAGATGGCAATTCTTAAGCTTCATTGGCCCCCTCTTACGTATTTGTTTTTACTTACAAGGGGGCTGAATCGTGAATCCAATAGCTAGGATGATGAAGCGGTATATCAAAACGCCGCTCAAATACGGCAACCCGCTCGAGGACATCACGATCCTGACGGAGCCAGAAGAGAGCCTTGCGCTGATTATGAAGGACGGCAAGAGATACAAAAACACGCTCTGAACTGAAACCTATAAAAAAGGAACTAAATGGAAACATGATTGGGATTAAGGAGGAATAAAATGGTAAATAATGAACCAGGAAAAGAAATTAATCTAATAGCCGAAGACGGTAGGGGAAAACTCTACGAATCGAATGGATTCTTGATTCCTGTTCTAACAGGATCACCGAAGGAGATGGGTGCACAGTATGGCGCCCTGATGGTCGAGCACATGCAGAAGGCCTACGATGTGCTCATCGAACCCGGCCACAAGAAGGGGATGATCACCGACGCCGATGCCCGGAAGTGGACCGAGCGGGCGTACTCGAGCTGCTCGACCCGGGACCGGCTGTTCTATGACGGTGTCGTCGAGGGATCGGGATGGCCGCTCGACAAGGTGGGCATGCTCGATCAGTTGATGGAGTTCGGGATCTACCAGTCGAATATCCACTCATTTGCCGGTTGTACGTCGATCCTTTCCTGGGGTAGTCATTCCGCCGACGGAGGGATGTATATTGGCCGCAATATGGACTGGAGCCCTGCGTTCAACACGTTTCCGACAGTCCTGACGGTGCGACGGCCGACAGACGGCTCCTACAAATATGCGACGACCGGGTGGCCCGGAATGTACTGCGCATTCACCGCACTGAACGAGCAGGGAGCGTATCTGGACGTGCATGACGGGACTAGCATGGGCGGTTCCGTCACCTACATAGAGCGACCTTCGAGCCTGAACGTCATATCCGATCTGCTGTGCGAGGCGGCCTCGTTCTCGGGGCTTGTTACTCGCCTCAACGGGCTCGCGACCAGCACCTCGACGATCCTGACGCTAGGAGACGAGACGACTGGCGGTGCCATGGAATGCTCCTCACTGGCGGGAAACCGGCTCCGCAAGGCAGACGGCGATTCGCTCACTGTCGTGAACACCTTTCTTGATCCTGACTGGGGACTGGGCAAACGCGAGACCGTGAGCAATTCCCTGCGGCGCTACGCCAACATGACCGCCCGCCTCGCTGAGAACCAAGGCAAGGTGAATGCGCAGGTTGTCCGCAGCCTCATGGATTTAACCTTGTTCAACGCCGACGGCACGTTTGCGGAGCAGGGGGGAGCCACGAAGCCGACCAAGCAGGACGCCGACCTGACCAACTATCAGACCGTCGTCGACGTGAAGCGGCGTGAGATGTGGATGAAGATACCGTCACCGACTGCCTTCGCGGACTGGACCCATTTCGATTTGAAGGAGCTATGGGGCTGATGTCCACTGAAATGTCCAATTAACGGAAAAGAAAGCAAAAAAGGAGCGCCCGAGTCAGGATTTGAACCCGAGTCGGAGCATCGACAGGGCTTATTTAGGCGTTTCAGCTGATTCTAGGCCTTCTTACGGAAACTACAATTCAAAAAGCCATTGCTGAATAGCGATTGCGATACGCTGGAAGAATTACGATTGACGTTTTCCAAAAGCGAGTTAACCAGCTATACTGACAGACGGGAAGTGGGGCTAAGCAGAAAAACAACAAACTGGCTACGAAAAGCTGCGCAGATTCTGTGGACCTGCACGAAGGGGGAGATAAGCAAAACGACTGTCGACGTACTACGCCAATATGTGCTGCGTAAATATGTCGACGTTTATGCCAAGCGGAAAGTCATCAACTTCACGAGGGCATTTTTCCGGTACTTGGCAAGGACACGATTTGATACAAGATACCAAGCGTTCGAACTATTCCTCGAAATGCCGAAAACGCTTCAGGAACGTAAACACGTTACTAGTAGAATCGTCACCAAACGCGATATCGAAGACATTCTTGACGCTATTGAGCAAGCTGCTGAAAAAGAAGAAATTGACGAGTGTCACCGTCTCAACTACCGAGCAATAGTGCTATTCGGCGCGTTCAGCGGACTGAGGCCGTTAGCAACTCTCGCTCTGCTAACTGTAGGCCAGTTTAAACGTACGTTAGGTCAGCATAAACCAGTACTTGATATCCCGCCGGAAAGTGACAAAATCAGGATGCAGCACTACTGCCCGCTCCACCCTCAGGTCGTCGATGCTGTCGCCCCGCTGCTGGACGGTCGAGAGGACGATGAGCATATTTTTGAGTAATTATCTTTTGAACGGTGGCTGCGGAAACGCAAGATACTACTTTCGCACTGCAGTAAGCGTTTTGTGATGGGAGACTTGCGAAAATTTGCAGAGCAGCACGGCGATACCATTCAATGGGAGCAGTCAAATCGTGCCTACGTTCTCACTCACGGCGTATCCGGAGTTGACTGGCGAGTCTACAAGCATCCGCTTCCTGATTCGGTTTATGACATTTACATGAAGTACTGGGCAGACGTCAGTTTCAAAATCTAAACAGGCAAGCTTCGTCAAGACAAAAGCTTGCATCAAACCAAACAGACTGAGGTGAAATCGCCAGCCTTAAATCTGTAACGCTCAGCCTTGCCGCGAGGCGCTCGCTGTGTCCGTGCTGCCTTCTCTACCGATAATGTGCCCCAGAAAAAGGCGTTTGCTTAATGGGTTGACCGATATTTGAGACGCTTCTTTTTCGGGTTCTAACTTTTTTTGCGTTCTCAAAATAACTAACGAGGACTTCCAACGCCTCTTTATCGCTAAGGCTTGTTTCGGACTTCTCGAAGATTGTGGTCTTTACCTCGTCAAGTACACGGCTTAACAAGTTTGCTTCTCTACCCTGCAAAAATAACACTATTTCCACGTTTTTCTCCCTCCTACTCGTTGCTAATCACATGGACTGAATGGCATATTGCATGTTTGCTTTGTTCTGATGGCCTTTCTGTCGACAAAGCGGTCTCTATTTTAGCCTCGAGTAGTTTGAAGCTTTTAAATTTTAAATAAATCAACATAGGAAGCTCTGAATAGGTCGAGAACGTTTGTAATGTAAGCAATATGGAACATATTTTCTATCGCCGCGCAATCTGCAGCGAGTGTAGTTTCCACATCTCTTGCAGTTCACCATCGGTGCATCCCTCGACGAACGACGCCACCTTGTCCAGTTCATGACAGACGTGTCTGCAGAGCACAGCGCAAAAAGACCATGCTGCGCGCGGTGCGAAACTGAACTTATGAAAAAAAGAAGAGACTTGCAAGCGATTAGGGCGCTTCTTTCAAGAATTTGAGAAAAATTTTTAAATGTACACTTGGTAAATGTACAAATATTAGAAGCAAATCCAGCACGGCTGGTCAGCAAAGCAGGTGATTAAAATGAAATTCAACTTAGATGTCGTTACGATATTGTCGCACATCGATGAACTATCGAGAGTCCACAGTTCGATTGTGATGGCGGGATTAGCCGATACCCTTAAAAATGCCCA
>PLGY01000056.1:0-12764 GCA_003139855.1 Candidatus Methanoflorens stordalenmirensis
TCCTCACGTCCATCCGGACGATGCCGGCAGGAAATGAGATATACGTGCGGACGACGGGAAGCAGCCTACTGATGAAGACGGCACTTTCCCCGTGCTTTGCAAACCACTGCTCACCACGATCAAGCTCATTCTTGCGTATGAGCACGTATTTGCCGTAGCGTTCGAGCAGCGGCCTACCACCGTACGCCCCGATTCCGTAGGCAATAAGGGAGCCAGTTAGGCAGCCGAGCGTACCGGCAAGAGTGATGCCCAGAAGGGTAAGTTGCCCCTCCCAGACGACGTACCCGGCGAAGGCCATAATGATCTCGCTCGGTAGTGGCAAGCCGGTGCTCTCAAGCGTCATCCCGACGAAAACGCCTCCATAGCCGAGCTGCTCGATGACGGCGATGACAAAGTTGCTGAGCGTCTCAAAGATGTTAATGGTGAGGGCGAGCACGCGTCACCTCCTGTCCAGCAGTCAAGCGATACCTCGCGATCACCGAAAAGATCGCTTTTCTGCCTGTTCTAACCTCGATATGCAACGTACTTCCTCACAAGAGCATCTGCGTCTTAGGATGTCTAACTGGGCCAAGGAGGCGGCAGAGCGTGACGATGCCCTCTACGTCGTAAACTGAGCCACGCAGGTGATAATAAGACTTACTACGATGCTGACAGGATCATCCGGGAGAGATGCCAACGCTCTGGGTTCACGCCAAACGCTTAGAAGCAGACGAGCGCTACGTAGCCGCGCGCGGAACGAGCGTGCAAAAAAGAGGAAAGAAGGGAAGGGGCCCCTCCTCACCACTACGAAGCTGTTTTTGGCCACACGAGTTGAATGTCCGAGACGACTGCAACTCCGGAGGCCCTGCCGGTTGCCGACATTGGGTACGCCGATGGGTAGCTCTGCAGGAATACCTGTATCACTCCCGCGTAAACGCCCGAAGCGGCGGAGGTCTCTTTCACGACGGCTCCCAGCGGCATCCGCGTCTCGGTCGTGCCGACGCCGCAAATGGTCCGCCCGTGCACCGATGCTATCGTGAGGAGGTTGTAGTACCAATCGGCTGGTTCTAACACTAGGCGCGCTGCCCCACCACTGGTCGTTGTTAAGCAGTAAGGGACGGTCGTCCGGATGATGACGGGAGTCTGCGAGAGGTTCTGCCACTGTTGCGGCGTTATCTTTCCGGCGAGGCGGAACTGAACGCCAACAGAAGCAACGCTCGTTTCGGAGTAAACGCTTGATGCCTGCCATGCCAGATTCGTCGAGAGCGCGTTAAAGACCGATCTCTCCGTGTGGGTCCCGGTTCCGGCCTCTATGAAGCCATATGCCTCGTGGTAGTTGTACTGCCAACCGGTCCACAGCTCGTTCGTGCCGACGTGCACGGTGCAGTAGGCGGACGGCGAGGTCTGAACTGTGTTCGTCTGTTGCTGCGGCTGGGCGGATGCTGGTGCCGCCGATACGGAGACTGCGCTACATACGGTCAGCGCCATGATCGAAATCATTAAAAAGGCTAAGAATTGGCGATTCATACGTTTTCACCTCCTTTTCGTTTGATGGTAGTGCGCGTATCCACCACCGTTTTTTAAGCTTGTTAGTTTACGCCTTCGAGCGATAAACGCTGTTATCCCCGAGAGCGGTTGCAGCAGCCTGTGAGGCAAGCATTCGTCACTCATTTAGGGTTGCGCTTACAACCTTCAAAAGCTCATCAGGATCGACTGGTTTCAGGACGTAGGCGTTCGCTTGCAAAATTAGAGATCTCAGAGCACCGTCCAAACTGGCGTCGCCTGTGACCATGATCGTTCTCATCTTGGGGTCGATTTCCCGCAATTGCTCGAGCAGTTGCGTGCCATCCATATCGGGGAGGTTGATATCCAAAAGCGCAAGCTCGTGCGGGCCACTTTTGCATTTCTCAATCGCCTCGTGGCCGGTTTCTGCAGTTTCCACGTTGTACCCGTGCTCACTTAAGATGTGCATAAAACCGGTCAGTATCTCTCGGTCATCGTCGACTACCAATATGGTCAGTTTTCCCACGAGTTCACCTCTTCGTTGTTGCTTTGTCTGGCTCCCGTTTCATGAGTGTAGCCCCTACAGGACCACGCTCTCTGATGATGCGACGTGATACTCAAACAATTCTTGCCCCCACGCAATCGCCTCTGTATCTTGGCTTGTTAACGTATAGGAATAATCAAATGCACCGTCTAAACGATAGAGCGCAAGCGCCATGAACGCGTCAGCGACGACCAAGACAAGTTTGGGATTGTCTCTGGTCTCATAGAGCTCAAGGTTCTCGCTGCGTGCCTTGCTCAAACGTTCACGACCGATCTCGTCAATCAAATGGTGCGACACCTCGTCGGTGAGCACGAGCGCCACGTGTTGTTGGCGAGCAAACTGCTCAAGCACTAGTTCTCCAATGTCCTGAATGTAGAACGGGGAAACCAGTTTTACGACTTTACTGTCTCGAAACAGCTCGACAAAGTGGCGCAAAGCTTTAAAAATATCAGTGGGGGTGCCAACGATAAGTGTAGCATCGCGTAACGACCCGATCTTGTCAAATAGATGATCGGGGATCCCACCCATGTCGTGCTCGAACCAGAATGCTTCATCCCTCATTAGCACCGCCATCGCACCTTGAAAATCAAGGACTTTGCGTGCAGCGCTCCTGCCGAGGGGGGTCACCATGTAGTTTCTGTTTGTATCTTGTCGAATGATATGACTCGTTTCAAGTTCTCGCAACGCGTGTACGATAGCGGGAGAGGAGAGCTTGAGCTCGTCCCGCAGCTCGCGAAGCGATTTCATCCCGTCATTCATCAAGAGGAGGATGTCTTTTCGTTGGTCAGAGCAAACGGCGAGACGGATGACCTTGTCTACGTCTATGTTTTCTTTCATTTCCGTGTATATAACTCCCGACGACCGGCTACACCGCCTATGCAATTACCGCGATAGCATTTAGTCTTTGTTATCGCGAGACGCTCAGCCTCGTACCACACGAACGAACCGTTCTGCTGTTAAGGAAGATTCGCAAAGAGAGTAGCTGAGCCGAGTTACCGCCTGCTATCGCATCTTCTCCCGTCACACGCTACCAACGACGTCACAGCCAGTCTCCCACAGTGGGAACCTTATCTCCTCCGCGACGTACCCTTAATGCAGCGTGCGGCGCACCTGTCATGACCGATTCGGCACGGTATCTGCTTGCTTCACTACACTCAGCTGAGCTTATTAGCGCAACTACAACACCCTACAACACAGACACAAGAGAAGCAACGCAGGATAAGATATATCTTCCTTCTGCGCACTTTGAAGGGGAAGCACCGTCATGATACGCATATTACTCGCTGTAGATGATCCAGATAGTGCGCAGGATGTTCAGAACCGATTGCAGCCGATGAGCTACGACGTCCTGACCGCGAGCGCCGACGAAGTGACCAAGCGCGTAGATGAGTTACGACCTGACATCATCCTCATGGATGTCAGGTTAAAGAGAGAGACAGACTGGATCGAAGTTGCTCAACAAATCAAGAGTCGCCACAACATTCCTATCATCTTGATCACTCCCAACGCTGACGAGGCGACGGTGCGGCGGGCAATTACGGCTGAACCCGACGGTTTTCTCATCAAGCCACTTGATGCGCTTGAGCTGAGGGCTGCGATCGAAATAGCGCTGCGCGGCCACGGCATGAATGCAAAGGCGCACGAGACCGCTCGCCGTATCCGTGAGCTCACTGAGTCGCTGTCCGAGGTGATATTTGAAACGGATATGGTGGGAAATCTCACGTTTGTCAACCGCGCGGGACTGCAAGAGTTCGGCTACACAAAAGAACAGGTCGAAGGAGGGATGACGCTCTATGACTTCGTTCCCCCTGACAAACACGAAGAAATACGCGAATCCATTGCTCAGGCGGTAATTGATGAGCCTTCGCCTTGGATAGAGGCTCCGGGGTTGCGGCGCGATGGGAGTACATTCCCGATCTCTGTACGTGCTTCAGTGATCGTTCGGGAGGGCGTTCCGGTAGGGATGCGCGGGATCGCCTTGAACGTTACTGAGCAGAAGCGTGCCGAGCAAAAACTGGAACAGAGTGAAAGGCGCATCCGTGAGATCACCGATGCGCTCCCTGTAGTCGTGTATGAAACAGACGCAACTGGTCGTATGACCTTCGCGAATGCGACGGCCTTTGACATGTTCGGCTNNGCGAGAAGGTGCTGTCGTCGGGCAGCGTGGTATCATACTTGATATTACCGAGCTAAAGCGGGCAGAAGAGGAGGTCAAAGAATACACGCACACGATAGAGATACTCAACCGTATCGTCACTGAAGGAAACAGAACCAGTGATGTGCAGTCATTTGCAGAAGCAGCGACGAAGTTGGCGTGTGAATTGATGCATTTCGACATCGGGGGCATCTACCTCATTGATATGGACGCTCGCTACGCCACATTACGGTACGCACAGGGACCCCCGGAGACCGCGCGAGATGCCATTGAGAAGATACCCTATCGTGACGCCCCATATAGTGCCATTCTGATCGATGGAGACCCTCTTTTTGCTGAGGACTACGCAACGTTCCTGCCGCGCCAGGCGCCATTGGGGGTTGCTTCGCTCGCCAGCGTGCCGCTCTATTCTCAAGATACGATTATCGGAGCACTCAACGTGGGGAGCGTAACACGCCACACCTTCTCTCAAGCCGAGAAAGAGCTGCTCATCGCCATTGGTAACGAGGTGGGGACGGTCATTGCAAAGCTACAGGCGGATGAGGCGCTTAAAGAGAGCGAAAGGCGCATCCGTGAGATCACCGACGCGCTGCCGGTCTTCGTGTATGAAGCAGATGCGACTGGTCGCGCCACCTTCGCGAATGCGACGGCCTTTGACATGTTCGGCTACACGAAAGAAGAGTTCGAAGCGGGGATGTCTTTGTTTCAAGTGGTCACAGACGCCGACAAAGAGCGAGCACGCGCGGTGTTTCATCGGAGAACGAGTTTCGACGATGTCGGCCGGGCGGACTACACCGGACTGCGGAAGGACGGGAGCACGTTTCCTGTTTCAGCCCTTGGCGCGCCGATCAGGCGTGACGGTGCGGTAGTCGGCGTACGCGGTATCGCCGTCGATAATACCGAGCGAAAGCAGGCAGAAGAGGGGGTCAAAGAACGCACGCACACGATAGAGGCACTCAACCGTATCATGGCTGAGGGAAACCGAGCCACTCACGTGCAGTCGTTTGCTAAAACCGTGACAGATTTGACTCTCGAACTGCTGCACTTCGATGTCGGAACGATCCATCTCCACGACTATAACGCCCTCCGTGCGAACCTGTGCTACGCAACCGGCATTCCCGATATCGCTGTTGAAGCCATCAGGAACNNGACGGTCACGAGGCGTTGCGCGTGCCTCATGCCGCTGAATTGGGACTTAAGTCTCTCGCTGTGGTGCCGCTGTATCGCTATGATACGCGTATAGGGGCGCTCAACGTGGGGAGTTTTACACGTCACACCTTCTCTCAAGCCGAGAAAGAGCTGCTCATCGCCATCGGTAATGAGGTGGGGGTGGTAATCGCTAAGCTACAGGCAGATGAGTTGATCAGGATAACCCTCAAGGAGAAGGAGACGCTTCTCAAGGAGATTCATCACCGGGTCAAGAACAACATGCAGGTGATATCGAGCTTGATCAGCTTACAAGCTCAGCAAGCTACTGAGCCAGAAACGGTCGAAATGCTCAAAGAGAGCCAGAGCCGGATCAGATCAATGGCGCTTATTCACGAGAAGCTGTACCGTTCGGATTCGTTAGCGGAGATTAGTTTCAGGGATTACGTCGACAGCATGGTCGACGAGCTTCTGGGGATGTTCAACGTTGCTCCGGGAGCAATCACGATCACTACCGACGTCGAAAACGTCCTGTTCGGCGTGGACACCGCTATCCCCTGCGCGCTCATCATTAACGAACTTGTGTCAAACTCGTTAAAGCACGCGTTTCCAGACGGGGCGCCAGGCGAAGTTACCATAGCCCTCCACCAAATCAACGGTACATGCGAGTTAACGGTTGCCGACAATGGCGTGGGCCCCCCACCGAATTTCGACTTTCGAGCGACCGACTCGCTGGGTATGCAGCTCGTGACTGCACTCACTAATCAGCTTGACGGTACCATCACGCTCGATCGCACGAAAGGGACGACGTTTATCATCACATTTACACAAGCGGGCGCGCGTATTGGGAAGAGCGGGAGAGAATGACCACGATTCTCGTCGTTGAAGATGAAGCCATCGTCGCCATGGACATAGCGCAGCGACTTAAGCGCGCCGGTTATGACGTTCCGGCTGTGGCCGCAACTGGTGAAGTCGCTCTGCGCACACTTGAGGAGCTGCATCCAGATCTCGTTCTTATGGACATACTCCTAAAAGGGGAAAAAAATGGCATAGAAACGGCCCGCGAGATCAAAGATCAGTTTGAAATCCCGGTAATCTTCTTGACGGGTCAGGCAGACGAGTCCACACAAGAGCAGGTCAAGAACACGGGCGCTTACGGCTTCATACTGAAGCCGATCGATACAGCTTCACTTCTTCCCAACGTTGAACTGGCGTTGGCCAGGCACGCCTTCGAGGTACAACTCAAGGAGAGCGAAAACCGGTTCCGTGCAGCCACCGCCGCGGCGGCGGACCCCATTTTTTCCATGGACATGCAGGGCACCGTGACCTATTGGAACAAGGCTGCCGAAAAAACCTTCGGATGGACAGCCGATGATATCACGGGCCAGTCAGTCACGGCAATCCTTCCAGAAGCCGCCAAAGCTGGCTTCTTCAAGATGCTCTCCACACTAAGCACTCGTGAAACCTACGTGCCGCCGTCATCCACGCTGTGGCGTAGAAAAGACGGTACCGAGTTTCCTGCAGAGCCAAGCTTCGCCTCGTGGAAAACGAAAGAGGGCACGTTCGCAACAGCAATAGTCCGGGATATCTCCGAGCAAAAAGCCATTATCGAATCAGTGCAAGCGGGAATCGTGCTTATTGATCCGATAACGCACACGATTGTCGATGTCAACACGACGGGCGCACACCTCTATGGATCTTCGAAGGACGCAATCATAGGTTCAGTCTGCCATCGATTTATCTGTCCTGCCGAGGTGGGACGGTGCCCGATAACTGATCTCGGGCAGACCGTCGACAATGCAGAACGCGTTTTGCTTACGGCAGACGGGAAGAGCCGTCCGATCCTCAAATCAGTGAGCAGAATTACGCTCAGGGGACACGCGTACCTGCTCGAGAGCTTCGTAGACATCAGTGACCGCAAACAAATGGAGCGCGCCCTGCTCGAAAGCGAGGCGTACTACCGCGCCATTTTTGAGAGTACTGCGACGGGCATGGCTATTCTGGAAGAAGACATGACTGTTGCTATAGGAAATAGCAAGCTGGAGCAGCTCACCGGTTTCAGTAAGAACGAAGTTGAAGGCCTGAAACCGTGGACAGAATTCGTCGCTCCGGAAGATCTTGAGAGGATAAAAACATATCATCGTGCACGTCGACGCGATGCGGCCAGGGCTCCGAAAGAGTATGAGTTCAGACTCATTACAAAAGACGGAACGCGAAGAGAAGTCTTTGTGACGGCAGCACTGGTTCCGGGAACCAAAAGAAGTGTGGTTTCGATTGTCGATGTCACTGCTCTCAAGACGGCTCAAGAGGCTGTGCGAAAGCAGGCGGCGATGCTTGATGCGGCGCACGACGCCGTCAAGACCTTGGACCCAGAAGGGACCATAACGTACTGGAACCGTGGCGCCGAGCGCCTGTATGGATGGACTAAGCACGAGGCTGAAGGTCAAAACGCCAACGCGCTGTTACATACAAGGTTCCCTGAATCGCGCGAAGCGCTGTGGCCTAAGCTTATGGACAGCGGATTGTGGGAAGGGGAGCTGATCAACGTAACGCGCGATGGCGTTGAGGTCACGGTCGCGAGCAGCTGGACCCTGATGAAGGATGGGGGGGGCAATGCGTCCGCCATTCTCGAAATAAGCAGTGATATCACCGAGCGCAAGAAAGCGGAGTTGGCACTCGCAGAATCTGAAGCAAAACTGCGCATCACCCTCGCAACTATGGCAGACGGAATAGTGATCGTCGGGTTGGACTACAAGGTTACCGATTGCAATGAAGCCCTATTGCGCATGACCCAACGATCCAAGGAAGAAGTGATAGGAAAGCCGTTATTGGATCTCTTCGCTCCTGAGTTTCATTCGCAGATTTTCGAAAAGCACCCTGAGCTTCTGGAGAAAGGAAACATCCTTAACGTCGCGAAATTGCTCAGGAAAAGTGGAGAAAGTGTTGATGTGGAAGCGAATGTCTCCTTGATTAGAGATGCTGCGGGACAGTACACGGCATCTGTGGCGGTCCTCCGAGACGTCACCGAGCGCAAGAAAGCGGAGTTGGCACTCGCAGAATCTGAAGCAAAACTGCGCATCACCCTCGCAACTATGGCAGACGGAATAGTGATCGCGGCGTTGGACGAGACGGTTACCGATTGCAATGAAGCTACCTTACGTCTCACCCAGCGATCACGGGAAGAGATACTAGGAAAGCCGTTCGAGGATCTCCTCTCTCCCGAGTTTCGTTCGCTGATCCCCGATGCACGTAAGTTCCTCGTCGGAGCTGTCCTCGCGAGAACAGAGCCTAGCCGTGGGAAAAAAGAAACCGTCCGCACTGACTCGCAACTGCTCCGGAAAAATGGAGAAACGGTCGACATAGAAGCAAATATCTCCACGATTGAAGATGCCTCGGGGCAACCAGCTGAACTTCTCATAGTCGCGCGAGACGTCACTGAGCGCAAGCAAATGGAGTTCCAACTCGACAGTTCACTCGCTGACCTCCAACGATCTAACGCTGAACTAGAACAGTTTGCGTACGTCACGTCACACGACCTGCAAGAACCACTGCGAATGATAACGAGTTACATTCAAATAATTGAGGAGGACTACAAAGGAAAACTTGACGCTGATGCTGACCAATACATCGCATTTGCCGTCGAAGGCGCAAAACGAATGCACACGCTCGTAAATGACCTTTTAGCGTATTCACGTGTGGGCACGCGGGGAGAGTCGTTCATGCCAATCAGTTTAAATAACGTCCTTTCCGCAGCGACTGCGAATCTTGATGTCGCCATAGAGGAGAGCCACGCAGTGGTTACGCACGATCGATTGCCAACCGTGCTCGGCGACGAGTCCCAGCTTATTCAGCTTTTCCAGAACCTGTTAGGCAATGCGATAAAGTTTCGGAGCGATGTTCCTCCGATCATTCACGTAGGCGTAGAGCAGACGAAAGATGGCTGGGAATTTTCGGTGCACGACAATGGGATCGGTATTGACATGAAATACGCAGAACGGATTTTTGCCGTATTTCAACGCCTCCACGCGCGTGAAGAGTACCCGGGAACGGGTATCGGACTTGCTGTCGTCAAGAAGATAGTTGAACGTCACGGGGGACGTACATGGGCCGAATCAGAGCCAGCAAACGGCTCGACGTTTTACTTTACGCTTCCAAAGAGGGATAGTACGCTATGAGTGAGCCAAATAGCGTGAATTACATAGAAATCTTGTTGGTGGAGGACAATCAAGGCGACGTCGTTCTAACCAAACGCGCTCTCAAGTCCGGCAAAGTGCCCCATAACCTGCACGTCGCAAATGACGGAGAAGCCGCACTTGCATTTTTGCACGACGTTGAATATGGGCAGGCTCCGCGCCCAGATCTGATCTTGCTTGATCTGAACCTGCCAAAGGTGAACGGTCGCGAGGTGCTCAAAAAGATCAAATCCAACGAAGCGCTTGCGAGCATCCCGGTCGTCGTGTTGACGACGTCCAAAGCTGACGAGGACATCATGAAAGCATACGAATTACACGCCAACAGCTTCATCACCAAGCCGGTTGACTGGCCACAATTCATGAATGTGATACGGCGTATCGAAGAGTACTGGTTCACGGTCGTGAAGCTCCCGCCGCGGGAGGACTGAGAATGTACGCGCGTGATCGAGCACTTAACGTCCTCCTCGTCGAGGACAACCCTGGCGATGCTCACCTCATAAAACGGCTTCTGACTAAGTCATCCTCGACAAAGCACGCGCTTGATACAGTGAATCGTCTCAATGCCGGGATAGAACGGTGCGACCAGGGAAGTGTCGACGTTGTGCTGCTCGATCTGGGCCTTCCTGACAGCCAGGGCTTGGCCACAGTCGCGACGATGCGCGCCGCAGTGCCACACGTGCCGATCATCGTGCTGACTGGTCTGGACGATCTGGAATTGGCGGTACAAGCGGTGCGTGAAGGTGCGCAGGATTATCTCGTGAAAGGCACGGCGACGGTAGATACCCTCGAACGCGCCATCTACTATGCCATCGAGCGCAAGAACCTCGAAGAGCAGCTTACGCAGTACTCTGAGCACCTTGAAGAACTCGTGCAGCAAAAAACGGCTGAACTCAAGCGCGCGGAACGCTTGGCGGCTATCGGACAAATGGCGGCAATGGTCGGACACGATCTCCGCAGCCCTTTGCAGGCCATTCTTAACACTATTTACCTCGAAAAAAAACAGGTCGACACGCTAGAAGGGTGCCTAGCGCCTAGTGAGACGCCTAAGGCGCAGCAGCTCCGCGACGGTTTGGACAAGATAGACGAGCACGTTGCGTACATGAGCTCCATGGTAACCGATCTGCTCGACTTTGCTCGGACGCCAAACCTTAAAATCACGCGAACAAGCACGGAACAACTCGTCAACGATGCCCTTCGTCACGTTGTAGCGCCCAATAATGTAGTGATCGAGACGAAGCTTGATCCTAGTTTACCTAATCTTGATGTTGATCCGTTCCTTATGCAGCGCGCACTGACAAACATTATTGGCAACGCGTTGCAGGCAATGCCGGACGGCGGCAGCCTGAGCATAACGACCAAGAAAAACGGACGAAGCGCCTCCGTAAACGTGGCCGATACGGGAACGGGCATACCGCCGGAAAACATAAGTAAGCTCTTCGAGCCGCTGTTCACCACAAAATCTCGAGGTGTGGGGCTCGGCTTAGCCATCGTGAAGTCCGTGATTGAAGCTCACGGCGGGACCATTACNNTGTTCAAAGAGCAGTCATAGGGGGGTCGTCCAAGTGTCACTGACATCGCGAGTAATGCTAGCGCCCCGCGAAGGATCGGTTGATGCTCCGTGTGTCACAAGCTACGTGCCTTCACAGCTTCGTTCGTCAGGGCAAAGGTTGTTTTACGTTGGGAACGAACCAACATAGTTTGGACGTTTAGAGCATGGCCGCAATTCTGGTAGTTGAAGGAGTGGCGGTTTTCGCGCACGACCTTGCATGACTGTTGCGACACATGGGCCATACCGTTGATATTGCCTATTCAGGCGACGATGCGCTCCGTGCAGCCGAAGCGGGACTAGAAGAGCGGGAGGGCTTCTCGAAGCACGGGTACTTCCCTCGGTTCACCAACCACCCGATACAAGCTCAAAGTGCGGGGTGTGGGGAGAGAGAGACGCAAGATTAAAGACCCATAGCCCTGCCATTTGCTTTGAGGATGGCAGTATGGTTAATGTGTTAGTGGTCTACTATTCGCGCACAGGAAATACCAGAACGATGGCAGAAGCAATAGCCGACGCGGCCCAAGAAGAAGGCGCAGTGATCAGACTCAAAGGGGTAGACGATGCGTCAAATTATGACCTTGTTTGGGCCGACGGCATCATTATCGGCTCACCCGTCTACTTCGGCCTCCCGGCAAGCGAGATCAAGAAGTTCATCGAAGACTCCATTAGTGTCAGGGGGCAACTGGAAAACAAGGTCGGCGCTGCTTTTGTGAGCTCAGGACACCGTGCAGGAGGGAGGGAAACCACCATTATGGCGCTCCTCCAGGCGTTCATCGTGCACGGCATGGTCGTATGTGGCGACCCTATCTCCTCTGGAGGGCACTTTGGCGCTGTTGCTACCGGAGCGCCTGACGATCAGGCCTCGCAGGAGTGCAGGGGTTTGGCGAAAAAAGTGGTATTGCTTGTCACGAAATTGCAAAGCGGGTAGCGCGCGTTCGGGTGCAATGATGGTGCCTTAAGCGTCCACATGTCAGCTCTCGCACAAAAAAAGGACGCACGATGCCGCGTTGTGCGTGAGATACCCGCTTCAGCTCGTTCACGTTTCCAAAACGTTTTATAACGGCGGCGCCAACTCTCGTTGTCGGAGCGCCTGTCGAAAGCGACAGGCCGGCGGGAGATGTGAGACATGAAAATGCTTACCAAGTTGGTCGCGATCATACTGCTGCTCATTTCGGTGATATTCAGTGCGTACCACCAAGTAGCTCACGGGGTGAGTTCCCTTGAGAGTGCGGGCATCGTTTTGCAGCTTATCGTGATCGTCCTTCTGATTGTTGATAAGCGGGCATAGGACAGCGGACTGTCAAACGGCTAGGGCCGGATTCCGCACGACGAAAGCCGCGACGCTGTTCGCGGCAGGGCGTGCGCGGAATTGAGGCTTTTTTGATCGCTACGTCTAAATTTCAAACCTAGAAAGACTTAAGCTCTTTCGCTTACAGAATCGGTTTAAGAACGTCGTACTTTTCGTCGTGACGCTCCCGCAAGCGAGCGTCATACCAAACTCGTGTCAAACATACTGCAACTCATCCTCGCGTTCATCTACGTGCTCGTCGTGCCGGGATTTGCCGTGTCGCTTGCGGCATTCCCCACGTTCAACGAGCTGGAGATCACCGAACGACTCGCGCTGTCGATCGGGCTGAGTCTCACGATCGTCATCACCTTCGGACTGGTTATTGGTTATGTCCCATTCCTCGTCGC
>PLGY01000056.1:12823-41986 GCA_003139855.1 Candidatus Methanoflorens stordalenmirensis
TGCCAAGCCTGTGCGCCCTGAGGACACAACACAAGCAGCGGCCCGACCGCGGGACGCTGCGCCGCGCGGCGCGAAGCAACGACGACCGCCCCAGACGTAAGGAGTCAGGACCCAGCGCGGCGCTGAGCTGTACTCGCTGCTGACCGAAGCAACGGTCGACTAATGCGCGCTGCGACGGATCACCGCTTCGCATCCCAGATACACAATCCGACCCTAGAACGTCTAACTTATCCTCCTTTTAGTGCGTCTGCTGATGGTGCTCAAGAGATCTGATTGTCGCCGTTCATCAGCATTTTCAGGACAGCGGCTTTATACCGTCCAAGTCATCTTCTATTGGCCTTGACCGAGGCCTCATCCGTATGAAAAGGAGGTTCGAGATAGAAATGGACTATGAAAAGGAAATGAATGACTTGAAGGAACGCGTCTCCAAACTCGAGCATCGTTTGGACGACTTACGATCAGAAGTAAAAACGCTGTATAACCAGATGGAGCGCGATAGCGCTGGCCTGCGATGATGTCGTTGGCTAAAGGCCGGTCAACGATCATAGTGTGAGCCGCATTCTGCTAACGCACCCACAGTCGGAAAAAGTGATTACCGGGAAAGCACGGCGAGGAACGCGTCAGAGTTCCGACGACATCGGAAAACGTGAGGACGTGGCCCGTTCCAAGACCTAGCCCCTTGACGCACACCCTCTAGGGGGGCGCAGTGCGCTACCGCACGAGCGAAACGACGCCTGAAAAAAAAGGATGCGTCTGCGCCGGCTATCCAATCTATGCAGAGCTCAGCGCAAGCTGCTTTTGCATTAACGGCACCTGTGATTTAGCCACGACGAAAACTCGGCTATTTTTACGCCTCTGATGTGCGTCACCGGTTGAGTAGGTAGACCGACGCGTTCAAGGCGGTGGCGATGGTCACCCAAAGGATGTAGGGCACGAGCAGGTACGACGCCCGCCGGTCCACCTTATAGAACTGATAGATGGTGGCGGCGATCAGTACCCATAGCGGCACGATGGTGAGCAGGCCGTACAGTATGTTCTGCAGCCCGAAAAAGCCCAACGTCCAGATGACGTTGACGATGAGCTGTGCAGCGAAGAGAGCGATCCCGATGTCTCGTGTGCGATTTCGAGGCGATCGCCATATGAGGAACAACGCCAGTCCCATCAAGATATAGAGAATCGTCCAGACAGGCCCAAAAACTGCATTCGGCGGATTGAACCAGGGCTTGTTGAGCGCAGCATACCACGTTGAGATGGAGTTGATCGTAAAAACTGACGACCCCAAGCCCGCTACCAAAGGCACCGCGACGGAGACGATCAGTTTAATGATGTCGCTACGTTTCATCGACCGTATTTGGCATTGCCTCCTATAAAGCGGTTTGTGACTTGTTGTCTNNCCTGTATCGAGGGGGTGGCCCATGGAAGAGAAAAAGGCAGAGTACTACAAAGGGAAGGAAGTAAAGGGCAAACTAGAAAAAAAGAAAGAAGAGTATTACAAGGGCAAGGAAGTCAAAGGCGAAAAATAGCCTTCCTCCTCGGTGAAACGGCCTACGATCGGGGCGGAACGCCCGCGGTGCAGCGTGCACCAAACTAATCCCCGTTCAAAAAATTTAGAAGGCATGGGGCACCTTGCGGACGAGCTGAAACGGGACTTTTTTTAAGGCCGCGCGTGACAGTATACGAAGCTTTTTATCGAAATGATCCGTGAAGGGATAACGTATGAAGACCTTGATCGCGTACGATACGAAATACGGGACGACCACGACGATCGCCCGCTGGTTGTGTGAGGCCATCGCAGGTGACTGCGTTATCGCGAAAGTAGCGGACGTTACGAGCTTGGATTACGACCTTATTGTAGTTGGAGCACCGATCTACACTGACGAACCACTTTCGAGCGTCACACAGTTCTTGCACGATCACCGCGAAGCGCTGAGTCGGAAAAACGTAGCGCTCTTCTTTGTGTACGACAAGCTTCTCACGACCAAGAGCGAGACGTACGTTGAAGAGCTCCGCGAGTACGCACCACCCCGTGTCCTCGCGGTGGGAATCTTCGGCGGCTATTTCGACATAAATGTCCTCACCGAGCACGATCGATACACTATGGAAGACTTTTTTAGACGGTTAGGGAAGCGATACGACGTTGTTGATAGTCGGAACAAGGACGAAGTCGTGCGGTTTGGCACGCTATTGCGAGACACGATAGGTTAAGCGACGCAAGGGCCCATTCTGCTGGCCAGCTCAGCGTAACCAGCCGAACCGCTTTCGACGCCCAGCTAAACACGAGACCGCGAAGACGTAGCTCATCCAGGGCAGGACGTTGGAGCCCCCGCTCACGACGTTGTCCCCAAACCCTCGTACTAGATATTCAGCAGGGCCCCCTGCCGACGGATACGTCACCCCTAGTTTGGCAAACGAGTACGCGCTGAGGAAAGCGACCAGCCCCGCTGCGACGAACAAAACCCACATGGCGCTCCCCGCTATTTGGCCGGCAACGCCTAAAATAGAGAAGATTCCTGCACCAATCATGGCGCCGATGCCGATAGAGATGGCCGACCACAACCCAATTGGTTTCCTATCGCTGACCGCTTTTCCCCGATAAAAAACGAGTGACTTTGCTTCCTGTCTTGGGTGATTGCCAACTACTATTTATGAACGACGCCCACTCAGCGCAGGCTTCGTCTGGCAACGACCCGGGAGCAAGATGGGGCGACCTCGAAAACCATCACGCACCAAACAAAGCGCCTCGCCAGTGCCGAGCCACTCAAACAGTAGTCTTTATCGCAGACTCCCGCCGGGATACTAGTTGCACCTAAAAAGGCCGAGCATGACCTAGAAACCAGCTCAGGGAAAAGAGGGCGTAGTTCCCACTTCAAAAACGGATTCGCTCAAGGGCTGATTCGCGCCCGCTGTATGCAGAGGTCCAGAACGTCGCCTCGCCGTTTTGGATCCGGAATATGACCTGATCGTCGGCGTGAGAACGCAGGAACGGTCGCTCTGCTAAAAGGCGCTCCTTGAGGTTCGCGTCGTCAAGAAAAACCACGTCGCCTGACGCTCGCATCATCGTTCCGATGTCCGTTGAACCCTCTTGGCCAAGCGGGCCTCGTGGCGGGGCATAAAAACACACCTCAGCCCTCCGATTTGCTGTAAGCTCTTGAAATATCTTTTTCGTCTTCACCGTAGAGAAATAGAAGCCTCGTGTATCCGCAAACCACATCCCGAGCATCCGGACCCGTGGCTGCTCGCGATCACACGTAGCGACTGAACAGATCATGTGCTGATTAGCAAAGCGCACGCAGTCTTCAAAATTCGCCATAGCATCAACCTTCGCCTTAGTTGTCGTATCAGAGAGAAGGACTTGTTGAAGGCGCGACGTTTGGTCCAAGCGCTCGCACTGTTTCGGAGATAGCGAGCGGGTCGACGTTCACGCACACCGCCAGCGGTAGCGCTCGGCTACCGCCCATCATTCCGCCCCCGTCTCGCATCGTGTCGATTCTTGCAGGGCAGGATGCAACCTCTGAAAAGATTCGAAAACCGTGCGCGAGATCCGACACGGCGTTTGAGCAGAGTAGCGGCACTCATTCGTTCGCCTTCCAGTACACTCGGTGATCGGTAATGTCGTACGCAACTTTATAGGTGCTAACCAGTCCGCTCAAGTGACCTTTTATGGTCGTGACGGAGAGCCAATACTGGGCCAGGTTGTCCTGCACATTAAGCTCTTTAAGCACAGCGTAGATGAGCTCTTCCGTTGATCGGGCACGCGTCAAAAGTCGCAGTATCATACTGTCAATCTCGGCAAGCCGCTCTAGGTGAAACGTGATCTGTCCTGCACTCTCATCCTTTGACATGACCTGGCCGTGGCCCGGAACGAGCCAGTCAAACGTGGCGTTCTCTATTGCGTCCAGCGAGCGTCGCGTCAGCTCGACGTCTATGGAATACGGCAGCTTGTGCCGTTCCCAGACCGCTTTCGGGTACAGTGCATCTCCCGCAAAGAGCACCCCGTCGCACAGATAGCCCGTGTGGCCCATAGTGTGGCCCGGCAAGAGCAACGGGGCAATCTTTCCTTCGAACGGATAGTCTTCGGTGTATCGATCTACCGTGCACGCCTCTCCGAGGAAGAATCGCGTCGTCATCTCAATCGGTGGACGCGCCCAGCTGAACATACCCCGGACGTTAACCTCCGGAATTTCGATCAGAAATGCGTCCTCTTTCGGAGCCACCACGAGCGCCCGCGTGCGTCTCTGGAGCGTGCTCGCCCACCCAAAATGATCGGCGTGTCCGTGCGTGATGAGAATCGCCCCAAGATCGAGCGGGGTGTCAATAACTGCTGTGTCGATCAGGTGATTTTCGTACAGTCCGACGTTGGTCTTCCCGAGAATGCACGTGACGTCGTTCAATTCGATGACTTTTTGCTTCACGCCGTGCCGCCCCCCACACACTCGCCAGCAGCTCGCGCTCCTGAATTCCTGCGAACAAAGAGTGGAACAGGCTGCACTTCGTACTGCCGACGATCGAGTATTTGCGGGTACTCGGCCATAACTCTAACGGATTACGACGTTCCAGCCGCTAACTCAACGTGACCGTAGTGCTGCACAGCGTCCGTCGTAACGTCGAGCGCCAACAGATTTTGCTCCGCAAAGCGACTCTATATCATTGTGTCTCTGGTCGCCCACCTTCCCGCAACACGCGCAACAGAATGCACCGCTTTTGCACCTCTTCTCGTTGCGAGGTCAGGACAGGACTCGATACGTTCTGTGACCGCGGGGGGAGCCGACGATTACGAGATCGTACGACGCCAGGTCCTTCTTTATGTCAGCTATGTTTTGGGCGAATCGTCCGCATGGTCTGCATCGCGAGTCTGCCCCCCTTTTCTTGCTCGCGCTAGAGCCGATCTCATCGATGTCAGGGCCGAGCGCTCATTTTCGTGGCCGGCATGAGCGAGCTTACTGGAACCAGTTGAATCGGACTTAATGCGTCGGGGCAGCGCGTCCTCGACCGATAAAAAGCGAGACGAGAAATCCGGCAAACAGAAAAACCGAGATGCCGTCTACGGCGTGTTGCATGGCGGCGCTGACCGTGTTATTAACGATCTGCGTCGCTGTGTTCTTCTCCCCCTTGGCGACCTGCAAGTTCGTCGTTTTGAGCGTGTGCACCCATGCGGGGAGCTGCGCCTTGACGTCCTGCGCCGTCACCTGGCCGGGGTAGGCCTTTTGGACGGCAGGGCCAAGTGCGGCGTAGATACTGACCAAGAGCAGCACGCCGATGACGGCAGTGCCTAACGCATTCCCTAGGTTGGTTGTCGTATTCACGACGCCAGACGCATCTGCCTGTTGCGCATCCGAGGCCGATGACAGGATGAGGTTGTTGAGCGGGCCTAGTGACAGCCCGAGCCCGACGCCGATCAATATCGTCCCGGGGAAGATGTCAACGATCTGGGTGTTAAGGCTGAACACACCTCGAAGCAGAATTGAGCCGGAGAGGGCCACGAGAAATCCGAGGGGAACAAGGTAGCGCGGCGCTATGCGAGCCGAAAGCCGCGCCGAGCTGAGTGAAAAGACGAGCAATGCAACGGTGAGCGGGACAAACGCGACGCCCGTCATAAAGGCGCTCAAACCGGCAACGGCCTGCAAAAAGACCGGAAGGATGAAGAGCGTCCCCGCGAGGCCGAGTCGCAGGATGAGGTTCGCCATGTTCCCCGCGCTGTACGTGCTCTTCCTGAAGAGCGAAATGTCGGTGAGCGGGGCTTGCCCGTGACGCATCCGGCGTCGCTGCCACAGCGCAAAGAAGGCGAGCAGGAGGAGTCCCGCACCGACGAGTATTGGCACGATGCCCCACGCGCTCAGATTGTTAAGCAGCAACATCCCGGCGACGATCAAAAAGAAGCCTGCCGCCGAGAGCGCGACCCCCACGACGTCGAGGTCGCGCCAGCCGATGGTCGGAGGCACTTCGGTGAGTCGTCCTGAGTACGCGAATATCACCACGACGATGACCGCCTCGAGCCCGAAGCCGACGCGCCAGCTCAGAAACGTCGTGAGAAAGCCGCCTAAGAGAGGGCCGACAGTTGCCGCGACCGAACCGATGGCCACCCAGATGCCGAATGCAAACGCGCGCTCATCGCCCTCGTACGTACCGGAGATGAACGCCGCCGTCGCCGGCAACATAAGCGCCGCCCCACACCCCTCCAGCAGTGACCATCCAAAAAGCAGCATGGGGGCGTTGAGGCTCAGCGCGGCAATCGTGGTGCCCACACCGTAGATGAACGCGCCGTAAAGAAATGTCTTCTTCCTGCCCAAGATGTTCTGAAGCTTTGCGCCGAGCAGCATGAGACACGCCATGGTGAGCGCGTACGCCGCGATGATGCCTTGGATGACCTCCACGGTGGTGTGCAGGTCGCGCACCAGGGTCGTGATGGCGACGTTCAGGAAAAACGAGTCGATAACGATGATGAAGGTAGCGAGAGAGGCGATGGAGAGTGTAGCCCAGACGAATTTCCGTTCCACCATCACGCTCCACCAAACGACAGAAGAGTCAGTAATCAGGGCGTAGAGTCACTATATATCGATTTCGTTTTTGTGCGCTCGCGAGCAGTCGCTCGCGCAGCAGAGTACAAAACGACTCTCCTTTAACAGCCGTTACGAGATCGCGCGATTCGGGCTGGAGACGTATGTGTCACTTTCATTCGGCGATGCGCAAGATACGTTTCGTTGAATCGGCCGCGTCGTTACATCCAGGACCATTGTCCAGCCCGCTTCTCCGGCTTGCCGGCTCATTCACTGAATTGGACATATAAAAGCGAAAAGATAATCAGGACCTCTATTTGCGGCCCCGTCCTCTGTCACGGTTTAGTCGTTGAATCTCTTGTACAGCAAGTTTGCTACTAACTGGAAGATCAGGATGAACACGACGAGCATCGCAACGTCAATAAACGGGTTGAACGTCATTTTACCGTTGTATCCGCCCTGGATGAGGTCGTTCGCGTACGTGAGCGGTGAAACATATGCGATCATCTGGCCGACGGCGGGTAGTGTCGCGAGAGGGATGAAGACGCCGGATATGAATATGAGAGGAAACCTGACGACGTTTACCATCGAAATGATATCCCCTGGACTCTCGGTCGGATATGCCGCAAAAAGGGTCCCCATCGTCGCAAAGCAGAGTGAACTGAGAAGGATCCCTACCAGAATGGGGAAGATACTCACGATACTCGTGGCCAAGATAAGCAGCGCCGCGACAACCACAATCAACGCGATAACAACGCTGTAAAGAAGACCGCTGAGGCTCTCGCCTAACACCAACGCGTTTAGGGAGATGGGTGCGGCGAGAAGCCGGTCAAACGTAGCCGTCCTGCGTTCGATCGGGATCGATACCGGTTCTATAGATGACGCTGAGAAGAGGGTCGTGATGCCAACGAGCCCCGGGATCAGCGCAGTGGCGGTCCCAAGCTTTCCTGCCGTAAACGCGAGGAACATGAAAAGAGGAAAGAGCACCCCGCCGACGATGGTCCCTGGCCGGAGGTAATAGATGATGACGTCTTTTTTCGCAATCGCCCACGCCGCAATGAGCTCGCGGGAGAGGCGGTCTTGGAACCCTATAAAGTTAATCGATGGCAGTAATCCCACCACCTGAGCGATGCAGTCCGGTCAACTTGACAAAGACGTCTTCAAGGCTCGGACCGAGCGTCGTGATGCTCGTCACCCGTGTGTTGTGCGTATGAGCGTATGCCATCACGCCGTCGATGACCGCAGACGGGTCCTCGGTGAAGAGTTTGAACTTGTCACCTTCCTTGCGTGCGTTGTTCACCGTCGAGAGCTGACGGAGCTCATCAAGCCGCGTGGGCGAGCTGCTGTCAAAAGAGACCTCAATTGACTGGACGCTCTGAATCGTCTTTTTCAGCCGTTCGGGCGCGTCTATGGCGGCGATGTGTCCCTTTTCGATGATCGCCACCCGGTCGCAGAGGACGTTAGCCTCCTCGATGTTGTGTGTCGTCAAGAAGACGGTGACCCCTTCCTTGATGAGGTCGCTGATCATGTCGCGGATGATAAGGTTGCTCTCGACATCGAGCCCGGAGGTGGGCTCATCAAGAAAGAGCAGGCGCGGGCGGTTGACCAGGCCCATGGCGATGGTCAGCCGCCGCTGCATTCCCTTGGAGTACCCGTGCACGTCGTCACCCCGGCGTTCATAGAGCTCAAAGCGCTTCAGAAGCTCGGTCGCGTTCTTATCCCGCTCGCTTCTGCCAATTCGATAGAGCTGCGCGGCAAGCATCATGTTCTGCCACCCAGTCAAGTCAGTGTATACGTTGGAGGTCTCGGAGACGATGCCCATGGATTGCCGTGCGGCAACGGTCTCGTGCACGATATCGTGGCCAAAGATCTTTGCCATTCCCGAGGTCGGCGATGAGATCCCGGTGAGCATGCGGATCGTGGTCGTCTTGCCGGCGCCGTTAGGGCCTAAAAACCCGAAGGTCTCTCCGGCCGCCACCGAGAAACTAATATCGTTGACGGCAGTGGCGTCGCCGAATTTCTTGACCAGATGAGAGACTTCAATCGCCTGCATGGTAAACCTTATAGTGAGTTCTCGGATCTACTACTTTAACTTCGCCCTTGTAACCCGCCAGACTATTAAGCGGGCGCGGCATTGCGCATAGCGATGAAAACACTCGCCTATTACTCACTCGCGAACCGGAAACACGAAAAAGGTCGCCGAAGCGCTTGCTGAAAACCTCAACGCGATGTTGAAGCGATCACCGCCGACACGAAAGACAAGGGCGTGGGTAGGTTGGCGAAGCAGGCATTCCTGCGGGTCCACGCGAAAATCACACAAACAATGCACGACGCCAGATCCTATAATGTGGTAGTCGTCGGCAGTCCTGTGACGGGCAAGATGTCCAGCCCGATACGAACGTACATTGCGCAAAACAAAGATAAGTTGTCGCCTTCTTTTGCACGCACGGAAACCCAAGCAGCGAGGGCGGCGCAAAGATGCTGGAAAGCATGGAAACGCTTTCCGGAAAAAAGTCGGGGGGGCATGCTTGACGTTCCCGCTAACAACGTGGAAAGCGGGGCGTAGGCCGAGAAGGTAGGCGCTTTGCGGCCGCACTTCTGGAATTACCTTCTTCGCAGTAGTCACGCTAGGGCCCAAGACCTCCAGTCGCCAGCACTTCTGCAATGATTCCCGCAGTGAGTCCCGCGAAGGGCGCTTTGTATCGCAAGACGATGAGCGGCGGTCGCCCAGAGTCCAAGGAACGGTTCATTATGGATCGCAAACGGCGTTCTGGCTCCGAGCGTACCACTAAGCTGCGTGAGAAGAACGTCGCCCGGATCGAAGAGCGTTGCAGACCCCGAGAGGTCGATCGGACTATTGCCCCTGTCAGCTGGTTGCATCCATCGCTGAGCGCTTTACACGCCACGCGTGAGATATCCGCTGGTTCCCCAAAAACGATCGCGTCCACCAAAAAAAGGGGGGCACGCTTATGGTGCTACTGATGCTACTCCTGGTCACGCTCAAAACAACTCAGGTTGTAGAGGGGGATTTAGATGAACGTCGAGGAAAACAAACGACTGATGCAAACGTTGGATGATGCGTGGAACGGCCAAGACTGGGACACATTCAACAAACGGCACGCCGAAAACGTCGCCGTGTACTGGCCAGGCCAGCCCGAACCGACGAGAGGACAAAATGCACACCAAGAAGAAGCTGAGCAATTTTTCCAGACCTTTCCGGACAATCGTGTGGGGAACCGCCCATATAAGGTGCTCTTTGGTGAGGGCGAATGGACGTGTTCGGTGGCTAATTTCACCGGCACGATGACGGGCTCTATGGCAGGCCCTGATGGGAAGACCATTCAACCTACAAACAAGAAATTCCAAGTCGAGTTTTGCACGGTCGCCCACTGGAATGAGAAGGGTGAGATCACCGAAGAGAAGCTCTTCTACGATTTGGTCGGGCTAATGCGACAGCTTGGCCTCATGTGAGGGGGGCATATAAATAACGAAATTTCACTGCACACGATATGCTCAAAGAGAGAGGCCGCTCCAAGGGCTCCGCTGCGCCAGAAGTTCTGTCCGTTTGATCACGGGGAGTCCTTGAGGGAGAACTATATCCGCAGAGTCACTGCCTACCCTATTTGTGTCACACGGTGCCCCCACACTGCTTCTAGAGGACGTTCCGGAGCGACAGTTCTTAGCTACGCTTGGCAGCCGGTACAGGAACGTGCGCGCGGTTCTATGCGTATCTGCCCATTGGAGTACCTCGCGGCCCGCAGTTAACTGCGTGGAAACGCCCGAAACGATCCATGATTTTTACGGGTTCCCCGCTGAACTCTGCGGTCTGCGGTACGACGCACGTGGTTCACCAGACCTTGCCGGGCGAGTGGCCGACCTTCTTCACGGCGCTGGCTTAAGCTGCGACCTTGACCGCAACCGTGGCCTTGATCATGGTGCTTGGGTGCCGCTGATACTCATGTTTCCCGACGGGGACGTCCCCGTCGTGCAGCTCTCCATCCAGCGCCACTTAGACCCCGCA
Source organism: Candidatus Methanoflorens stordalenmirensis (assembly GCA_003139855.1). Lineage (GTDB taxonomy): Archaea > Halobacteriota > Bog-38 > Methanoflorentales > Methanoflorentaceae > Methanoflorens > Methanoflorens stordalenmirensis. The sequence goes on from PLGY01000056.1 coordinate 23,339, forward strand.
CAGCACGTGGCGCTTGGTGCAGCCATTGCAACGCTGCGGGACGACAGCGTTCTGATCCTCGGCAGCGGTGGCGCCGTCCACCCGCTTGGCTATGCGGCGGCATCGCTGGGCGAAGGTGCAGCCACCGATGGGTGGGCCCACGAATTCAGCGGCTGGCTGACCGACGCGGTGACCCGGGGCGACCGCGTCAGCCTTGTGAAGTATCGGGAACGGGGCCCGTGCGCTGAACGTGCTCACCCGTACCCCGATCACTTCATGCCGCTTCTTGTCGCGTTCGGCGCGGCAGGAGGCGACGCGCGCGGCACGGCCCTCCACCACAGCTGGTACTGGGGCGACTTGGGCATGGATGCGTATGCGTTTGACATTGATCGAGCTGGCGCGCCTGGCGCCGTTCTTCGATCAGCGCGGAATTTTAAAGCACTCCGTATATTCTGAGCACAATAAGCACCAAAGCGGCGGCGCCCCACCACTTGAACAGATCATCGAGTGAAGGTTTCACAGCTCTAGGTTACCCGTCACAACAAAAAAGATGTTGCATGCGTCATTAACGCGAAAGTGAGCACCCGAAACGCAATACCGCCAGCGATGAGCGCCAAAACGATGGTGAAGATCGAGATCCCCCCCTCCGCGCTTTCTCCTAGCTCAGACCGCTCAGGAGGCTGAGTTTTCGCCACGGACCAGGCCACCCGCGAGCGCTGCCCTGCGCAGATACTTACGAGCGCAGTTTGCGGCGGCACGTTAGGACTTCCGTTATCGCTGAACCGGCGGCGCCCCGGGGACCGCACCAATTCGTCAACTATATTATGAGAATGCGCCTTTTCCTCTAAGCAGACCGTTGAACGCCACAGGAGAGCCACCCATGTTAAGCAGACTTAAAGACTCAGTTGATCGGCTTCTCTCGCGACCGGCGAATCTTCTCGTCGGTCTCGGCGTCACTCCCAACATGCTTACCCTCGCCGGCCTTGCGATCGGCGTCGTCGCTGGCATCGTTCTTGCCCTCGGGTTCTTCGTCGCAGGCGGCGTTTTGATCCTCGTAACCGGCTTTGTCGACATGCTAGACGGCGCCGTAGCGCGCAACCGACGCGCCTCAACGACCTTTGGCGCCACCTTTGACTCGATATCTGATCGTTACGTCGATTGTATTATTTTACTTGGTCTTGGCATTGCTGGGGTCAACTGGATCTACGTCGGCGCCGCCCTAATGGGCTCCCTCCTCGTGAGCTACGTCCGCGCGAAAGGTGAAGGAATGGGATTTCATTGCACGGCTGGGGTCGCCGAACGAAGCGAACGGTTGATCATCCTCGCCATAGGACTGCTCATCGGGTTCGTTGAGCCTGCCGTATTGCTCGTCGCGATCCTCGCACAGTTCACCGCCCTCTGGCGAGTCGGCCTCCTTCTGCAACGAGCGGCCCGCTGACGCGTAGAACGCGCCCAACCTTGTTTTACGTTCACAGCGTTTCTTGAAGAGAGGCGTCGTAGGAGCGCGTCGCAGCCTTGTTCAATCGTGTGGCTTCAGCTCAATATCCGTTTCGCGGCTTCTTCGTACGCCGTTATCAAATCACCGCGCTCGTACCGGAAAACGTCCTTGTCAACCGACTGGCCCGAGTCCTTCAGCCACAGGCGACAGGTATCGCAGCTTATCTCATCGGCAACGAGGATTTTCCCGTCGCTTCCCTTCCCAAANNAGCGTCAGCTCACGAATGGTCACCAGCTCCTTCTCGGTAGCGAGGCGTAACGCGCGTATGATGTCGTCGTTGAGCATCGGATCGCCATAAGCATCAGACTTGAAGTCCATAACGAGCACCGGAGGGATAAACTTCTGCCCTTCCTTGACGGGATACCGGCGCACGATTGATCCCGCGGCGATGTTTCGAGCGATGATTTCGAGCGGTATGATGTCCACCGCCTTTACGAGCATCCGCGTATCGTCCACCATACCTTTGTAGTGCGTCGCGATCCCTCGCTGCTCCAGAAGCTGAAAGAGCCGTGCGGAAATTCGCGCATTGAAGTAGCCTTTCTGCGGCACTGTCCGCTTCCGTTTCCCGTTGAAGGCCGTGATGTCATCGCGAAACTCGATGATGTACTCCTCGGCGTTCTCGGTGCGGTACACGGTTTTTGCTTTACCAATGTGAACGACATCCATCGCGTCACCCAGCCATTGTCTCGCCTGTCTTTTTTCGTCGGAACCCGCGCTCGTCAGCCAGCTTCCCGATGAGCGGAGCGAGCGCCTCGCTGTACCATCCGGCACGCACGTACTGGGGGTAGATCGGCAACCGTTCGGTCAGTGCAATGCCGAGGTTCGCCACATCAGGCCAAGCGTGCGCCGGATTAATGTAGTCGACCGTCACGGTCGAAATCCCGCCGAGGTCGGACGCCCCCGCGCCGAGAAGCGGGGCCACCTCAGTGAGGTTGGGTGGCACTTGAACCGCGACGTCAGCGGGGAGGAGATGACGCGCCAGCGCGACTGTGCGGAGGAGCACCTCGCGACTCGGACTGGGAACGTCTGCCATCCGCGTGCCCGGCTTCGGCACGAACGGCTGGATGATGACCTCCTGAAGGTGCCGGTATTTGTGCTGCAGCTCCGTGAGGAGTTCGAGCGAGCGGACGCGATCGCCCCAGTCTTCTCCTATGCCGATGAGGAGACCTGTGGTAAACGGAATGTGGAGCTTACCCGCATCCTCAATAGTCCAGAGCCGGAGCTCGGGCTCTTTGCCAGCACAGCCCTGGTGCGCGTCCACTGAGGCCGTCGTCTCGAGCATGAGTCCCATGCTCGCATTCACGGGTTTTAGCCGCTCGAGCTCGTCAAAGGTGAGAATGCCCGGATTGCTGTGCGGGAGCAGTCCGGCGCGAATTGCCATGGTGCAGAGGTCATAGAGATAATCAAGAAAGCTCTCGTAGCCGAGCCTCCGGAGCTTCTCGATAAAGCCGGCGACTTCATACGGACGTTCGCCAAAGGTGAGCAGAGCCTCGGTGCAATCCGCATCCTTAGCCTGCCGCAGTAGGGTCTCCACCTCTGCTGGAGCCATCAGCCGTGCCTCAGCGTCGCCGATGTCCCGCCGGAACCCACAATAGCCACACGCGTTGCGACAGATGTTGGTGATAGGAACGAAGACGTTGCGCGAGAACGTGACGCGTGCCGGAAGGGCAAACGAGAGCGCCTCTAAAGGCCCACTAACGATGTCTGCGGTGCTCATGTGCTCAAGCGACATAAAAAGCGAGGCCGTTTTTACCACTACATGGCCGCGGTAATATATAAATAACGGGGACGCTTACGCCACCGGTGAGGCGACGATGACAACGGCAAAAGCGGTGGTGCCGTTTAAGACGCGCGGAGCGAAGACCCGTCTCGCGCCATTTCTGTCCCCCAAAGAACGCATTGCCTTCTCAAAGGCGATGCTGCGCGACGTGCTCCGCGGCTTGAAGGGCATCGACGTGACGATTCTGGCGACTGAGGACTTTGATCCCGAGTGCGACTGGGCGCACGTGGAGCTCAACCGCCGCGACCTGAACACTGCCATAAACGCTTACATCAGGCACGTGCGAGAGCCGACTCTCATCGTGATGTCAGACATCCCGCTTATCCAAGAGTGGCACGTGCGCGAGATGTACTCGGAGGGCGTGACGCTCGTCCCGGGGCGCGGCGGTGGCACCAACGCGATCTTCATGCGCGACCCCTCCCGCTTCAACGTCGATTTTTACGAAGTGAGCTTCCTAAAGCACGTGGCAATCGCCAAAGAGCGCGGGCTTCCGTTAAAGGTTCTCGACTCGTTCTTTATGAGTACCGATATCGACAAACCTGATGATTTGGCCGAGGTGCTCATCCACTGCCCCGGTGACTCGTGCGCGTACCTGCGCTCAATCGGCGTGCGGCTGAGCTACAGCAAGAGCCGTATCGGCGTGGAGCGAGGCTAGCGGCGCCGAGACAAGGCTCTGCAGCCGAAAAAAGCGCACGACTAGAAAGCGGGCGTCAGCCACTGCGAGTAGCGCGGCTCATTGCCGCGCGCCGCGTTAAAGTACGCCTCCTTTAGCTCGTGCGTTATCGCGCCGACCGCGCCGTCGCCGATGACGATGCCGTCGACGCTCGTTATGGGGGCCACCTCTCCAGCAGTCCCGGTGAAGAAAAGCTCATCTGTCGAGTAGAGCTCAGATCGGCTTATCGTTCGCTCTACTACCTTGTAGCCACGATCCGCGCAGAGCGTTATGATTGCATCGCGGGTAATCCCTTCGAGGATGTCATCTGAAACCGGAGGCGTCAGAACGGTACCGTTGCGCACGAGAAAAACGTTTTCACCGCTCCCCTCAGAGACGAAGCCGTCTTTAGTTAGCAGTATAGCTTCATCGTATCCGTTTTGGACCGCTTCGACCTTTGCGAGTACGCTGTTTACATATGCTCCGGCGAACTTGCCCGTCGGAGGAAGCGAATTGTCTGAAAGGCGGGCCCACGAGCTTACACAGACCTTGAGGCCCGAGTCGATGTCGTCGAAGTACTTACCCATCGGTTCAACGTAGATAGCATAATCGTTTGACCTGCCGTACGGGTACAGGCCGACGGTGCCGGCCCCCCAATAGACGATCGGTCGTATATAGACGTCCTCTAGGAGCGCGTTTTGGCGCACCACGTCAACGATGGCATTAGCGAATTCCTGCTTGTTGAGGGGAATACTGAGCCTGAGCACGCGCATGTTGCGGTAGAGCCGCTCCACGTGCTCCGTCAGTCGAACGATGAAGCTTTGCCGTTTCTCATCGTTGTGATAGCCCCGTATTCCCTCGAATACGGCGGTGCCATAGTGGAGGGCGTGCGTGCTTATGTGGACGGTGGCTTCGCTCCACGCCACGTACGCCCCGTTCATCAGAACTTTGCGACTCATTCAAGACTCCTTTTGCAAACGATCGTCGGCATTTGGCTTGGTGCTTCTCCAATGCGCAACTACCCATTTAAACCTTTTTTTCCCGTGCGCGACTATCAGATCAGTTATATACCTGCCAAAGCAACTAGTAAGGCACGGGCCTGTAGTATAGTCTGGATAGCACAGCGGCCTCCGGAGCCTCAAACCCGGGTTCAAATCCCGGCAGGCCCGCTCTTGCTCGCGGCTCCAGCGATTTTGGCCATGCGCGGCCGGACAGCGCCCGAATTTTTCTTCCGAGCTCGTCACGCGGAGTTACTCTCGCTTAGTCGAACCGTCGCTCTGTCTAATGCCTTCGAGAGCGCGACGCCTCGCTTCAAGCTTCAGCATGTTAAACGGGACGTTGCAGAAGGGAAACAGTCGGATCTCCTTTATGTCGCGCGTTTTACGATCGACGACGAATGGGAACTCCGCGCAGACTGCGGGTCGATCAGCATAGACCCGACATCGGCCGTCCTCTCCGAGAAACGCGCACGGCTGAGTTTTTTTTAGCGCGTGCGTATAACGGCGGTCGTGATCATCGACGTACGATACGCAGTGCTGCGCGACAAACTCGTCGAGCGACAGTTCAAGGTGCACGCGCAAGCGCTCCACATCATCAGGCGTCAGCCTGATGATATCAAAGTAGCAACAGCCCGGCAACGAACAGTCAGCACACAAGTGTCGCGACGAATGATCGTTCGCACGAAGATCGCAGAGCAGTCGTTCGGGTGACAACGAAAAGTGCCACCCCCCTTTACGTTCGCTGAGGGTCTCATCAACGACGCCAAGTATACATTCGCTGGCGGGCCCCTCTGGCACGTTAAGCCCCTCTATCACCTTTGCCGTGAGCGTGCGCCGCAGGTCGTCCTTTCGTCCCGGCTCAAAAAGACTGCCGTACGACTCATTCACCGCGCTGCGGCGAGACGCGCGGTATTTGGTCCACCGACCTCTGTCATCTACTCGTTGCCGAATCTTCGCCACGTAATCATCGCCCCGCGATATCTTCGCTCTTTCACAGCACCCATATAGAGCTTCCGACGCAGCCACGGGTCACCAGGGAGAGCTGAATGCGTGCCTCGCGCAGAGTCCCCTCAACGAAGGCTGGCTGAAGCCCCTTTTTCGTAAGAAACCTATTAATGCTAGGATGCGCTCTTGTAGAATGATGTCAGACACGTTAGACGGTTTGCGGAACTTGCTTGAGGAGCTGTCAAATGCCCACGGCGTTTCCGGGCACGAAGGGAGCTCCCGCGACATACTCACGCATGAACTCACCCCCTACGTCGATGAGATCAGGATTGACGCGTTCGGCAATCTGATCGCCACAAAATCAGGAAAAGGACCTTCCGTAATGCTCTCTGCGCACATGGATGAGGTGGGCCTTTCCGCCAAGTACATCGACGAAAACGGGTTTATCTACTTCATCGGTATCGGCGGTTGGTTCGACCAAACGCTGCTAAACCAGCGCGTGCGACTCCACGGAACAAAGGGCGATATTCCGGGAGTGATCGGTTCGAAGCCCCCACATATTCTCGAGGAGGAGGAAAAGAAAAAACCGATCCCGATGAAGGACATGTTTATCGACATCGGTGCCACGAGCCCCGATGACGTCGAAGGCCTTGGCGTGAGAATCGGCACGCCCGTCACGATCGATCGCCAGTTTACCCCGCTTTCAGGCAACTTCGTCACGGGAAAGGCGCTCGATGATCGGGCCGGATGCGCGATGATGATCGAGGCCATGAAGCGCACCACGGCGACGACCACCGTTTTCGCGGTCGGTTCGACGCAAGAGGAGGTCGGCTTGAAGGGTGCCAAAACGGCGTCATTTGGGCTGAATCCCGATGTTGCCATAGCCACAGAGACCAACATAGCGGGGGACCACCCAGGCATCGAAAAGAAGATGGCGCACTTGGAGCTCGGCAAGGGCCCCTCTGTCACCGTCGTCGACGGGGGTGGGCGTGGCCTCATCACCCCCAACTCAGTGCTTCGCTGGATCGAAGGGACGGCTCAGAAGGCGCGGATCGGGTACCAGCGCGACGTCAGCTCGGGCGGCACCACAGACGCCACGGCGATCAACCTCACGCGAGCGGGGATCCCCGCTGGCGTCATCAGCGTCGTCACGCGCTACCTCCACACCCCCGTCGAGGTGCTCAACCTCGAAGATCTCGACGCCGCCGCCGAACTCGTCGCCCGCATGCTCGAGACCGTCGCGGACTACTTTTAACGCTTCAAAGCGTTCAACGGGGCCGAAACTCGCGCGCGTGAGAGCTTTTATATAGTTACGCCTTCCATTTACAGCAAGGAAGTGACTACCGTGAGGGATCGCTTTATTTAACGACATCAAGTTTTTCGACACGACGCTGCGCGATGGAGAGCAAACCCCTGGTGTGTCGCTCACTGCCGAGAAGAAACTGTGGATTGCTAAGGCCCTAGACAAACTCGGCGTGGACGTTATCGAAGCGGGATCCGCAGTCACGTCGGAAGGCGAGCGAACCGCCATCAAAGCGGTCGCCCATGAAGGATTGCGTCCCGAGATATGCAGCTTCGCGCGCGCCCTGCAGGGGGATATCGACTACTGCCTCGAATGCGACGTTGACTCGGTGCACCTCGTCGTGCCCGTGTCGGATTTGCACATCGAAAAAAAACTGCGGAAGGATCGAGACGCCGTGCTGCGCATGGCCGTGGATACGACGGAATACGCCACTGAGCACGGTCTCATAGTGGAGCTTAGCGCCGAAGACGCGTCACGAGCAGACGGCGATTTTCTGCGCGAGTTCTACCGTCAAGGCGTCGCCGCAGGCGCTAAACGACTCTGCTACTGCGACACTGTTGGTGTGCTTATCCCTGATCGCACGGCCGCACAGGTCGCTGGCCTCGCGGCGATAGCACCCTTAAGCATCCATTGCCACGACGATTTCGGCCTCGCAACGGCGAATTCCATCGCGGCCCTAGGCGCCGGCGCGGCGCAGGTGCACGTGACGGTGAACGGTCTGGGTGAGCGTGCGGGAAACGCGTCGCTCGAAGAGCTCGTGATGACGCTCGAGTCACTATATGGCTACACGACGCGCATCAACACTACCGAGCTCTACCCCATTTCAAGGCTCGTGAGCAGGCTTACGGGCGTGCCCGTTGCCCAGAACAAACCCATTGTCGGAGAGAACGCGTTCACGCACGAGTCAGGCATCCACACCCACGGACTGCTGGCAGACACACGGACGTACGAGCCGATCACCCCTGAGATGGTGGGCCGAGAGCGGCGGATTGTGCTCGGAAAACACGCGGGCAGCGCGTCGGTGCACCTCGCGCTGAAGGAGATTGGTCTCAACGCTGACGATGAGCAACTGAGCGACATACTGAAACGCGTCAAGGAGCTGGGCGACAAGGGAAAACGCGTCACCGACGCCGACCTACAAGCCATTGCCGATGCGGTGCTCGAGATCAATCGCGAAGCGCGTATAAAGCTACAAGAGCTGACGGTCGTGTCGGGAAACATCGTTACCCCGACGTCGTCAATCAAGCTCTCGGTCGACGATCAAGAGGTCGTCGAAGCTGGAATCGGTCTGGGACCGGTTGACGCCGCGATAAACGCGCTTAGAAAGGCGATAGGAAAGCTTGCGGACATAACGCTTGAAGAGTACCACGTTGATGCCATCACCGGCGGCACCGACGCACTAGTCGAGGTGTGGGTGAAACTCAGCCGAGACGGTCACGTCATCACAGCGCGCGGCGCGCGCGCCGACATCATCATAGCGTCGGTTGAAGCGGTCATTGAAGGCGTGAACAGGCTACTAACGTTAAAATGGTAGGTGAGATGCAATGAACCTGAGCGGTGCCAAGGCACTTATGAAAAGTCTTGAATGCGAACACGTGGATACGATTTTCGGCATCCCTGGAGGCGTCGTCATACCCATCTACGACGAACTCTTTAACCAAGAGGCCATTACGCACTACCTCGTGCGCCACGAACAAGCAGCCGCCCACGCGGCGGATGGCTACGCACGAGCAACCGGAAAAGTAGGTGTTTGCATGGCTACCTCCGGTCCCGGAGCCACGAACCTCGTCACGGGAATCGCGACCGCCTACATGGATAGCGTGCCCCTCGTCGCGCTCACGGGTCAGGTGACCACTGATCTCATCGGCAACGACGCCTTTCAAGAGGCCAACATAACGGGCATCACACTCCCGATCACGAAGCACAGCTACTTGGTTCACGAAGCGAGCGAGATTCCACAGACGATAAAAGAGGCGTTTCATATCGCATCCACCGGTCGACCAGGCCCCGTCTTGGTCGATATCCCAAAAGACGTCCAGACGATGAGTGCCCGGTTTGAGTATCCGAAAAAGGTGCACCTGCCCGGGTATCAGCCGACCTACGAAGGGCACCCCGGCCAGATCAAGCGCGCGGCGAAGGCTATTACCGAGGCTCACCGCCCCGTAATCTACGTCGGGGGCGGCGCCAAGATCAGCGGGGCTTCCGAAGAAGTCCGTGCGCTCGCCGAAACTATCGTGGCGCCGGTGACAATGACGCTCATGGGTATGGGGACGTTGCCCGCTGAACATCCACTGTCGCTGGGGATGCTCGGCATGCACGGAACAAAGTACGCGAACTACGCCGTTACCGAATCAGACCTGATCATCGCGATCGGTGCGCGCTTCGACGACCGCGTAACGGGCAAAATCGCGAGCTTCGCCCCCAACGCGAAGATTATTCACATCGACATCGATCCGGCCGAGATCGGCAAGAACGTCAGAGTTGACATACCGATCGTCGGCGACGTGAAGCGGGTGCTCCAAAAACTGATACCGCTTCTCAAGGATACACACACAAAAGAGTGGATGGAAAAGGTGCAAACGTGGAAGCGCGAGTACCCGCTTGAATTCGGCGAGACAGGCTTAAAGCCACAGTACGTCGTGCGAGAGATAAGCAGACTGTGCCCAGATGCGGTCGTGTGCACCGAAGTCGGGCAACATCAGATGTGGGCTGCGCAATACTTTAGCCACCGCCACCCCCGAAACTTCATCTCTTCCGGAGGCTTGGGGACGATGGGGTACGGATTCCCCGCGTCCATCGGAGCGAAGATCGGTCGGCCTGACGAGACCGTCTTTGACCTTGCCGGTGACGGGAGCTTCACCATGAACTGCCAAGAGCTTGCCACAGCAGTCGCCTACGACGTCCAGGTCAAGGTCGCGATCTTCAATAACGGCTACCTAGGCATGGTGAGGCAGTGGCAAGAGCTATTCTACGATCGTCGGTACTCCCAAACGAAGCTTTCCGAGATCAACTTCGTGAAGCTCGCCGACGCGTTCGGCGCTCACGGAATACGCGTGGACTCGCCGAGCGAAGTAGCGCCCGCCATCGAAGAGGCGCTTGCGGTGCCAAAGCCCGTTATCATCGACTTCAGAATCGAACCTGAGGAGTGCGTATTCCCCATGGTTCCAGCAGGAGCGGCGCTTAACGAAATAATCGATGCAAAGAACGGGGGGTAGGGGATGAAGCACACCGTATCTGTCCTCGTTCAAAATAAGCCCGGCGTGCTCGCGCGAACCGCCGGCCTTTTCAGCAGACGAGGCTACAACATCGAGAGCCTGACCGTCGGCGTTACCGAAAACGAAGCCATTTCGCGTATGACAATCGTTGTGGCCGGCGACGATACCGTGGTCGAACAAGTCACGAAGCAGCTCAACAAGCTCATCGAGGTCATCAAGGTGAGCGATCTCACCAAAGAGTCGTACGTGGATCGAGAGCTGGTGCTCATAAAAGTCACTGCCGACAGCTCAAATCGCGCAGAGATTATGCAGATCGTCAACATCTTCCGGGCGCGAATCGTCGACGTGGCACCCAAGAGCCTCATCATCGAGGTAACTGGTGATGAGGGAAAACTGGACGCGCTTATTAGTATGCTCAAACAATTCGGCATCAAGGAGATCGTAAGGACGGGCACGCTAGCTCTAGGGCGAGGACCTAAAGTGATACAAAGCGGCAAAGATTAGAGCGAGCGCTGTGACTGGCGCTGTGACTGAGAGACTCCGAGCGACGAAAACCTCTAAACCGCAGCGGGACATCACCCCCCAATAGAGGGCGAGGGATGCACTGGGATCGGTCTCAACGCGGGCGACACACGCTCGTGGCGCCAAAAGCTTTTTTATGCAGCTTATAAACTAAGAGACGATTGATGGAAAATGGAGGGGTAATACATGGTTCAAATGTTTTATAATGAAGACGCTGACCTGAAACATCTAAGCGACAAGAAAATCGCAATCATCGGTTACGGCAGCCAGGGACACGCCCAAGCACAAAATCTCAAGGACTCGGGACTAGATGTTCTCATCGGTCTGCGCAAGGGAGGGTCGTGGGACCAGGCGCTAAAAGACGGTTTTGAAGTGCTCAGCGTCGCAGAGGCGGCAAATCGCGGAGACATCGTGCAACTGCTCCTGCCCGACGAACGTCAGGCGGCTGTGTATAAGGCTGAAATTGAACCGCAGCTCCAGGAGGGGAACGTGCTATCATTTTCGCACGGCTTCAACATTCACTATAACCAGATCGTCCCCCCGGCATACGTGGACGTATTTATGGTCGCGCCCAAAGGTCCCGGCCACCTCGTACGGCGCATCTACACTCAAGGTGAGGGCGTCCCAGCACTGCTGGCCGTGTACCAAGATTACACGGGTAACGCGTTCCAGACGGCGCTCGCGTATGCCAAGGGCATCGGCGCCACGCGAGCCGGCGTGCTAGAGACGTCGTTTAAAGAGGAAACAGAAACCGACCTCTTCGGGGAACAAGCCGTTCTCTGCGGCGGAACCACCGCACTCATCAAAGCCGGCTTTGAAACGCTCGTCGAAGCAGGCTACAAGCCTGAAATCGCGTATTTCGAGTGTCTGCACGAATTGAAGCTCATAGTCGACCTTATCCACGAAGGCGGGCTCTCATGGATGCGCCATTCAATCAGTGACACGGCAGAATACGGCGATCTCACTAGAGGCGAGCGCATTATCACCAATGCGACACGCGAAGCCATGAGGGGGCTGCTCAAGGACATTCAAACGGGAGAGTTCGCACGCGAATGGATACTTGAGAATCAAGCCCACCGCCCCGTGTATAACGCGCTCACGCAACGAGAGCGGGGGCACCCCATAGAAACGGTAGGCGCAAAGCTTCGCGCGATGATGACGTGGCTCAAGTGACGGCGTGCTTCACTGGCCCCGGTTCTCAGTGCACTGCGTCACTGTGCCCCACAATGATCAACGAGCCCTGAGGCGGAGTTTCACGAATCCGCCGCCGCTCAATTTCTCTATTTGACAGTCTGCAGCTGACGGGCTCTTCATTGCTTGGCCTCGCGACTAGCTGGCGTATGCGTGCGCAAACTCTTATACTCTCGCGGAGAATTAGAGGGCTAGAAGGCTACGGTGGCCGCCATATGATCCAACCCAAGCGCATCTGCGGTATCGGAGCGATTGCGTTTCTGATTTTGCTGCCCATGGCGCTTGCAACTCACGTTCTACCAAGTCCTGGCGCTTCGCTCGCGCCGGTGAATGCGACGCACGATCAAGGCCTGTCCCAAGCGTGGTTTCTTGGACGGGACACTGGCGAAGCACACAGCTCGGTGATGGTATGCGCGCTCGCGATAGATCCTACAATTGCTCAAAGCAACATACCTAACGTTTTAGTCCCCTCGACGATTCCGTCTGCTGAACCGTCACTTCCTACGGCTAGCCCCACGCCTCAAACGCCCACGGTCTCAACGAACAGCACCAACGGCACGGCACTGACTAGCGCCGGAAATGGTGGCAGCCTCAGCAAGGTTATCGGCAGCATTTCGCCCTACCTCATCATCGCACTTATTCCGCTTCTTTTTATCATCGGAGCCTTGTTTTATTTCTTTTTCATGGGCGATCAAGATCGCGGAGCTCCAAGCGACGAAAAAGAGGCAGACGTTCAATTCACCGATGCACGCGAAGATACGGGGTGGAGAGAGCTCAAGTAAGCCTTGGTCTAATAATTTCACGGTTGCCCTAGACAGGTAGAGCTGCAGCGTTCATAATGCTACCGACAGTCCGGTGCTGCATACCAAAAGGAGGCAATCGACCGCCCTTTCGGGCACCACAAAAAACTGCGTAGACGCTAATCAACGCTTATTTCTCCTTCTAAACAGGCAATTGATAAAACGTTATATATTGTGCGAGTCATCAGAGGGGTGTGGACTGAAGCTTGCACGACGCGCACAAAAACAGCGCTGGACGTCGAAGTGAACGCGATGCCGGACAAACAGGATATCATAACGAAGAGCGTCGATATTCTCGCCCGTATCGTTGGGGATGATTCGGTGCCGAGAAATATCCGCCGCGCTGCAGATGAGGCCAAAACGAGGCTGCTCGATCGAGCGGAGGCCGAAGCTGTCCGCGCAGCGTACGCGATTTCGATACTCGACGACATAAGCAATGATCCGAACATGCCCCTCCACACGCGAACACTTATTTGGAACGTAGCAAGTCAGCTTGAGAAGGTTTCGATGGAGTAAGGGATAGTTCAATGACCCAAAGTTGAGGGGCGCGCCGTGTTGAACTCATTCTCGAATAGTCACTTTTTTAGGTAGATGCGCAATCCTAGTCTGTGCGATCGTTAGAGCGCCACACGGAACAACGTTCATGAAACACGGGTCGTCGCATTTGCTCGTCGCAAATAATAAAACGACTTGTAAGCATTTTTTCTGATTCAGAGCGCGATATGAGATGCAAAGCTATGCGGTGCCTACGTCGAAGAGGAATAATAATATAACATAACGTACGAGTAATTTTGCGCTTCTCGGAGCGTAAGTAACGTACGGTGACCTCATGGACGTTGACGAACAGGCTAAGAAGATAAAGGACTGGGCCAAAAAGCATGCAGAGAGAAGAGGAATGCAACTCAATCCTGACGAAGAGCGAGTTGATGAGGTCACAAAGGGTCTCGCTGCCAGGCAGGAGAAGTTCGGAAAGCGTTACTGCCCGTGTCGCATTATTACGGGAGACACCGAGGAGGATCGAAAGATAATCTGTCCCTGCATTTACCACGAAGAAGAACTCAAAGAACACGGCATGTGTCATTGCAAGCTTTTTAGTTCAAAAGAAACAGTAGAGGGAGTCAGCGGTGAAGTCAAAGGTTAGAATACGATATATCGCACTTATTGCTGCGCTTTGCTTGCTCAGCGTCACAATGAGCGGGTGCCTCAATATCAATCAGTCGGGCTACGAGTTTAAAAGCGGAATAACACCTCCTGCAGTGGTTAGCAACTTGATGCAGAACCGAACGGTCATCCTGTTCATCACGCAGAACAACTGCCCTGATTGTGAGCAGACACGACCGCTGATAGCGGGTCTTCAGTCGCAGTACAATGGCACGAACGTGACGTTTGTAAACTTCAACGTCGACGATAACAGCACGTCACAGAACGTCGCCAAAGCGTATGGCGTGACCGCGACCCCGACAACCGTTGTGTTACGCAAGGACGGGTCCGCCGCCATCTTCGTGGGTCCCCTTGACTCGAGCTCGGTGAACACCGTGAAAAGCGCCATTGACGACGCGCGCGGCACGTACTGAGGAGACGCGCGCGTGGAAGTAAACCCACTAATCGCATTCGGAGCAGGGCTGATTAGCATTTTTTCTCCATGCGTGCTACCTTTGCTTCCGGCCATCGTCGCCTCATCAACGGATCGCGGCAAATACCGACCTCTCGCCATCGTTCTGGGCCTCAGCATATCGTTTACGAGCATGGGACTCGTCGCATCAGCTTTTGGCGCCATTTTTACGGCGTATAGTTATTATCTGTTTGCCGCGGCGATAGTCTTGATTATCGCGATGGGGTTCTGGATGCTCTTCGATCTCCATTTGCCCTACGATATGCCGCGATTGGGCATAATCGACAGGGCGTCAAGAAAGACGTACGATATTCCGACTGAAGGCATAGCAAGCGGGTTGGCTTTGGGGCTAGCACTCGGGATTGTGTGGCTTCCGTGTACCGGACCGGTTCTTGCTACCATATTAACATGGGTGGCGGCAAACGGCAATATTGCGACGGGCGGACTGCTGCTCCTGATCTACTCGCTCGGTTTCGCTGTCCCTATGCTCGCTATCGCCTATTCGGCCCGCTTATCGTCGTCTCTCGCCGGCAAATCGTCTATGACCATTTGGATCAAGCGCGTCGCCGGCGCAGTGCTCATTGCCGTTGGCGTGTACTTGGCCCTCCCGTACCTCTCCGTGCTTCCGCAGATATGATCCGGTTTTCTAGTTAAGTACTCGTCTCCAAGCGGGGCTTACCTCAAAAAAACTGCGATGCTCAGAGCGGGGCAGCGAGATATCGGCTCTTGTGGGCCCGCTCGGTCGCTGCATTCACAAGAGGCTGAGAGGCTGCTCTCGTTTCCGGCGTCCATGCAATGCTATGGAAGACCGGCGATGTCAAGTTACGAGGCAGTGCGATCAATCAAGACGCGGCTTCGAAGCCAAGCGCGTAAGATAATAAGAGTATAGTTCAACTAGTAGGATACGTTCCATCTATACAGTGAAAAGGTTGTTCAGCATCGAAAACGCCGTACAGCTCGGATGGAAATTATGAGCACCGCGACCATCGCACACAAACCAAAGGACATCGTGATCGCTGTTGTGAAAGAGCAGGCCGCGGGCGAGCAGCGCGTTGCGGCTGTGCCCGAGGTGGTCCATAAACTCACGTCGTCCGGGTACGAGGTCCGAGTCGAGCATGATGCGGGAGCTGGAGCTTTCTACCCAGACGACCTTTATGTTGCCGCCGGTGCGAAGATCGCGCCCGGTCGGGCCGAACTGCTAGACGGTGCAACAATCGTGTTGTGCGTACAGCCCCTAGCCATAGCCGATGTCGAGATGCTCTCAGCGAGCACGATCGTCATCGGGTTCATGAACGCGGCAAACAACCTTTCAACCGTTGCACGGATGCGCGACCGCGAGGTCACCGCCTTTGCCCTCGAGCTTGTCCCGCGGATCACCCGCGCCCAGAGCATGGACGCACTCAGTTCCCAGGCAACGGCCGGCGGGTACGCAGCAGCGATTCTCGGCGCATACAACTGCCCCAAGTTCCTCCCGATGCTGACAACGGCCGCGGGCACGATCCGGCCGGCAACGGTGCTCATCCTTGGGGCGGGCGTTGCCGGCCTCACGGCGATTGCCACAGCCAAGCGCCTTGGCGCCATGGTCGAGGCATACGATGTCCGGCGTGCCGCGGGCGAACAGGTCCGGAGCCTCGGCGCGAAATTCCTCGAGCTTGAAATCAATGCGGAAAGCGAGGGCGGCTATGCCCGTGAGCTCACCCCGGAAGAGAAGGTGAAGGAACAGCAGATGGTCTCTGCCGCGGTGGCGCGGGCTGACATCGTTATCACGACTGCCAGCATCCCCGGCCGGAAGGCGCCGGTCCTGATAACGAAAGAGACCGTCGCAACGATGCATCCGGGCGCCGTCATCGTCGACCTTGCTGCTGAATCGGGCGGCAACTGCGAGCTGACACAAAGTGGAAAGACGGTAAAGGAGCACGGTGTCACTATCGTGGGCCCGCAGAACCTCCCGGCCCGGGTCGCGTTTCACGCAAGCCAGATGTACGCAAGGAACCTCCAGTCGTTCCTCTCGCTCCTTATTAATGAGGGCGGGGCGCTCACCCGTGAGTTCACTGACGAGATCCTGGCAGCAAGCCTCCTTGTGAGCGCAGGCGAAGTGCGACATCAACCAACGCTTGACCTCATCCGTGGAGGGAGACTGTGACCGAGATCACTGCATTCTGGATCGCTATCTACATAGCAATGCTGGCGGCATTCACCGGCTACGTTACCATCAGCCGTGTCCCCGCCATCCTACACACACCCCTGATGAGCGGCTCGAACTTCATCCACGGGATCGTGCTCGTTGGGGCGATGGTAGCGCTCGGCCTTGCCAATACGCCTACAGAGCAGGTGATCGGGTTCATGGCAGTTGTTCTTGGGGCAGCGAACGTGACTGGCGGTTACGTCGTCACGGAACGAATCCTCCAAATGTTCGACCGAAGCGGAAAGAAGCCCGGCAAGGGGGCGTGACGTGGCTGACTTCTCCTTTGCCATCGAACCCGTATACATTGCGACGATCTTCTTCTTCATCGTCGGGCTGCAGCGGATGAGCCACCCGCTCACGGCTCGGAGCGGGATCGTCTGGGCCGGCGGCGCGATGCTGATCGCAACGCTCGTTACGTTCTTTACCCCGAATCTCACCAACATCGACCTGATCGCAATCGCGATCGTGATCGGGGGCGGCTTCGGCTATATAGCGGCCAAGCGCGTTGCGATGACCAACATGCCCCAGATGGTTGCACTCTTCAACGGGATGGGGGGCGGAGCGGCAGCCGGGATCTCGGCAGTCGCGCTCCTTGGCCCGACCACCCCCACCAGCTCGCTTGCGGTCGTTGGCGGCCTGATCGGGGCTGTCTCGTTTTCAGGCAGTCTCATCGCGTTCCTGAAGCTGCAGGGCTGGATGCCATCGCGGCCGGTTACCTTCACGGGCCAGCAGATCTTCAACATGGCAGTCCTTGTCCTCGCCATCGTTTCCGGTGCGTTCGTCATCCTGCAGCCCTCATCGATGCCGCTTTTCGTAAACGCGTCCCTCCCGCTCTTCTTTATTCTCGCTCTCGGCTTCGGGCTCCTCATGACGCTCCCGATTGGCGGGGCCGACATGCCCGTCGTGATCTCGATGTACAACGCCTTCACCGGCCTGGCCGTTGCACTTGACGGGTTCTCGTTTGTCACCCCCAACTATGCGATGATCATAGCGGGCGTTATTGTCGGCGCTGCAGGTTCGCTGCTCACGCTCAAGATGGCTAAGGCAATGAACCGCTCGCTCACAAACGTCTTCTTCGGAGCCTTCGGCGCAACGGAGGAGCAGGCGGTGCAGGTATCGGGCAGCGTGAAAGCGATCGAGGCCGACGACGTTGCAGTCCTGCTCGCCTACGCGGACAGGGTTATCATCGTCCCCGGCTACGGCATGGCAGTCGCCCAAGCCCAGCAGAAAGTGAAGGAGCTGACCGACCTGCTCGAGGGTAGGGGCGTGCGGGTTAAGTTCGCGATCCACCCGGTTGCCGGGCGCATGCCCGGGCACATGAATGTCCTTCTTGCCGAGGCGGGGGTTGCCTACGACCACCTCTTCGACCGCGACGAGGTGAACCCTGAGTTCCCCAGCACTGACGTCGTCCTTGTCATCGGGGCCAACGATGTCGTGAATCCGGCGGCGCACCGGGAGGGCAGCCCGCTCTTCGGCATGCCAATCCTTGATGTCGAACAGGCAAAGAATGTGATCGTCCTAAAGCGCGGGCAGGGAAAGGGCTTTGCAGGGATCGAGAACGACCTATTCTACCGGGACAACACGCAGATGCTCTACGGCGACGCGCAAGAGACGGTCGGCAAGCTTGTGCAGGCCCTCAAGAAACTCTGAATCCCACGGGGATCTGCGAGACCGATCATACGGTCCCGTCGAGGTCAACGGGAGCAACTTGTACTCGACGCAGCGTTTTTCGATGTGATCGGTCAAGACCCCCAACATTCTTCCTCATCTAAGGTGCGGCAATCCATCGGGGAACAGATGTATTACCCTTATTGATGAGGACTGTCGCACCTGATTGCAACACGTCGTTGCCGACGAAGATGTTGCTGCTGCAAAGCAGCAACATTAATTAGCGCGATGGGTGCCGGAAAGCGCGCTGCGCGCGCGATAGAGATATTCCTAAAGTAGGGTTCGTGAGGGCTAGAACAG
>PLGY01000010.1:0-1658 GCA_003139855.1 Candidatus Methanoflorens stordalenmirensis
CCATCTTTGTATTTTGGAAAAGGCGCCGCAACCGAAATCTTCATGGCTACACCGGTTGTCAAAAGTCAGTTTACGCCTTAAGTGTAACGATTTGACCTCTTAAAGCTTGTTTTCTGGCAGTAAAGCCGTGTCTCCGTTTTTTGGGATATGATAGCGTTCCGTAGGCAGGATCGGCCTCAAAAAATCCGTCTAGAGCCTCAACGCGGGTGGCTTGAGACGCGTGTCTCGACAAGTCGCTAAACTCGGAGATCTACTTAAATAGACTTTCGTGAATTTCTGAGGTTAATAACAGCTGCGTTCATACAGTGAGAACACACGCTTTTTTTCCGTTCAGAGCGATCCATTGTGAAGCAGCCGCTTAAGCAAGTCTGCAATCTCCTGCGCCCAGCGTTTAATCTGAATGCTTAACAATCTTCTGAGAAGCAGGACGGACACGTCG
The DNA here is from genome assembly GCA_003139855.1 of Candidatus Methanoflorens stordalenmirensis. Lineage (GTDB taxonomy): Archaea > Halobacteriota > Bog-38 > Methanoflorentales > Methanoflorentaceae > Methanoflorens > Methanoflorens stordalenmirensis. The sequence goes on from PLGY01000010.1 coordinate 440, forward strand.
GGTTTTTGCCGATAGCTTTGAACATGTTCCTGCAGTTGTTGCAGTGATACTTCACAAACCAGCGCGTTTCAAGAGTAATGACCAGGCCACCGCTAGAGCACATTTTTTCCCAAATCATTAGTGGTGTTCCAAGTCGACAAAAATATTCCGACGTTTTTTTGAGAGGCTCAGGAGCAGATTGCCAGCGAGAGATAAGCTCAAAACTGGACTTACTAGATACGCTTAGTTGATCACGCACTGCCAACGCTATGGGTTGTGTCCGAGTTAGCAAAGGGATGATTGTGATTGTACGCTGTGGAATCTGCGGCACTCGTCCTTCCACGACCAAACTGCGGCGCCAAACTTAAGATTGCGTTTGAGGATCGTGCTGCAGCTTAACACCTGCGGAGCTTAAGAACGTCTTAAATCTAGCGGATCGATCATCGCAGGCAGCTCGGTTAAATACTTAGCAATGCACGGGAAAACAGAAAACAGCGCTTTTTTAGGCGGCCACATTCCTGTCTGTGATGTACGACGATAAGTGCCTCCTCGGTTACCTTGGCAGCTGCTATGAGCGTTTCGAAAGAGGCTTCGACAATCGGACTAAATCGAAATAGTTAATAATGGGTATTGCACGATGTTCTATAAGCTCTTAGACCCAAAAAAGAGAAGCTCGAGCCGGCTTAGGCTCGGGGGCGGTGCTGTAGATCTGCGCTCTGTTGCAGCAAAGGTGATAATAGAGTACAGATCTGCAACTACTGTCTATGATCCGTCTACTATTTTCTTGGTGCTACCACTTTAATATGACGGTCAAGTTTTGGTGATGCTTTAGCCCCGTGCTCATTTGCTAATCTGGGGGAAGCAAATTTAACAGAGCCTGTTTCACTGGCATTTATAACCCTGACAACACGTAAGTTACTGCATCTAATCGATAACCGCGTTTGGCTGAGATACTTCGGACGAGAGTGAAGCAGGCTCGAAAAGATAAAATAAACCGGTGCCAAGAGGTGCTGGGCGGCAATCTGCACCCTCACTCGATAGACGCGACCTGACATGCGGGCGAAAAACATGAGCACTGCACGAACAATAGCACGAAGNNGCGATTCTACTCGCCCGATATCTCGGCGTCACAGGCTTTGGATTACTGAGTACGGCAATCGCATTCACTGCCGTTTTTGCTCCCTTCACTAGTCTAGGGCTCACGACGTTGGCTACAAGAGAGGTTGCGCGAGACAAATCC
>PLGY01000010.1:1668-6576 GCA_003139855.1 Candidatus Methanoflorens stordalenmirensis
CTCTTGCAGCGCACGTCTTACGATACCCTCAAGAAACAATCATCTTGATTTACATTTTAGCTCTTTCCGTGGTCTGTGCAGGTTTCACCGGTGTTTTCCAGTCACTATTTCAAGCCTTCGAGAGGATGGAATACCAGTCGATAGGGCTAATCTTAAGCACTGTCGCTACTTTCATCGTCGTTATATGGGGAATCACTGAGGGGTTGGGTGTCGTTTGGTTCGCCTCTGCTTACTTCGTAGGTAGCTTGGCTATTACGATTTATAGCGTGACAGTCTACAGCACAAAATTCAGTCCCCTTCACATTGAGGTTGATTTGAAGTTTTGGAAGAGAATACTTCCAGAGGCGCTGCCATTTGCCTTAACCGGGCTGTTTACTACCATCTATTTTTACATCGATTCAGTCCTCTTGTCGGTGATGAAAGGAGCTGAAGCGGTTGGCTTATACAATGCTCCCTATCGATTGATCGTTGTTCTACTATTCATCCCAGCGATGATCAATACCGCGATATTTCCGGCAATGTCGCGCCTTCATGGAACTGCAAACGACAGTTTCAGGCTGATTTATAAAAGCTATTTCAAGTATATGGCTATTGTCTCAGTTCCTATCGGTATAGGAACAACACTGCTTGCTGGCCAGATTATCACGCTTATATTCGGTGTCGCATACGGCAACTCCGCAATAGCGCTTCAAATACTTATCTGGGCCGCGGTTTTCATATTCCTATCCGCAGCCTTTATGCGACTGTTCGAGACTTCAAACAGGCAAATGATAGTGACAAAAATTACTGCGATTGGCTTGGTCGAAAATGTGGCACTGGACGTACTACTGATACCGCGACTCAGTTACGTTGGTCCCAGTATCGCGACGGCCGCTACTGAGTTAACGGTTTTATTGCTCGGTGTTTTCGTAAGTTCCAGGATCACCTACGCGCTCTCCAAGAAGGACGTAACAAATTTAGTCAAGATTGGTGCGGCGAGTTTATTGATGGGTTTGTTTATTGTTTACTTGGGGAACCTTAATCTACTGTCAGTTTTTCCTGCGGTACTGTTGTACTTCGCGATGCTCTACCTCTTTCGCGCGATTGATAACGAGGACATTGCGCTGGTCCGGAACATCGTACGAGGAGGCTAAGTTTGAAAAACTTGAACTAGCTTAAGCAGAAGAAGAACCCTACTAGAATCAATCTAATCTGACAGCATACGGAATAGCATCACAATTTGTCCCTTTGGTAGCAAGCTCTCGACCGATTTGTCCGTCAAATGTCCCTTCTTGTGCTCGTTCAAACGTCCAGAGCTCGTATACCTCGAGAACGCTCTGTTAAGCACAAGAACGCCAACGAGAAGACGTGCAGTCCAGGTCGCTGAACTTGAGCGCGCAATTGAACTATCGTGAATTTCAGCGGTCAATAGCAGCTGCGCAAACACGCTGAGGGCATATGCTTTTTTTTGCGTTCACAGTGACCTCCAGCGCAGCAGCCGCTTAAGCCAGTCTGCAATCTCTTGCGTGCTCAACGTTTAATCTGAATGTTTCACAACGTCTTCCGAACAGGACGGGCACGTCGGGTTTTGTCCATCGCTTTGAACATCTTCCCGCAGTTGTTGCAGTGATACTTCACAAACCAGCTCGTTTCCATAGTAATGACGGGCCACCACCGGAGCACATATTTTCCTCAGTATTTAGTGGATTTCAAGTTGATAAGGATCCTTGCTTGTTTTTATGGAGCCGGGGGCATATTGGCGGCGAGACACGACCTTAAAACCGGGCTTGCAGATGCGCTTCGCTGTTGCTTGTCGACGTCGTACGCTGCCAACGCTATGGGGGCTAGCAAAAGGCACTGATTGTAGGCGATAAAGTCTGCCGCATCATCTTTCACGATCAAACTGCGTAGCCAAACTCTGGGTTGCGTTTGAGGACCGTGCCGCAACTTAAGGCTAGGGAGCTTAAGGGTGCGACGAACTCGCGGATCGATCGACGCAGCAGTTTACAGAAGTTCTTCCCACTGCACGGACAAACAGCGCGCTTCTTGGGGTATGCACGTTCGTGCTTCACGGTCGTCCGGCGATTACCCCATCTATCATATTGGTACCTACATTCTTAAAAAAAGGCTTCGACAATCGGACTAAATCAAAATATTTAACTATCAGTATTCACGATGTGTGGTTACGCTCTTAGACCCAAAAAAGAGAGCCCGAGCCGCTTTAGGCTCGGGGACTGTGCTGCAGATCTGCGCTCTGTTGCAGCAAAGGTGACAGCAGAGCACAGGTCTGCAACCTCTGTCTATGATCCAGCGACTATTTTGTTGGTGCTATCACTTTAATTTGACGGTCAAGCGTTCGCAGTATATGCGTCTGGTAGGCTATCGGATAGACGCAAACGATGTGACTGCGATGCTGGGTGTTTGAAAACAGCTGCCTTGGGTCTTTACGGCAGGGGCTGCCAAAGGTGCTGCCGCTCACATTACACATCTGTCCCGATTACTATTGCAGGCCCTCCAGAACAGGTGCAGAAAGACGCAGTTGCATCGAACATTACCGCAGAAGTCATGTGGGAAGTGCAGGTACAAAGGACTGTGTTGTTCGCGTTCCAAGCACTGGGCGTGGGGGGGCGAGCGCGCAGTACTGTTCGCGCTTGATTCTCTCGGTCATCGCGCAGTTTGCGTAGGCGCAAATCTCAACCGGAAAGCAGGAACTCTCCTGGATATCATTCTTAGGCTGGACATCGCGTTCGTTATGCGCTTGCAGACATTCGTGTGATGTCAGCGTCGTGCAGAACCGCCGCGTGACTCCGCCGTGCTCCTCGTCCAAACGCGGTGTCACGTGGGAATAGGCTTTCGACGCGAGGGTTTGCGCTTGGTGGCAGGCATTCGAACGATCTCCATTCCCACCTCGGCAAGCAAGTGCGGTATGTCACGCACCACGTCTCGGACGACCTCCCTCATGTCTTCGGGAAGCGCTGACCAGGGGAGGATGTACGGGCTTACCTTCTTCGTCACGTCCTTTATCGGCCCCCATCTCCACCCGTCAAGAAGGCGTTCCACGTTCCAGCGGCCATGCTCAAGTTCCGCCATGATCTCCACTTCGCTGGGCGTGAATAGCCGCGGCGTCACGGTTGCGTTACGCCCCCTCCGAACGGTATAGCCAGCGGCGTTCAGTTTTCGCGCGATATAATCTGCCTGCGCCCTGTTGGATTGTTTCAGGTCGTCGACGAGAGCGGAAAAGCCATCGGCGTTATCACACTTGTGAGAAGCACGGCCCCCTCATGAGCAACAAAGACCGGCAGCGGCGTAATCAGCCAAATTTATCGTTGTAGAGCTTAATTGAATGCATTATTGCGTTTTTGGCGCTTTCAGCTCCTTCCCAACCGGTCACATCGGTTTTTTTGCCCTCAAGCTGCTTGTAGACGGTAAAGAAGTGTCCAATAGCTCGCATTTTGTGTGGGGGCAGATCGCGTATGTCGGTTACTTCTGCGTACATCGGATCTTTATCGGGTACGGCCAAGACCTTGTCATCGTTGTCCCCACTGTCGATCATCCGCATTAAGCCGATGGGCCGCACAGCAATGAGGCATCCTGAAAAGGTTGGTTCATCCATCAGAACCATGACGTCCAGGGGATCACCGTCGTCGTAATACGTCTGCGGGATGAGTCCATAATCAGTCGGGTATTGCACCGGTGAGTAGAGCACCCGGTCAATGGCAAAGATCCCGAGATCTTTATCATATTCGTATTTGTTCTGGGACCCTTTTGGGACCTCGATCAGCGCGTAAACGACTTCTGGCGGGTCAGGTCCAACAGGAAGCGATTTCCATAGATTGGTCACGGTAACACCTGCTGCCCTATACGCCTCCGCTCTATAAAAAACTGGAGTCGCACTCCTTCGCTTCTGGCCGAGCGCAAGTTCATGCTCAGTGCGCTGCGCACGAGCTGATGATGGTCCCAATCACGGTGGGAGCTGCTTCGACGACACGGTAGGAACACGTTTAAGCGAGCGAGCAACGTCATGGCGTGAGGGCATGACACTGTTAATGACACCAATTTGCACGCTATGCAAGCACTTTCGCGAGGTGAGTTTTCCCCAGGCAACGTGTGATGCCTACCCCGACGGTATACCCCCCGCTATACTTTCTTGGGAACACGATCACCGCGTTCCGTTTCCCAACGATCAAGGAATCCTTTTTGAACCGCGAGATGACGAAGCAGCCCAGTTCGTCAAACGATATCTCATCACCATGGATTCGTCATAGCACGCCGGCAGTGCCTTCGTTCGTTGTTGCTGCGAATTGCTTGATCAACGCGTTCGCGCTTTCGCTCTCCGGTAGATTGTTGCGATCTCTGACTCCAGCGTTCCCGCGTGGGATCTGCGCTCGTGGAATACAAAAAGTGGCGCGATTACTTTCGCGCTACTCTTGCCAAACCGTTATTCTAGGGGATGGCCACCTTGTGTGCGATGCTAAAGAATCTAGCCGAAGTGGATGTGCTCATCTCTGAGCTCGGCGATGTGCACGGTGCGCACGCTGAGAACGCTGCCGAAAAACTGATGCAGGCATGCTCGCGCAGCGGCGAGGCGTTTCAGTACCTCCAGGAAAGAGCATTCGACGGCGCGATATCGGAACGGGCGAGAAATCATCTGTATCTAATAATAGCGAAGATTCGGACGTGGATGACTCTCCACAACGCCTATGGATGGACGGAACCCAATTACGCCTACTAACCTAGGCGCGATGACGGATCCAAGGTTAGTACGTGGAACCTGTGAACGGTACCGACCTGCGAGGGAACGCTGCCAGCCGCCGCAGCGTGGATGCGTTACGTTTCAATAAGCGTCGACACGTCCCCTTCGTCGATGCCGAGTTCCCGCGCCTTGAGCACCCTTCGCATGATCTTCCCGCTGCGCGTCTTCGGGAGCGT
>PLGY01000048.1:0-5843 GCA_003139855.1 Candidatus Methanoflorens stordalenmirensis
GCTTCGTTTGACAGAGCGAAGATTGGAGGTGACGCTTGGTTTGACGACGCAACGATTACAGGATTCGTTTATTTTGAAAAGGCGAAGATAGGGGGATACGCTCTGTTTAAAGAAGCAAAGATAGGAGGGAACGCTGCTTTTGAAGGAGCGACGATAGGAGACTACGCTTGGTTCAAAGGAACGACAATAGGAGGGGGCGCTTCGTTTGAAGGCACGACAATAGGAGGGGGCGCTTCGTTTGAAGGAGCGACGATAGGAGACTACGCTTCGTTTGGCGGAGTGAAGATAAGAGACTACGCCTTGTTTGGAGGAGCAAAGATAGGAGGGAACGCTTCGTTTGGAGGAGCGGAGATAGGAGACTATGCCCTGTTTGGAGGAGCAAAGATAGGAGGGAACGCTTCGTTTGGAGGAGCGACGATAGCGGGGTACGCTGCGTTTGGAGGAGCGGAGATAGGAGGGAACGCAGGATTTGAAGGAGTGAAGATAGGAGGGAACGCAGGATTTGAAGGAGTGAAGATAGGAGGGAACGCTTCGTTTGGAGGAGCGACGATAGCGGGGTACGCTGCGTTTGGAGGAGCGGAGATAGGCGGGGACGCTTTTTTTGATTCGATGGCGGTGGACGGGAGTGCTCGTTTTGACAGGATGCGAATAAAGGGAGCAAATCTACTACAAAGCGCTCAGATAAAAACCGACGCGTCATTTAAAGAAGCTGAGATATCAAAGCGCATCTCGCTTGTAGGAACGAGCATAGGGCAAAGCGCTTGCTTTGATCAAGCGAAGATAGGGTGCGCTGCATCGTCAGACGAAGAGCCAGCATCATTCGACGTTGCGTCGGTAGCAGGACCCTTAACTTTTAATGACACTCATTTTGCCCGTTTTAAGGATGAAGAGGCCGCATACCGAGCGGCCAAGAGAAACTGCAATGATAGGGGGGCGACTGCCGATGCCGACGACTGCTTCTATCGAGAGATGGTCGCACGAAGGAAACAGAAAAAGCAGCCGATAAAATCTATGGAGCTTGCGGTTCAATTCGGGCTGGGTTACGGGGCACGTCCGTCGTGGCTACTCGGTTGGTGGGTCTTGATAGCGTTTTTCGGCGCGACAGCGCTTGCCCTAGCAAGCTCAAACTGGCAGAAAGTTGGCGACGGGTTCGCAGCTGCGTTCGTCCCGGGCTACCTCATAATGAATGGTCAATCCGGCACTGCTGAATTGGTTGCAGCTATTCTTACAGTCCTTAACTTCTTTTTGTGGGCCGCCTTTATCGCGGTGTTCTCAAGAAAGTATATCGACTGAAACACTGTCGTCAGTGTGCTCTCGTCTGCATGACTCTCTCTCGTGCTTATTAATCTGAGGCCATTTAGCGCGCGTGACAGTTGCGTTAGCACTCACGAGGAAACTAACGCTTCAAAGCTCCTTATTGTAGATTTCAAGCACCGAAATCGCAAGCTTTTCTGCATCGTGCGTGCACATCACCTGCTGCAACACTTCTATGATCTGACGAAGGGGGCGGCTCCGCAGCCTCTTTCGCATCTATGCGCCCATGGGGCTGAGTCAGAATAGACTTGACAAATGCAGCGAGGGTCTGGGCAAGCCGTTCTTTCAACTCAACCGCAAAGGTTCGCAGATACTATCCATCAAGCCGTTCGGCCCTGCTGACACAATAGCTACAAGTCGCCCCGTATAATACCACGTGCCAGAAGAATTAAAAAAAATTATTTCTCCAGCTCCCCCAATATCTTCATGGCCTTGGTGAAGGGCGGCATTCCCGATGTCAGTAAAACCACTCTCAGGACATCTACTATCTCTTCCTTGGTGATTCCCAGCTCCTTCATGCCGCTCACCATCTGCTTCTTGGCGGCGCGGTCGTCCGAGGCGGCGGCAGTGATTGCTATAGCAATCAGCTTCTGGGTCTTGTAGTCCAAGACCTTGCCAGTATAAGCGGCTTCATTCAAAGATACAATGGCTTTATAGAGGTCGGGATATTCGTTCTTGGCCCTTGCCATTCCCTCGCCGAAAAAGACTTCATCCTTCATAATATCTCACTAGATATTCCTTGTCGTGCTTGGAATTATAGATTTCGTCATTCTCTGACCAAAGACCAGATCAGGATTCTAAGCTGTGCATCTCGCCGCTCTCTTTCGACTCTTTCTAAAGCTCTTTTAGCGGTTTGGTATGTAAGTGAGCAGCAAGGAGGTTGTAAAGAGCACGCTTCTGCTAGTTGCTTCTTCTTGATACGAAACGAGAACAGTGCTTACCGGTTCTGCTATAGTCGATGCGGCCGATTGTTGCGCCACACCGAAAGGAAACTGCAGACGCACTATCGGAGCAAATCGCAAGATAGATTAGAAAGAAGGCTTTTCTCACGGCTTAACAAATGCAAAAGGAGGTGAAACACGTGGAAGAAGACAAATGTGCAAAATGCGGCACTCCCGCTGCACCAGGTACAAAGTTTTGCGAGAGCTGTGGCGCACCACTACCCGCCGCTGAACAACCCGCCCAGGGTTCTGCGCCCGCCGCTTCTGCGTATGCCACGCCAGAGCCCCAAGTGCAGTATCAGGGCGTCGCTATTCGTTTTGTGGCGCTTCTCATTGATGGCATTATTTTAGGGATTATCGGCTACATACTCATTTTTCTCTTTGCTTCATCAGCCATTACGGTTGATACGTCAACTGGCGCAGTTTCGTTTGGGCCGGCGTACTACGCAGCCGTCGCTCTGGTCATTGTGATCGAACTGCTCTACTTTACGCTTCTCTTAGGGCGTTATGGGCAATCGGTCGGTATGATGGCAGTCAAGATAAAAGTAGTCAGCCAGGCGGACAGCGGACAGATCACATACGGAGCAGCGTTTATCCGCACGATTCTGCTGTATATTGACGAGATTCCGTACGCAATCCCCTTCCTGCTTGGCGCAATCCTTATTTGGACTTCAGATAAGAAACAGCGTCTCGGCGATCGTGTCGCGCACACCGTCGTGGTGAAAGTTTGATAGGGGCTGTCGCCCCTTTTTTCTCTTTTTTAGTCACCAATAACGTCAGCTTCGCGCATAGCTGCCTCTCTGAGCCTGCAAACACGACCTAGAGAGCAGCCGCCTCTAATAAAACGATTTGGAACTGCTTGCGCAAGGGTTGAATTTGTGATCCAGAGGTAAACAACCCAACTGCAAGAACATGCTGAAAGCATGTGCAATGTTTCACATGCAATTCGAGTTTCTTTTGGCGACCTACTATCCGTCATCTAAATTCTCATTTCGTATTTTTNNTTGAAAAGTGAGGATTCTCCCGCGGCTGTTGTATCAAGCAGAAAGCAAAATGTAACAGACTGACAATATTGGCTTGAGGGGGTAATCATGGAAAAAATATTCACAACGAAGATATCACTTCAATCATCAAATCCCACTTTCTCATACCCGATCATTCGCTTGCCAAGAGAGCTCAAAGGACTGGCGGGTCGAATTGCAAATATCTATCAAACGGAGATTGACGGCGTTCAAGGATTTTTCGTCGCACTTCAATTAGACAAATTAGACAAATTTGTGGACGACACGGTTCAGGCTGATCAAAAGCTATATCAAGCTCCAATCGACCAAAGCACGTTGAAAATCAAAGGCCGAGGGCGAGATTCGAACCCGCGTCGTGGCCTCCACAGGGCCATAGGATTACCATGCTACCCCACCTCGGCACAGCCTCGAAATACGGATAGTCCCGTGCGGATTCGAACCGCAGTCGCGGGCTTTCTTCTATCAGTGGCCCAAGACCACATGAATCCAAAGGCCCGCATGATTGACCACTACACCACGGGACTCTCGGGCTAAAGTAAGGTTTATACATACTTAACGTTTTGGTCACATTACAGCTCACGAGAGCACATTCGTCGACATCAAGCGCTTCAATTCTAAAACAACTCGCAAGCTGGGCGCTACCAAGCCGCGTTACGAGGCCTCACTAAAAAAGCTCAATCTGCCGATTTACACTGACGCCAAGCGCCAACTCGGCGGCCACATAGCAAAAAAATGGGGCTGGAGAGATTTGAACTCACGATCGACGGGTCTCTCCGATCAGTGCTCCAACGGGACATCACCTGACTCAAGCGTCCCCGAGTCATCAGTTGACCCGTTGCTCATCATATCGAGAACTTTTACCGCTGGAGCCCGTCGCCATTCCTGACTAGGCCACAGCCCCACAAATACGCGGGCCGGGAGGGAATTGAACCCTCGACCTTTGGGTATCTCTGGTCAACAGGTCACAGCAAGAATACCGTAAGAGCCCAACGCTCTGCCTGACTAAGCTACCGGCCCTGGCATATGCTCTTATACCCCTTCTGCATATATAGCTTACCCAAACTGGATTTGAGGCTTCAATCCAGCGAAAGCAGGTGGTGGCTTATTTCGGCTTATAATTCGACAACCTTCGAGCAAGGCATACCCCTCAAGAATGACGAACGGATAACGTACGCGATACTCGGCTCAGGCAGCGTCGGCTTTCTCGTCGCCAAGGAACTCACTCAACGTGGCAGGATGTTTACCATCATCGAGAAGAGCGCGAAACGGGTCGAGACGCTGCGTGACCAGAATTTTGACGCGCACGTCGGTGACATCACAAAGGAGGAGGTCATCACCGAGCTGCTCACGCCTGATCTCGAGATCGTGATGATTCTCAGCTCTGACGTCAACGCGAACACCAAGGCGCTAAGCGTGATCAAGGAGAGGAAGCCAGACGTTTTTGTGATCGTCCGAGCGGCCGACCCGCTCAGCAAAGATAAGCTCGAAGAGTTGGGGGCCGACGCAGTCGTCTACCCGTCGGCGCTTATCGCTAACGCCACGTTGCACGACCTCCAGAAGGCAGAATCGCAGCGGTCTGCGAATCGACTTCACGGAATTCTCAAAAGCATAAAGAAGCTCGGCATACTGGTCCACGATAACCCCGATCCCGACTCGATCGCAAGCGCGCTCGCGCTCGCGCAGATCGCCGCGAGCGTCGACACGGAAGCTGCGATAATCTACCACGGAGAGATCAGCAGACAGGAAAACAGAGCCTTCGTAAACCTGCTCGACATCGACTTAGTCCACGTCGACGAGGTTGATCCGAACGAGTACGACATGCTCGCTTTGGTCGATTCGGCGACGCCAGGGGCGAATAACCCACTCACAAGCTTGGACAAAGTCGGAATCATCATCGACCACCACGGGATTCCCGAACAAAGCGTCCTATACACCGATATCAGGGACGTGGGGTCAACGGCGACGATATTGACGAACTACCTCGACGAACTTGATATCGACATCGACAAGCGGCTCGCGACGGCTTTGCTTTACGGTATACGCATCGACACCCAGGACTACAAAGTTCACGTGACCCCGGCAGATCTCGGCGCCGCAATGAAGCTTATGCAGCTCTCCGACAGAGACATCCTCAATCAGATTGAATCGCCAACGATGTCAATGGAAACGCTCGACATTATCGGCGAGGCCATTCACAACAAGCACATCACCGGAAGCTACCTTATCTCGTGCGTCGGGTTTATGCACAACGTAGACGCCCTCGCACAAGCGGCTGACTACGTGCTCAACCTTGAGGGGGTAACGGCCGTCGCCGTCTTCGGACTCAACGAAGAAAAGATTCACATATCAGCGCGGAGCAAGGACATCCGCGTCAACATTGGCGCCGTCATGAGCGAAGCATTCGGCGACATCGGCTCAGCAGGTGGCCATTCAAACGCGGCTGCCGCGCAGATTCCCCTCGGCGTTTTCACCAGCGTAAGGGACCGAACGACGCTGCTCCAGCTCGTCGAAGAGGTCGTAACGCGCAGGATCTATTCGAAAATTGGCGTGGAGCGGGACGAATAAC
>PLGY01000048.1:5896-16394 GCA_003139855.1 Candidatus Methanoflorens stordalenmirensis
TAGTAGCCCGCCACTGCGTTCGCGAGGCACAAGCGCAGTGTGGGGGCCAGACCGAGAAGCTCACCAAAGATATTGCCTGAGTTCCAAGCATCGCCGGCGCCGGTGGATCGGTTCAGTTTCACGTCATACACGGGGAATACCGTCACGCTGTCGTCGATCGACGCAGCGTACCAGGGGGTATGATAATCAACGCGTGAGCCAACTCGGCGCTTGAATGCGATCGCGCGCTCAAGGGTGGCCTCACCGGTGTGCTTCTCAAGCTCATTTTGATTGAGGCTCGTGATATCGAGGTTTGTGCTCGCGATCACGCTTTCATAGAGTTCGGTGAGGTCGTGCACGCGGGGACTCGGGTCTGCCGAGTCAAAGTACGTCTTTACGTTGTATTGCTTCGCGTAGGCGAACGTCTTCACGGCAAGATCGGTGCCCCCCACGACGTTGGTCCCCCAATCGTGCACAGTCACGAGCTGACTGTTTTCGATGAGCTCAAGATCGGTATCGCGCAAGCTGTCGAACGCAAAGTCATAGTTCGAGCCGACGTCGTTGAGCATGACGTTGATCCGCCGCTCTCCAATCTCGAGAGCGAGGGTCTGTCCCAATCTGCCGTCGGTCTTCACGTGGGTGATGTCAACGCCGCTATTTTCGGCAAAGAACTTCAAAACGTGACGTCCAAGCTCGCTCGTCCGGCCGATGAAATGGGAGCTTACCCCGAGTCGCGACAGCGCGATTGCGGTATTTGCCGCACCGCCGCCCGACAGCACGTTCTGGACGAAGCCGGGAAGGCTGCCGCCGCCGCTGACGTACTTCGCCTGGAGCACGCTGCAAAACGCGCTCAGATCGTCGACCTGCACGAAGTGATCCAAGTAGAAGCTTGGTGTGCACACGACGTGCAGCTTCCGCGTCTCTCTCGGATCGAGCGCTGCTAAGATTTGAGACAATTCGCGCTTGACGTCCTCGCACAGCTCTTTCAAGGCCAGCCTCCGCACTAAACTCTAAAAGGGAATGTTATTTATACGTTTCTTACCGTACGCATACACGCACCGGCAGCAAAACGCTAGACGGAGAAACTATGCCCATACGTAGTTCCTATGAACTGACGAGGCTTTTTTTGTCACTTTCAGACGTGAGCCGGCTTGACATCTTGAACCAGCTGGACGAACGAACGTCGGTGATTGACATTTGCCAGCGGTTCGGCTTGCTCGTGCACGAAGCGGTCCGACATATTCGCCGCTTGGAGGACGTGGGACTCGTCTCTCAGCTCCCTAATGGGGATTACGTCATATCGGAATACGGAAAGGTCCTGGTAACCTTTATTGAAGGGATAAGCGACGTTCACGACCTACTGGAGTACTGGGAGCTCCACAGCGCGGCCGAGCTTCCCATGCATCTCAAGCGTTTGCCAGCAGACCTCAGCGAGTCGCTGCTCCAGGAGGGTAACCTACTGCACGCGGCTGAAGCCGAGATCGTGCGTGAAGCGAAACGGTTTCTGTGGGCCTTGAATTACACAGTGGACCAAACCGGACTCAACGCGTCCGAAGTCAAAGTGCTTCTGCAGAGCACGGCCGGGACAAGAAGCCCCAATGTCCGGTACGTCGATAGAGTCAGCATGATACTCCTCGTCAATGAGCTGCGCGGCCTCATTTTTTTCCCGCGAGTGACCGCTCGAGAACGCTACGAGCCGGATATGTCGTCCGGATTTCTCGTATCCGCAGCTGACGCGACCTACCGACTGCTCGTGGAACTGTTCGATTTTTTGTGGAGCTGCAAATCATCACGCGCGGTCAACTGAGTTAGTATATTAAACGTTGAAAACACACGGTGCCTAGAGGGAAACATGGTAAAAGATCCCGTGTGTAACATGGACGTCGATGAAACGACGGCGAAGTACGTCAGCGAATACAAGGGGAAGAAGTACTTTTTTTGCGCTCCTGGCTGCAAGGCGATGTTCGACAGAGATCCGGCAAAATTCGTTTGAGCACCGTATCACGTCGAACTACCGCTGCCAGTCGCGCACTTTTCTCTTTTTTGGGCTCCCGACGATGGCTCACCTCAGTGCACGTTCCGAAATAGGATCGAACCCACAATCATCATCAGTACAAAGAATCCGACGACGACCGCGAGATCAGTCGTCAACGCATACGAGTGCAGTCCCGTGACGGCGTAGCGCAGCGCGTCGACGCCATACGCGAGCGGATTGATGTCCACAAGCGCCTTCATCCAGGCCGGAAGCGACGTGACCGGGAAAAATGCGCCGCTCAGGAAGAAGATGGGGAGCACGAGCAGGTTCATGACCACTTGAAAGCCCTCGATATTCTCGATCCGGGACGCGATGCTAATCCCGAGCCCCACAAAACCCATGCCGATAAAGAACATGGTCACAAGTATGAGCACGATGGCGCCTGCAAGGCCCAGCGTGCCTGATATCCTTACGCCGATGAAATAGGACAATCCGAAGATAAGGACTCCCTGTATTGCCCCCTGCGTCGTTCCCCCTAGGGCTTTTCCGATGACGATAGACGTTCGTGAAACGGGGGCGACGAGAATTTCTTTGAGAAAACCGAATTCTTTGTCGAACATCACGCTCATCCCGGAGAACATCCCGGTGAAGAGCACGACCATGCCGAGAATTCCCGGCGCAAGGAAGTTTATGTAATTGCTGCCGCCCGTTCCGCCGACCGACAGGGCTGAGCTAAATCCGGTCCCGAATATGATGAGCCACAGCAGGGGAGTAATAAGCGAGGTAATGACCCGCGACCGAGCTCTGACGTACCGGGTCATCTCTCTAAGCCAAATCGAATAGATGTCACCCAAAAAAGCCATTCGTCCGTCTGGCATCGCTATCGTCTCCCCGGGCCATGGTACGCAGCGAACCCGCTCGCGGCCTCCTGCGCCCGAATCTCCCGTCCGGTGTACTTGATGAAGATGTCCTCAAGCGTAGGCTCGTGAAGCGCGATCGAGGGCACGGCGATCCCCTCTTGACGCGCCACGTCCATGAAAATCGGTATCGCAGTCTCGCCTTTTTCGACGCTCAGCCTCAACGTGCCGTCAACAAGTTGGGCCGACTTGACGAATTCGAGCTGTTCGAGTTTAGTCTTGAGCTGCTCACTCCCGTGTGGCACCGTCATAGTCACGACGTCGCCGCCAACGTCGTGTTTAAGGTTCTCGGGAGTGTCCATCGCAACGATCTGCCCGTGATCGATAATGGCGATGCGGTCGCACAACTTATCGGCTTCGTCCATGTAGTGCGTGGTTAGGATCATCGTGATCTTCTTTTCTCTATTGAGCTTCTCTATATACTCCCAGATATGAAGCCGGGTCTGCGGGTCAAGCCCGAGCGTGGGCTCATCGAGGAAAAGGACCCTGGGGTGGTGGAGCAGGCCGCGCGCGATCTCCAGCCGCCGCTTCATGCCACCAGAATACTTCTTAACGATCACGTTCGCCTTATCGGCGAGTTCAACGAGCTCGAGAACCTCGTTAATTCTCCCAGCGATTTCATTTCTGGGCACTTTGTAGAGCCGGCCGTGGAAGTCGAGGTTTTCCTTCCCGGTAAGGTTATCGTCGAGACTGGGGTCCTGAAACACGATGCCTATCATTCCGCGCACGGTGCTGGATTCTTTTTTCACGTCGTGCCCGAAGACGCTCGCTGAGCCGCTCGTGGGATTCGTAATGGTACACAGCATGGAGATGGTCGTCGTTTTGCCCGCTCCGTTGGGTCCGAGCAGCCCGAAAAGTTCCCCTTCTTCAATTTCCAAATTGATTCCTTTGACGGCTTCAACGTCTTCAAACCGCTTGACGAGATCTTTTGTTTCGATGGCTTTCATTGTTGATCCGGTCGCATAAAAAGCACGTGAGTGGGTTTAAGCGCACTCAGCACATTTGCGTGTATTATTTAGTAGTTTCAGTCTCTATATATAACTTGTTGATATATTACTAACTAGCATAACGCCTCAGCATTCTTCGCGCGCTCACGGAAGGGGGGCATCCATAGGCAAGACCTATCTGATTGCACGCCGCCGCTCAGGAAACCACAAGACCGAGAAACTGAGCCTCGCCAAGCTGAGATCGCTGTGCGGCGAACCCGCACAATACTTCACCGTCCCTGGTCACTGCCCGAACCACTGCCGAGCTGTTCAACCCTCCTTGATGCACTTTTTGAGCGGCCTAGCGCCCCTGACGGGCTGTTAGACTGCATGATGGGACTCATAACGTTAAAGTACTAAAATGGCATTGAGTACGTGCCAGATTGAGGGATGAGGCTGATATCGCCATGGAGTACTGGAATCCAAAAGTCGAACGACTGTCCGCGGAAGAGCTCAAACAGCTGCAAGAACGCAAGCTTAGACGGTTAGTCGAAAACGCGCACCAGTACTCCAGTTTCTACAAGAAGCGTTTTGCGGCAGCCGGCGTTTCTCCGCACGACATACGATCACTCGAGGATATCCAGCAGCTGCCGTTCACGCACAAGACCGATCTGCGGGACACCTATCCGACCGGCATGTTCTCGGTGCCACAGAGCCAGATCGTGCGATTTCACGTTTCAAGCGGTACGACAGGCGTCCCGACCGTTGTCGGCTACAGCGCCAACGACATTGACGTTTGGACGACCTGCTTGGCGCGCTCGCTGACCGCGTGCGGGCTCGGGCGCGGTGACGTCGTCCAAGTCGCCTACGCCTATGGACTGTTTACGGGAGGGCTTGGCCTTCACTACGGCGTCGAGGAGATTGGCGCAGCCGTCCTGCCTGTAGGCGCGGGCACCACGACGCGCCAGATAAACCTCATGAAAGACCTAGGAACGACGGCGATCGCGTGCACGCCCTCGTATATGCTCCACATCGGTGAAGTCGCCGAGTCAATGAACATCGACATAGCATCGCAGACGCGACTGCGAGCGGGCATCCTTGGAGCCGAGCCCTGGTCGCTGGAATCGCGCACACGCATCGAGCAGAACCTTGGGATCAAGGCCTATGACATCTACGGCACGTCTGAGATGAGCGGTCCGCTTTTTACTGAATGTTCCGCTCAGAATGGCATCCACGCGTGGGCGGATCACTTCTTGATCGAGATCGTCGACGATTACGGCGGCCCCGTCGAAGAGGGCGAAAAAGGCGAACTCGTTGTCACGACGCTGTCAAAGGAAGCCCTGCCGCTCATCCGGTACAAGATGGGGGATATCACCTCGCTGGTGTGGGAAGAGTGCGAGTGTGGTCGGACCCATCCGAGAATCATGCGCATTCAAGGGCGCGTTGACGATATGATCGTGGTCAGAGGCGTGAACGTGTTTCCGAGCCAGATCGAATCGGTGCTCATGCAGATTCCGGAAGTCGGTGACCACTTCCAGATCGTGGTCGACCGAGCCGGCCCCATGGACGTCATGGCGGTTAAGATTGAAGTAACGGAGAGCACGCTGAGCGACCGAGTCGGCGCGTTGATGCAGCTGGAAGAGCGGGTCGCGAAGCAGCTGCGCGATGTGCTCATGGTAAACGCAAAGGTGGAACTCGTGGAACGAGGCACCCTACCTCGGTCATCGGGAAAGTCGCAGAAGGTCATCGACCTGCGACAGATTTAGGCTCACGAGGTCGTGATGCGAATGGTCACAAAAAAACTGTTGAAGCAGATCACGCTTTTTGCCGAGAACAAACCTGGCCGGCTTGCAAGCGCGACGAAAATACTCTCTGAAAACGGCATAAACGTGCGCGCCTTTACGATCGCTGATAGCGGCGAATTTGGCATCATTCGGTTCGTCGTTGATGATGCAGACGCGTCTCTGCGCCACCTAAGAAGGGCCGGTTTTTCCGTCTCTGAAACAAAGGTGATCGGCCTTGAAATACCCGACACGCCCGGGGCCTTGTTCGAGATCAGCCGTGCGCTCTCCGACAACGACATAAACATCGATTACGCCTACGCTTACACGAGCGCAACGCCGAATAAGGCGATCTTGATTCTCCAAGCAAGCGACCTAAAGAAAGCGGCCGGATTGCTAACCGAACTCGGGTTTCATCTCATCGAATCCTCACCATAAATGAGCTCCTGAATGACGCTGCACAGCAGTTTCACGGCTTCTTCGCCACACGACGCTGACTCACAATATGAAGGGTTAGCTTGTTACGAAGATAGGCACTCTGGACGACGATCTACCGCTTCCTTGTCGTAGCTTGCCTCGCCGCTTGGCTCCGCGATTCGCACAGATTGCCTGCGGTGCCCGATAGTGCCGCGTTAGGTCCGGATTGCCGTTTACAAGGCTATCGGGCGAGCACGATGTGGGGTGTGGCACTGCAACGAGTTTCTCAGAGTGACCAGAAAATGTGATAAACGCAAAGGGCCAAGTAGGTACGAATGCGGCTGAAGACTGTAACGGCCGAGGGGCTGGCACACAAAAGCTACTTCCTGTCTGACCACAACGAGGCGATGGTCGTCGATCCTCGTCGAGACTGCGCGATCTATGCCGAACTGGCAGCACGTGAGTGCTCCGAAATTAAGTACATCTTCGAGACACACTGCAACGAGGATTTTGTCACCGGCTCTCTCGACCTTCAACGGCAGACCGACGCAGAAATCGGGCACAGCAAGGAGACCCATTTTCGATACGGAGACCATAACCTTGCCGAAGGCGAAACATTCTATGTTGGCGACCTTAAGGTTAAAGTCCTCAGCACGCCCGGGCACACGAACGACGGCCTTTGTTTTGTCGTCTACGAGCGGCTTGATAGCCGCGTGCCGCTCATTGTATTTACGGGAGACACGCTCTTTGGGGGCGATGTCGGGCGGATTGATCTCCTCGGAACTGACTCAGCCCGCGCACAATCAAAGAAGCTCCATAGCAGCATCGTTGACAAACTCTTGCCGCTTGGTGATCACGCTCTCGTGTATCCGGCTCACGGCGCAGGAAGCGTCTGCGGAAACCATATAAGTACCAGATCGTTCAGCACCGTGGGCTACGAACGCCAATCGAATCCGCTGCTTCAGCTGGACGAAGACGGCTTCGTGCGCTACCTGACCCAGCAGGAGCTCTCGCTGCCGCCTTACTTCAGCAGAACCCAGGAGCTTAATGTTCAAGGCCCACCTCCGATGCCTCGGACGCTCAGTGAGGTAGACTCTGACGAGTTCGAGAAACTCATTGAGGCTCACGCAACAACCACTATCGACACGCGGGAGCCAGGGGCATTTGCCGGATCGCACATTCCTGGGTCACTCAGCATATGGCTGGACGGCGTCAGCGTCTATCCGGGATGGGTGTTGGCTGATGATGAGCCCATTGTGCTCGTTACTGAAAGGCCTGGGGACGCCAAGGTGGCTCAGACGTATCTGAATCGGCTTGGCTTTGACAACGTCGCTGCTTATCTCTGTAACGGAATGCCTGACTGGCGGAACCGCGGAAAGCCAATCGCGCGGCTCAAGACGTGTTCGGTCGAGCAGCTGAAAAACGCGGTGGACCGCGCGGCTGTCATCGTGCTCGACGTCCGCGACGATCACGAGTGGAGGGAGGGTCGTATTAAGGGGGCACAGCACCTCTTCGTAGGATACCTTAAACAGCAGGTTGCGCGTGTGCCGCGGGATGCGCCCCTCGCTGTGTACTGTTCCTGGGGAGGGCGTGCCAGTCTCGCTGCGAGCATTCTAGCGCACCACGGGTACGCAAGCGTCTACAACGTTCTCGGCGCGATCAGGGCTTGGAAAAGCCGAGGATACCCGCTCGAAAGAGGATAGCGGCAACGCGCCACTTGGTTTGCTCATCTCCCCTCGACAACGCGGAGCAACGCCCTTTCGCTTCAGGGGCGTTGTGTCAAAAAGAGCGGAGACGCCCTTTGCGCGAAGGGGCGACCAAAGGCGGCGCGCACAAAGGGACTGTTGACGTCAACGCGCGATTATCTGAGCGTTCCTGCAAACACCTGCCACGCCAACGCAGTCTTTGCCACGATACTGAGAATGACGTACAGGTACTCACCGTAGAGGTAATCCTTCCACCTTCCGACCTTCTTGTACTGCAAGAACATGTTGAGAGGGAACAGGAGGAAGAAGAACGCCAAGGACGCGAGGATGTAATAGATAAAGGTGGGCACTGATGCGTTTTGCGTCGCCCCGACGAAGTATAGGACGATGACTATCCACGGAATGACGCCGGCAAATGATCCAAATATGAACGCCGTCCAATTCGTTTTTTCGGTCTTTTGGTTGTGGAGCTCCATCATCAGGCCGAAAAGGTTCATCGTTGCGTTTAAGCAGNNGATGAGCTCAGCGCATAATCGTACCAGCGCGCGTATTTTACGTGTTTCTTGAGGTTTTTGACGTACCATCGGTTCGCAAACGGTGATGCCACCACCAGATGGTCAATCGTTGAAATCAGTAGGAATAGCGCACAGAGGAGCCCCACGCGGACCTGGTAGATCGTGTTCTCGACCGGTGCGAGGGCCTGCGTGGTCGCGTTGAGATGCAGATAATACGTGTTTATCGGAAGTTTGAACGAGTTGCTGAGGAGAACTATGGCTTAGCCTGAACCAGAAGGAATAAGCCCGCAATGACGTTGAACGTTCGTAGACGCCTAAATTTCTTTTTCTTCTTGGTCTTCCATCGCTTACCTCCAGACATTTGGTGAAAAAGCGGTTTTTCTTCCATTTATTTAACGATTTCCTTTTATTGTGGCGGAGAGCTGCGACAGCCATTTAACATTAAGGTAGGCGTTGGATTTGCACACGCATTCGAAACGCGGGCTAAGCAGTGACGTGGTGAGGCGTCCCCGAAGATAGATGCGCCGACCTCGAAGGCGTGGCCCAATGACGTACAGAACAGTCCACTTCAAACTAAAGAGGCACAAAAGAAGCGATCTGCGTGCGGTGTTTTTGGGCTCGCTGGAGGGGTGCACGCTTGGAGAGCGCGGCAATGGAACCGTCAGGCGCCGTTCATCGGTGTGCGTCCCGCCACGCCGTCATGCCACCCTTCAAGACGAAGACTCGCTCAAATCCCGAGTCCCGAAGGATTCGAGCGGCGGCTTCTGAACGTCTTCCCGTACGGCACACAACAACGATGTCCCGTCGTTCCTCCGACGAGAGTTCGCCTATCCGCTGTTGAAGCTGCCCGAGCGGGATATTCAGGGCGCCGGGCAGCTGCCCCAACTCCCCCTCTAGTTCGTTAGGGTCTCGCACGTCGAGCACCAGCGGTGCCCCGTCTGAACGCAGTCTTCTGGCGAGCTCCTCTGGCGACACGTAGAACAAACCCTCCTGCGACTTATCGCGGAGCAGATCTGTATCGGTCAATCTATCCTCCATTATACACGCGGCTTATCACAGTACTGCTTTCTCCAGGCCTCACGGATGAATATTGCCTCAGCCGTAGGAAATCACTCTTCGAGCTCTTTGTAGCAGAGCCACCAATCGTAGTTGTCATACATTTTAGCGCGTTCTTTAGCAGTCTTTTCGTCGGCCGGCGGCGGTATAAGTACCTTGTTTCCGATAAGCTCGTTTTGCGGCCACCCAGCGGGCATAGCGACGCCGTATTTGTCAGCGATTTGGAGAGCTTTCACGGCTCGAAGAATTTCGTCCATATTTCTGCCGACTTCTTGCGGATAATAGATGATCAACCGAACGGTGCTTTTCGGATCGACGATGAACACTGCGCGCACGGTATTCGAGGCCTTGCCAGGGTGAATCATCCCTAGCATCGAGGCTACTTTGCCGGTGTCTGCAATAATAGGGAACGGAATTTCAACGTTCAGGTTCTGCTGGATCCACTCGGTCCACTTCATGTGCGATACTATTTGATCAACGGAGAGTCCGATGAGTTCACAGTCAAGCTGTTGGAACTGGTCGTATCGTTTAGCAAAGGCCACGAACTCCGTCGTGCACACCGGCGTAAAATCTGCAGGGTGACTAAAAAGCACGAACCACTTGCCGCTAAAAACATCCGGCAACGTCATCTTGCCGTGAGTGGTTTGAACTTCTATCTGCGGGAATCTATCCCCGATCAGCGGAATACCTCGCGCGGCTAGTGCATTTGCTGTCGCGCTTGTTGCAGCGCTTGCTGTATCAGATTGCATACCTTTTGGTCTCAAATCGCGCAGATATATACATTGCGCAAGAGGGTGAACAGCCCTCTCGTCCCACGGGAAAAACGCGATCCGTCCATCTCGCCCTAGACTCTGACACGGTGCTCAAGACCCACGAGGGGAGCACGTCAAAACTGCTCATGGAGGGCGCATGC
Source organism: Candidatus Methanoflorens stordalenmirensis (assembly GCA_003139855.1). Classification (GTDB taxonomy): domain Archaea; phylum Halobacteriota; class Bog-38; order Methanoflorentales; family Methanoflorentaceae; genus Methanoflorens; species Methanoflorens stordalenmirensis. Next base: position 16,082 of record PLGY01000048.1, read on the forward strand.
CTAAAGCACTCAAACGCTGATTTGCTCTTAAGGGCCTCATAAGCTCAAAAGGTTCGCTCAGAAATAATATTCTATGCAGAATATATTTATAGCATGGGAAAAAGAGCGACAGACGCAAGGGCATCGAAAGCCCTCAATCAGTAAAACAGGAGAACTAGAATGAAGAAAGTAATTGTATCTCTACTAGCGCTCGTTTTTGTGGCGCTCGCAGCAACAGGCACAGTTTCAGCCCAGTGCGCGGCTAAACCCGCAGCCACTACTGGTACCAGTACATGCGCTGCGACGACGTGCGCTCAGTGTACGAGCTGCCAAA
>PLGY01000048.1:16417-22032 GCA_003139855.1 Candidatus Methanoflorens stordalenmirensis
AAGACTTCAGCGTGTCCTACGACAACGATGAAGTGCGCGAATTATCCGACAACGATGAAGTGCGCGAATTATCCGACAACGATGAAGTGCGCGAATTATCCGACAACGACCTGCAAGCATAACATGTTTGCGCCAGTCCAACATGCTGTAACGTGTCCTACGTGCCGGCTTGTATAGCGCCACACGCCTTGAAAGCAATCTCTTATCGATCGCGTGATTGCTTTTAGCCAAATGAACTAGCTTTTTTCAAACAGCTTTTAAAGCCGGGAGCTCATCTCCAGGCTTTTTGTTTCTTAAGCCTTGGACGAGCCATAGCTGAAGCGAAAAGGACACCCCTCGCTGCTGTACAGCGCGTTGAGGCTTTTTTTTTCTCTGGCTCATCTTGGGAAGCCACGGGCCGACGCAATCAGCCGAAACGTCGAACATTTCCTACGCCGCGAAGCGTAACTGAAAAAGACTGACATGAGAGCTCAATATAGCCATTTAAGTGCAATTTACCAGCTGACAATATCAAAACCTTTTTATATCTTAGATCAAAAAGAAGTTACGACATAGAAGTTGGGCGTAAGCCCTCTGTGTTAAACAAAAGGAGATGAATCATGAAGAAAGTTATCGTGTCTCTATTAGTGCTCGCTTTTGTGGCACTTGCAGCGACAGGCACAGTTTCAGCTCAGTGCGCCGCTAAGGCGACGACAAGCACCAGCGCAGCGACGGTTTGCGCTCAGTGCACGAGCTGCGTGACCTCAACGTGCTGCAGTTGCAGCTGCCCCGCGGCCACAACAAGCTGCTGTCCAACAGTAGCATGCTGTGTAGTCACTCAGTGCTGTGAAGTAAAGACAGTCGCAATGATGCCAGTCTGGAAGCCTGTTTACAAGCCTGTTTACAAGGCAATGCCAGCAGTAGTTACTCCGGCAGTCGTTACGCCTACAGCTGCAGTCGCTACCAAGGGTGCCGCGGCCGCGAGTGGATCAAGCCAAGCATCTGTATCCACCCAGACAATCAACCAGACAAACACCCAATCGGTTACGGGCAATGGTAACACCGTAACGTTCGCCAGCCAGAGCAACAGTGCTAGCAACTCCAACACCGTCATCAAGAGTCTCAACATTAACACTGCGGTGGCCTGGAACAACTCAACAGCAAAAGCAACCAGCGAAGTCGAGTGAGTCTACAAGCGATGACAGCACGTCGTGATACAGCCCTGCTGTAAAAACGACGGCGAGTGCCTACAGTTAGTTTCAGCTGTAGGCGCTACTACAAAAACTGGAAGCATTGGAGAAAAGAAAAAAAGCGAGTGCCCTTATTTCAGTGATCCGTAAACGATCATCGATTTACGAGCGACCTTATAAGGTCAGTCATTAATCAGGGCAGTCGCAAAAGCTAAAATCGAATTCGATTTAAGCCAGGGATGACCTGGCTTCCTTTTTTTGCTTTTTTAGACATTGTCGCTAGCTAGCTGTTTTTCTTTTTAGTGAATAGCACGCCGAGGCCCTGCCTCATAGGCGTTCGCGCATTAGTTTTAAATCGAAGGGCGTCCAAAAGCTGTTGAGTCTTGTACGCCCCACCGGGGGCCTAATGTGCAACACTTGATAGCATCGGCTACAGGGCTCAGCGATAGAGTTACCGAGACCCGCACTTTATCTTTGTATTCAAAAAAAACGGTCTTGAGAGCAGAACAGAACGTGAACGACAAGTTACCCCTTGCAAGCAACACGCCCCTAAAGAAACAAGAAGAAAGCCGGTTACCCGACCAGGCGCGCCTATTTGGCAACGTTCAGTTCATTTACGAACTCATCCTAGCGGGGCTTGAACTCCGTTCGCTGGGAGCTGTTTTCGAGATGACCGACGAGTTTTCGAGCTTCAGGCTACTCGATGTTGAAGATGATGAACGGCTCAAGAGGCAGCTCGCATATTTTGAGACGGTCCGGGGGGAGAACACCGATTACGCTTACATTTCGCGAAAAAATCGCACGCGTTCGGTCAACCAGTATCTGACACACTGGATATATCCCTACAAAGGCAAATTCCACCCGCAATTAGCCCGAGCGGCGCTCAACATAATCGGACTGGCACCAGGAGACACCGTCTTGGATCCCTTTGTCGGAAGCGGCACGACGGCGCTCGAGGCCCAATTATTGGGCGTTAACTGCGTCGGGTTCGATGCCTCGCCTCTGTGCGTTCTGCAGAGCAGGGTTAAGACCGCTTCGCACGAGGTCATCGACAAGATACGAGAACGCTGCGCAGAGCTTCCGAAAGGGAACGCAGCAAACACCTCGCTGCACGAAGCATCGTCGACGATGTCAGCCAATACTGACCAACGGGTCGCGGACTTCTTTCGCTTGGCCCAACTGGTAGCGTTGAGCGATAGCGTGCGACGAAGAAAAGACGCTGCCGCGGCACTTGCCTCAAAAACCGAACTCATGGTCCAGTCGGTTGCCGACTACGATCAGATCCGAAAGGATCTCGGCCTAACGCTGGGACGGGCAACTATTGAACGCGGCGACGCGCGCACACTGCCCGTGCAGGATAATAGCATCGATGGTATCGTCACGTCTCCCCCGTACTCCATTGCACTTGACTATATCAAGAACGATGCGCACGCGCTTCGGGCCCTTGGGTTGGATACGAGTGAGATCAGGGAACAGTTCATTGGGTTGCGGGGTCCGACAAAAGACCGGGTACGCCTTTACGATGACGACATAATGCGCTGTTTGGATGAGATGATGCGCGTATTGAAGCCAAACAAATACGCTCTGATCGTTATTGGGAATGCCGTCTTTGGCGGCACGTCACTGCAATCTGCCGAGCTCATTACGAAACACGCGGGCGAGATTGGACTGCACCTCACAAGGAGTGTCGACAAGACCATCTTTGGCCTGTACAACGTAATGCAAAGGGAAAAGGTTTTAATCTTCAAGAAGGATGATGAGTCTACGTAAAGGCAGAGAGTAGCATGCGGTCCCTTATCGTGTACCCGTGGCTAGTGGGAGAATTCGTACAGTGGCTGAAGCCTGACGTTTCGAAATGGGCGATCGACGACGTGAAAGTGGCAAGTTCTGAAGGGTCCGACGAAGAGCGCATTGAGCGGAACGTCATTCTGGCGCTTTCCCGCTATGACACTCTCAGATGGTTTGAAGATGGCAGGTTAGTGGGAAGCAAAAACAACGAATCGCACGAGATTGCAGACAACCTCAAGGACTACCGCTTCAACGGCTTGTTCTATTCCGGCTTATTTGGCACAGAGGGCGAACCTGAATGGTAACCTCTTTGTGATCTACTTTGAGCGGATCGGCGGCGTTACTCGTAAATTCTGCGTAAGCGAAATTGGCTCTGTAGAGCTAACCTCGCTTGTTCGCGACGATTACCAGATTCGGATGCGACTAGTTGAGATGATTTTTATTGTGTGAGCCCTTCCAGGGTTCGTTTTACAGCATCAACGTGGCCGTTCACTTTCACTTTTCTCCAAGCCTGGGCCAGCTTCCCTTCTGGGTTTATGAGAAAGGTGCTCGTTCAATGCCGTGGTACTCTTTCCCGTATAGCCGTTTTAGTTTCCAGACGTCATACGTTTCCGCCACTTCGTGCTTTTCGTCACTTAAAAGCAATACACGAAGTTGATGCTTTTCAGCGAATTTCTCATGACTCGCAGGCGAATCCGGGCTTATCCCAATGATTGCTGCATTGTGCTTCTCAAAATCCTGTAGCTGTTCGCTAAAATCCATAGCCTCTCTCGTACAGTCACTGGTGTTGTCTCTCGGGTAGAAGTAAAGGACCGCCCACTTACCCCTAAAATCGCTTAAACACCGCAGCTCTCCCGCCTTATCCGGAAGACAGAATGCTGGCACTTCTGAACCCATTTCCATCTAACCGCCCCTATGCACGATAAGCTTCGTACGCGAGCGCCAGGCTATTTGGAGCAACGATCGCATAGAAACTGACCCAGATCATCGCGTTTCTTACGTGTATCGACACCAACCAAGATGTTGTTAGAATTGTATCGAGGACAACCAGTATCTGCGTCGGTTATGGTAACATGTAACAACATGCTCTCAGCTCATCTTCATTTCCTCGGCATGGTGGATAAATGCTCTTGCACGCAGACAAACCGCCATCCGAGCATCCTTTGACCACGTCTGTCAGCCGGTCCAGGGGGATGCCGGCGCGCGTGGCACCAGAAACTTTTTGGTCGGCTACGCTGTCTAAGTTATTTTTCTGCAGAGGTAGTGCCAACCAAGGAGAACTATATACGATTAACCTAACATGGTCAATCCCGAAAGGTGCGTGTAACTATGTTAAATCCGATGCTGCACGACGGCCCCGGTGAAGTGGCTTTGATGACGGGTCTTCAAAAGAAGGTTTTGAGAAGCATCTATGAGTCTAGCAGCGAAGGCCTTCGCTCGTGGCAGGTGCAGAAAAAAGTCGACGGGACGAAGCTCGAAGTCCAAGAAGCCCTCCACGGGTTACTGGCGGCAGGCTACATAGGGATTTTGTCGATGGGTGGAGGACCCAAATACCACAAGGTGTCCTCAAGACCGTACATTTTAAGCGCACTGGATGCACCAGACGACAAGGCGCGTTGACCCCTCCTCGAATTCTTTCTCTGTGTGTGGGTTAGTGCGACTCTAACTCAATTTAACGCGCTTTTTTAGCGCTTTCCCTTAATTTTTAGGCCGCTGCAAAGAGTCATGCGGTATCGGCTCTATTTTCAGTCAAAAAGGGGTCTACATGGAATTTGCATTTCGCCGTGGACACTAACGTGAAAAAATATGTGTCGATAAGTAGGAATTCCCATAATTGGGAAATGACAGAGACAGTGCAGGCCACTTTTTGTGGCAGGTAATCTGCGGTGCGTCTTTTGATACTTATGGCTGACAAATGGGGGCTTGCGCGTAGCCAATAAAGCAAGGGAGCGAAGCGACTGAGTGATACAATGGCCTGGTTAGGCCGGTCGGTGGTCTGGCTTTATTGTGTGCAACCTGGCACGCAGAAGGGGGGGGTTGTTGGAGCTACCATGCAATGACGATATGACATGCGGTTTCAGCGTACAACGTGAAAAATGGAGCATGCTAAAGAGCAACAAAGATACACAAAATAAGCTTAAAGCAGTAGGGACACGTTGCCTCAATATGAGACGATACTATCAATGAGGGGATTCTTATGGCTGACACAAACGTCGAATTCTGTGCCGCCTGTGGTCGCAAAGTTGCTTTAAACGCGCAGTTCTGTGCGTGGTGTGGCGCTAATTTAGGCGCGACCGAAGAACAGAATGTCCAGCAAGACGCGGTTACAGGAGAGGACGTAGTCGGTTGGGCTTCGGGCGTGTTTATCGACAACAGGTGGACACCTAATCGAATGCTGCTATTCACAACAGACCGGACGGTGGTGGCGTACGCCAGCGAACGGGCGAACGCAGTAGCGGGATATAAAGACGAGCTCCACCGGACTGAATGGCAAGCAGAGCGAATAGCTTTTGACGCAGAGACAATCAAAATGCTCTCTGAATACGTTCCGGCACAAGAACTCCACGATGATCTACCTGTATCTAGAAGCACACAAATAATTGATGAACTCCTCTCTGAAAACAAGGAAAACTACACCATTCCTTATTCAGAGATTAC
>PLGY01000048.1:22104-23062 GCA_003139855.1 Candidatus Methanoflorens stordalenmirensis
GCTAGGCTAAAAACTGAATTGAGCGGGTTATTGCTCACTTACGAATAGGCTGCGATTGCTTATTCAGCACCGCCTGCACCTTTTTCCTTCAACACGTTCTGCCGAGAGGCATCAATCTTTCTTGGGGCTATACACTGAGCGACGATTCAGCGGGTAAACTTCATTAAACGAACAATATATACCAAAGCAGTCTAAAACGGCACCGAGACTGTCTGTGGGAGAGAGACACCATGAAAAAACACCTCATTTTAGTGCTCGTTGTGATAGCGGGTACAACGGTTATGATCGCGGGATGCACATCATCGTCAACCCCGAGTCCTAGCCCAAGTGCAACGACAACGGCCGTTAGTAGCGCAACGGTCGCTACTGACGCAGCAGCCGCGCTTGGTGCTAACGCAAGTAATGCGACCAACCTCACCGCCGTACAAGGGCAGAATTTTGCGATCCAGCTGCCATCGAATTCATCGATCGGCAATGGCAACCACTGGGCGCTGTCCCTTTATGACACCTCGTCCGTAACGCTGGTCAATCAGACGTACGTGGGCGGCAGCTTATCAGCGCCCGGACCGCGCGCCGACGTGTTCACCTTCCAGGGAACTAAGACGGGAACCAGTGTCATCACGTTCAACTGCGTGAGCCCGACGAACCAGATTGAAAACACCGTGAAGTACACGATTAATTGTACAACGCTCAATGTGCCCACGGTGAATGCGGTATATATCTCACATGGCCAGGACTTTGCGATCCGGCTGCCATCTAATCCATCGACCGGCTACCACTGGGAGCTGTCCCTCTATGACAACTCTACCCTTAAGTTGGTCAACCAGACGTTTGCGAGTAACGTCAGCACATCGAGCACAGTTGTCGGGGCGGGCGGCATGGATGTGTTCACCTTCCAGGCAACTCAGGCGGGAACCGGTGGCATCGCGTTCAGCGAGATAAGCCCAGCGAACCAAAC
>PLGY01000048.1:23107-60305 GCA_003139855.1 Candidatus Methanoflorens stordalenmirensis
TTATCTAAGCCAACCTCAACCTGCGAGTTCGATATCTGCCTAGTATTTCAAATAAACATCATAAACTGACGCAGGAAGCGGACGCTTATAATGTGACCAAGCAACTCCTGAAACCCCGTATGTGAGAACGTACGCTCGGTTTGACTGATCCCACTGAATGACGTCGCCGTACTGCTCACAAAACTTGCTGAGGTTCTTTTTTCGTCTTATTGCTCAAGTCGGAATTAGCTCTCACTTTTTCGTTAACCCGCCCTCCTCGATGCGACTTAATGTTGTTGCGAAGATCCGCAACGGAAATTTTTTGATTTTGAATAATAGGGCTAATATAAAAATCAATTTTATAAAAATAGCTTAATTATCTCGGAAAATGCTCCAGAAAACGGAAGAATTTGCCTCTTTGTATAAACTTCTGGCTTTTGCCCTAAAAAAAGAGCAAGATGACAATCTTTAAGATACAAAACCTATCTTTTGTATCATGTGACTAAAATACCCGATTATCTTGAAAAAGAACAGGTCGATGAGATACTCAACGCTGCTAAAACTTGTAATCATCGGGATTACTTGCTGCTCCGGTTTATGTGGCGAACCGGCGCACGCGTAAGTGAGGTCATAAACGTTACCCCGAAGGATATTGAACATAAGAACGGTGTCGTTAACATCAGAAAGGCTAAGGGAGGGCGACAGCGGAGAGTCCCTCTTGACCAAGATACACTCAAAATGCTTTCCGACTATGTTTTAGCACTAAATATCCCAGAGGATCAGCCTGTTTTTCCTATTCAAAGAAATCGAGTATTTAACATCGTCAAAAAATACGGGAAGATGACAGGGGTTAACATACATCCTCACACCCTGCGACATAGTTTTGCTATTAATATGGTTCGTGGCGGGACAGATTTAAGGCGCGTACAGCTCATGCTAGGGCATACAAGCCTCAGCATTACCCAGGTTTACCTTCAATTCAACGATAATGACCTACGAGAAGCGTACGAAAAAGTAGCTTTTTAAACATTTTTTCTTAATACTTTTTTTATAAAAGTGAGAGTTATAACAGTGTTATAGAAAACGCTAAAATCAATTCTTCTTTTTTTGTATAATTTATAGAAAAAACGGCAAATCAGGCTAAGAATCGCCTTTGCGGTTTAACAAAACATATCTTTTGTCAAATGCGACCAAAATTCCCGGCTATCTTGAAAAGGAGCAAGTAGTTGAAATACTGCGCGCTGCGAAACTGTGCAGTCAGCGGGACTTTTTGCTGCTCCGGTTTATGTGGCGAACTGGGGTACGGGTAAGCGAAGTCATTAACGTCACCCCGAACGACATCGAATACAAGAATAGCGTGGTGAACATACGGAAAGCCAAGGGAGGGCGACAGCTGAGGGTGCTTCTTGACCAAGATACCCTCAAAATGCTCTCCGATTACATCTTAGCACTGAATACCCTAGAGGATCCACCTGTTTTCCCTATCAGTAGAGCACAAGTTTTCAACCTAGTCAAGAGATACGGGGATAAGGGAGACCTTAAGATCCATCCACACACGCTACGCCACAGCTTTGCAATACATTTGGTACGCTCAGGGATGGAGCTAAGGCGTTTACAGCTTCTATCAGGGCATTCCAGCCTTAGCATAACGCAGGTCTACCTTCAATTTAAGGATGATGATTTGAGGGAAGCGTACGAGAGAGTCTCATTCTAATTTTCTTCCAGCTATTATTATAAAAGTGAGAGCTGATGGCCCGAAAACCCCCTCTGCCAGCAAATTACGTCCATCTATTAACTAATTTTTTAGTTTTTGATATCATTGAATTTCTAGCGACCATTTTTGATATCATATTGTCAACGCCACGAATTAACTCAGTATTAAAATGCAAATCTGCTTGGAGATATCTAACTTAGAACTTCTTCAACAAATCACTGCGATTTCTTTTCTCATATGAGATCCACAACTAGCACAAAGCCAAAAAATCGATAATTGCTTAACAAAAAACCCCTCGATTTCCACTTTTTTACTTGCTTTGAAGAAAAAATGCACTAATTATGGCGAATTACAGCATTTTGATCTATAATATAGGGTTGGACATTATCTACGAATTTTTATCCAAGTGAACACCAATGATATTATCAGATTATTAACATATTTAATATATATTCAATTATTGAGTATTAGCATATACTAGATAGAATTAGTACTATAATTACTAATCTGATTCCACATACATATTGAAGAGATTCGGCGCTTCAGCTTTGCTTGCTAAGTTAAGAGCTATTTTTTGAAAGATTCCGCGCTTTTTCACGCAAGAATTAGGCAAAAGTGAGAGCTAACGCAGTTTAGCAGAACTTTAAGCTCCTGCACGCAACTAGCGTCACTTGAAGATTTAAAGTTAAAACCCGCTCAAGCGGTTTTTTTTGTCGAATATGCTTAAAATGCTTTCCAACTCTGCTTGGCTGACATCATCTCTTGGCTGAAATCTAATTCCACGGTCCCCGTCATGTCGTTTTCTATGATCATACCTACCAGTAAGAATGGCCTGAGGTATTCGCGCGGGAAAAGCTTCACATCGCTGAGCTTTTCGATAATGCTTGCAGACCAAACACATAGAGATTGGATAAGTCGGCAAAACAAGACTCCTTTGCTGATCTAGACGTTTTTCTTTATAGATGCGGTTCGAGAGGATATAACATTATCAGAATTGGCGAAAAAAGTGAGTGTTCCTGCAAGTTTTGAGCCTAGCACGAGTCTACTGAAGCAAATTCGCTGAAATTAGGTAGTGATAGGGCCCTGAATCTTTCACTGAGACGACTTTGAATCCGGCTCTTTCAATAAGAGAGACAGCTTCGCTCTCACTGAACCGTATTTCAAGAGGAGGGCCGAAAGGCGTTTGCTCTTTCTTCCAATCTAGATTTACCAATCTGCCGCCCGTTTTGAGGGCCCTCTTCGCGTTCTGCAAAACCTTGAGCGGATCTTTGAAATCGTGAAGCGCTATCCCAACGAACACTTTGTCGGCGCACTGCTCGCACAGAACGACATCTTCTGCCGCCGCGGGTTTTAGCCGCAGATTTCGCAGGCCGGCAAGCGCAGCTTTTTCACGTAGTTCTTCCAAAGCTTCTTGGTCAATGTCAACGCCGCAAACGACACCTTTTGGGCCAACTATTTTTGCTGCGGGAATCGCAAAAAAACCAAAACCGCAGGCCAGATCTATGAGCACATCGCCGAGCATAATCTCGGCTTCCGCAAGAATCCTTTCAGGGTTCTGCCATGTCCGCCTTTCGGCTTCGTCTCGATATGTATGATGCATCGAATCACGACGTGATGCTCATAAAGCAGACAAGATACTTGGTTTTGTCGTTTCTTGTCGACCTGAGTCTCCTCACGCCTTGAACCTGAATACCGCCCGTCTGCGTGCAATAGGCCCGCTTAACTAGACCATGCTAAAAAACACGCAACTGTCATCAGACGGTTTGAGAAGCGTCTCACGAGCAGGCGCGTTACCGAACAACTAGCTTAGAACACCTTGAACACGAGCAGGAGGCCAAAGGTGACCATAAGGACCCCAGCCACAAGCCTCATATAGCGCGCTGATTGCATTCTCCACGCCTCTGCCCTGTCCGTTCCCACCTTGATGCCATATATGGCAACGAAAACGATGATCATCGGTATGATGAATGCAAATGCGAAGAGGGCTGTGTAAAGGTTGGATTGAATCGCAGCCATGTTGGTCAAATAAGTGGTGGAGAAGAAGGTAAACGGACCGAGCGTACACGGCAAAGCGGCAATCGTCGCGATGATGCCGAGCCCTATAATAGCAAGAAAAGACCCGGTGTTCCCGAGAGTGCTGATGCTGCGTTTCGTGAAAGTTGGGATCTTAAAACTGAACCAGCGGTTGTACCAAAAGAAATCCTTGATCGATACGATACCAACGACGAGGAGGAAGATGCCAATCAAGGTCTTAGTCAGATCTAAGTTCTGTAGGCCTATGACCTGAACGAACTGCACAATAGCAAGTGCCGAAAGGAAGAAGACAATGAACACCGTTACGATGTAAGTCACGCCAATGGCAAGCGCTCGCGCGCGCGAGCCTGTGAGAGCGATCGTCCCCATCAAAAATATGAGCACCGCAAAGACGCACGGATTCACGCCGCTTATAACGGCAGTCGTGATGAAAAGCGGCAGTGGCAGAGCCGGCGTATTCGCCAATGTCCCAGCGGCGGTCGAATTCTGGGTCCCTGGTGCCGGCATTGGCACAGAGTGGCCGGTTATTGTGTCACCCTTCCCTGTCGCTCCGTGTTGAATTGCTTGCGCAACAGCTGCTTCAATCTGCGGCGCGTTAAGGTTCGATTGCCAAAACTGCGTCCCGACAAAAACGGTAGGGACGGTGTCGAACTTCACCCCGTACGCGCTCTGGAACGTCTGAAAAAGGCTATAATTCGCAGCGTTTGACGTTTCGTACTGATACACATGCAATGTTGGATATTCGGCTGCCAGTGCGGCAATGTCCGGCGCGAGCGCCTGGCAATGCGGGCACGTCGATAGATAAAACTCGTAAAGGTTCACCGGATACGGCGGGTATTTCGCGTTCGCAGCCGTGGTTGTGGCCGGAGACGATGATGGCTGCGCTGCCGCAACGCCCATTACGGAGCAGCACATCAAAATTATAAGCGCCACCGAAAGACCAATGAGTAATTTTCTGTGTGTCGGTGCGTGTCCTTTCAACATTGCGATCGTTGTATCTTCCGCTATGAGGCTATCTATCTTTTCAGTCCGAATGGCACAGTCACGTCAGCATGTCGATGCAAACAATAGCTTTATAATTATAGCTATATTTTTTTGTGTGGCTCTTGTTTAATAATCCTTCCGCTTTTTTTTACGGGGCCGGCGCCCGTGTCACGGTGTGCCGCGGGCTTGCCTTATAATCTTTTTCCACGCAAAGCTTTCAAAATTCTAGCTGATTCCAAGACGACGCGGAACGCTTACAATAACCGTTCAGAGCTCTCACAAACACGATACAGGCGTCGCAGTCTCCGCCGAAAAAGCCCAGCGCGACGACCTGTTAGTAGGCCTGCAGTCTCATTCGCTGGCCCAATATGCACTTCCCACCCCTAAGCCCCCCAAACGGATTCTTGGGCGTGCCAAGCGAATTCATGCATCGTGCCATGATAGCCGCTCCCCGCGCCAGCCCGTCATCCACGAACACGACATACTCTTCGGGCTTGTTGTAGAGGCCCATTTCCTTGATGACCTTTAGGATATGATTTGGCTTGTTTCCGGTAATGCCTGCGCGCCCGGTTATCCCGATGCTCACCTTATCGTTGATCAGACCTTTGGTAAACGCTGTATTGATGGTCCGTTCAGCTATGCCCGTAGATACCCAGTCAATGACGCTGTATAGCATTCCGAGCCCATAATCTTCGTAGATTTCGCCACCGACTTTCGAAATACGGTGAAGATCACTGCCATTCTCACCGGAATCGACGCCGATGAGGGTCAACCCTATTTGCGCCGCTGCGTGAGGATTCACTGGCACGCTGCCAAAGCGCTTGGACGTTTTTGGGACTTCCTGGATTCGAATATGTTCGTGGATCTCGTTTGCTAGAGCTCGTACGTCCCGTTCTCTTGCAGTGCTGACTTTCAGTCGGCTCTGCTTTGGGAGGTCAAACGTTGTGCCGCTCGTCTCGTCTACGAGACCGGTGCCGCGGCCGACGGAATCAACGATTTCCCCTGAGATACCACAGAAGTTCGCGATCGTGTTCGCGTAGGGAAGAGCGTCGTTGGTGATGCGCCCTTTGAAGGTCGTCCCAAAATCCATAGAAAGGCAAGGATTTCTGAAGTCGACGTTTGCCCATTTCGCGCCTTCCTTGATTCCTGCCGTCGCCAGCTCGCCCTCCATTTCATTTGCGACAACTTCAACACCTGTTGAGCCGATCGGAGGGAGCACGCCGCTTACCGAACCATCAAAAGCGACTTTGTCGAGAAGACTGTACTCGCGAAACTTCTTTGGAAGTTGATGAATGCTCATCGCAGGCGTCATTTTCCGAGCCGTAACTCCCGCCATTAAGCAGCCGTCGGCAAGTGCCCTTATGAACTCACCTATATCCTCGGGCTGATCAAAGCCAGCGACCACGCCCGTGGAGCGCACGACAAAGTGGAGGTCGTCGGCAAGGTCGAGATTTGCGTTTCGCACAGACTGAATGAGAGTGCGCTTCACCATTTCAGCAATGCTGTTTCGTGTAAGCGGCTTGTAGGTCAGGGTCCTGCCGAAGATTTCTTCGCCTGGTTTTGGGTCGCGCACGTCGCGCGTCATGTTGACGACCTTGTTGACGACGTAGGCCTTGCCCTCAAGCATGTTCGTCGCGGTAAGAATGCACTTCGTCGTCGTGTTTCCCACTTCTACCGACGCCACAACGTAGAACGGCCCCTTCTTGATGGCAAGCAGGGACACCTGTTCATTCTTTGCTACCTTCGGTTTCGCTCCCAAAAGACCTAAAGCCACGACGCGTTCCCTTCCTTGCCCCTTACTCACGCTGCTACCGATTTCTTCCCGCTGCTTAACAGGACTTTTATCTCTTTGAATCTGTTGCTGAAGAACCGGTTTCGCTTGAAATTAATATATAATTATTGATATTTATTTATGGTAGGGCCTATGAGCCCGAGGAGCATCTCGCGCCCCTGAGGCGATTTAAAAATGGGAAGGTCCCAGTTTTGCACAACTTTTGATCGGCGTGTAGTGATCGGGCGAGCGGACATCCGATCAAAGCCCTCCTTCTCATAGCCTTGCTTATGGACGAGTATCCCCCGCCTCTGCCACGCAGGGGTCTTCGCCAGATTGACCCCGTGGCTGAACATGAGCTCGTGCATCTCGCTCGAGCTCATCCCAAGCAATGCTGCCTGAGCTTCTCGTCCTGTTTGACCACTTTGTCGCAAGTAATAGTAGCCGTACGCGTGCACGTGATTTCGCCACGCTTCATTTTGCCTCGATTCAAGGTAGATCGGGATATCCATTGTGCTCACCGGAATAACGCGTGCATCAAACGCTAAAGGGACGTCTGACGAGAGGTTAAGTGTGACTGCGCTGGCGAAGAAGCTGGCGACGACGGAGTCAAGCTTCTCGATCCTGCCGTCAAACGGAGCTTCCAAAAAGAGGGCGTTCGCTTCGTCGGAGAATGCGAAAACAAGTTGCACGGGCAGTCCACTATGTCGCGTGAGCGCTTCCGATGCAGCGCCCATGGACTCTGCAAAGGCGAGATCGTACGGTTGTTCACGCTTGAGCAGCGAAAGCGCGTGCCGGAAATTGCGTCCGTCAACACGCACGAAAAAAGGGACAACTGTGCGCAAGCCTGCGTAGATCTCGCGCTCTTTCATTACGCTTCTTCTTTTGGCTTCGCTCGGCCGATGAGCGTTTTCACGACGCTACTTACAAGAATTATGTCGGCGATCGATTTTGCAAACCGGTAGGGTATTACTACGAATCGGTACTTAATATCGAAGATATTATGGTTAATGTCGCCTATAACGAGGCCAGTTACCCTCTTATCGTTCGTGTCGATCTTGATGTCCTCAACTTTCCCTATATAATCCCCCCGATCAGTATACACGTTGAGGTCCATGATTTGTGTTAGCTCGATTCGCATTTTAAACTCCCTTTTGGATTTCGTGCACAAACTCCGCCATACACTATCGACTAAAGTAATATATAGTTTGCCAAATAAAGGCTAGGTCAGGATTATATGGCCTGGTCTTTTCGAATCGCTACCGTTCGCGGAATCCCGATTCTAATCAATATTACGCTCTTTCTGATTATTCCCCTATTCGCCTTCGTGTTTGCCATCTCCGGCCCACCCATAGGGTTTGCAACCGTTCCCAACGCATACGTTTACGGGACAATAGCGGGCATTATGATCTTTGTTTTCGTGCTGCTCCACGAACTTGGACACTCTCTTCTTGCCATGCGCTACGGCATCGAAGTAAAAAGCATAACCCTTTACCTCATCGGAGGGGTTTCCGCAATCGAAATCCCGACAGATCCCAAACTCGAGTTCAGAACTGCGCTAATCGGGCCACTGGTGAGCTTAGGCCTAGGTGCGCTCTTTCTCGCGCTCAGCTTTGCGCCAACCCCGACCGTGCCAAATCTGTTCTTGCAGAACTTTGCGTATATCAACCTCGTTCTTGGCGGGTTCAATATCCTCCCAGCGTTTCCTATGGATGGCGGACGCGTGTTCAGGGCATGGCTTGCCAGTCGGCAGCCCTACTTAAAGGCGACCCATACCGCCGTCCAAGTCGGGAAGGTCTTTGCAGTTGCGATGGGCATCGTCGGACTATTCATCAGTCCGATTCTGATCATCATAGCTTTCTTCATCTACATCGCCGCGTCTGATGAGGAGCGACAGACCACGATTACGCAGACGCTTGCAGGCATTAAGGTGCACGACATCATGACGGCTGACGTAGCAACCGTGCCTCCATCGATGACGATCACCCAACTGATTGAGGTGATGTTTCAAAGCAAACACGCAACCTATCCGGTCGTTGACAACGGCACGCTCGTGGGCCTAATTTCGTTCACTAACGTGCATCAGGTGCCCCCGAACCGTCGAGATGACATCATGGTAGGCAACGTGATGATCCGCAACGTTGAGCCCGTAACGCCCGATGATGAGGCCTCTGACGTCTTCGTCAAGCTCGCCCAACGGCGGCTGGAGTCGATTCCAGTTGTTCAGGGAGGCAGCGTGGTCGGGATCGTCACACAGAAAGATGTCACGAGCGCGATGACCCTGCTGGGGGAGGCGCGAGAACAGATCGTCGGCCCTGACGGCACTTTGATCAAAGCATAGGCGCAATGCACGAGAACCACGATCAACCGGCGGAGATCATCGTCGTCGGAACTGCACACATCTCCGAAGAGAGCATCCATCAGGTGCGGCGCACTATCGAAGCCGAAAGACCTGATGTCGTNNATAAGCTCGGCTCAGAAGTCGGAGTGAAGCCCGGAAGCGAGATGCTTTCCGCCATCGAAGCGGCAGGGAGCGTCGGAGCGAGCGTAGCACTCGTCGATCGAGATATCAACGTGACCATGGCTCGATTCTGGGCAAAGATGCGTCCCATCGAGAAGCTGAAGATGCTTGTCGCGCTTCTCGGGATTACCACGAGCGACGAGGAAATCGACCTCGAAGACATCACAAACGATGACGTTATTTCACAGCTGGTCAGTGAGCTGCGGCAGTTCTCACCAACCGCGGCGCGGGTGCTTGTTGACGAACGGGACGCGTATCTTGCGGGAAATATACTAACGCTACGCGGAAAAGTCGTCGCTGTCGTCGGCGCCGGCCACAAAGAGGGAATAAAGCGCTATCTTGATCATCCTGAGCTGATTCCGCCGCTTGAAGAGCTTAACGTTGTCCCAAAAAGACGCCCGCTGCGCTCTCACACGTTATAGGAGGTTTGCATAGGGCACATGGTACGGCATTCAACAAGCAGCAAAGAGCTCGTCGATCTCTTCGTGGCGTGGTTGGGCGTTTCATTCGCCTTTTATCTTGCATTTAGCGGAGTCAGCTTGTCGAGCGCATCACTGGAGGATATCCTTCTTACACTCACAGTGCCGCTCTTGGTCGTTGGCTCAAGTTTTGTCTTGCACGAGCTCTTGCACAAGTATACGGCCCAGCGTTTTGGATTCTGGTCTGAATTCAGAGCGAACTATGTCACCCTAGGGCTGTCGATCCTGTTTGCCTATGTGACCCACATCGTGTTCGCAGCTCCTGGAGCTACCATGATCTACGGTCCAACTATCACCAAGCGACAAAATGGGATCATATCTGCCGCCGGGCCCCTTCTTAATCTAGGGTTAGGCGGGCTGTACCTGCTCCTGTACCTGCTGACGCTGTCGCTGCTGACGCCCCTAGGGGGCTTGCTTAACTACGTTGGACTATACGGCTTTGTAATCAACATATGGCTATCTGCCTTCAACCTGCTCCCGATAGGGCCCCTCGATGGGAGAAAAATACTGAACTGGGGCGTCCTACAATACGTGGCGATAGCGATCGTGCCTTTTGTGGCCGCTGTTTACGTCATCTTCGTTTTTATCCTATAGTGAACGATTCCAGTGCCGCCACTACTCTGGAGTAGCTCGTGAAA
Organism: Candidatus Methanoflorens stordalenmirensis; assembly: GCA_003139855.1. GTDB lineage: Archaea > Halobacteriota > Bog-38 > Methanoflorentales > Methanoflorentaceae > Methanoflorens > Methanoflorens stordalenmirensis. The sequence goes on from PLGY01000048.1 coordinate 33,228, forward strand.
AGGTCGCAAAAGCTCCTGAGTTGCGTCCCCATACAAAAAAGCGATGATCAGCGGTGCGTCCAACGCGCGTAAACAAGGTAGACAAGAAAGTGGCTATATAATGAGGGCCGCAACCGCGTACGCCAAGCTGCGCCTCATACTGAGCGCGTTACGTCGTGAATCAATGATGGGTACAAGTTGCCAAGACAATTAAGAGAACGGAGCCTCTTGCGAAAAAAAAGTACTGGCAACAATGCCGAGAGCTCAGACGGCGACATGCTGAACACGACCAGTTTCGGGCCATTTCTGCTGCTAAAGTCTTTTTGTCGTGTGCTCGAAGCTCGAGCATCTTTCAGAAGGCTTTAATACAAGCAAACGGGATATTTAGCTTAAAACGCAGCCCTTAAGGTTCAGGTAAAATGAGATACGTGATGAAATTCGGCGGCACCTCGGTCGCCGATGGCACAATGATAAGGCAGGTCGGAGAGCTTGTGCGAAGCTATTATGACGAAGGAAACGAGATTGCTGTCGTTGTTTCTGCGATGTCTGGCTTAACGGATGCGCTTCAAACCACAGCAGAAAGGTTGACTAGTGAATATGCCGAGATTACCGAGGTCGCAGAGTTCGTTCACCTAGTAGGTAAGAGGCATTTCGACGCCACTTACGCCGCAATCGAAGATGAGATGGTCATTACCGAGGTCATATCAGAGATAGAAACCCGGCTAGAAGAGCTAAAAAATGCGCTTACAGGCATATACCACCTTGGCGAACTCACTGACCGATCGTATGATTACGTTTCGTCTTTCGGTGAGCGGCTGTCTGCTCCGATCGTCTCTGGCGCCCTGAAATCGCTCAAAGTTCAGTCAGTCTTTTTGACGGGTGGAGAAGCGGGCATCATAACCGATAGTAAGCATCGTGGCGCGCGCCCTACGGAAATCACAGAACAGCGAGTCTACGAGCGGCTTGTACCTCTTCTCAAAGTAGGTATCGTGCCGGTCGTTACCGGTTTTATTGCGTTCAACATTCACAACATTATCACAACCCTAGGCCGAGGCGGGTCGGACTATACAGCGTCGATCATCGGAAGCGCCGTCGAAGCTGACGAAATATGGATTTGGACCGACGTTGACGGTATCATGACCGCAGATCCTAAGCTCGTTTCCAACGCCCGCACGCTTCCACAGGTGTCTTACGCTGAGGCGATGGAGCTCTCTTATTTTGGAGCGAAGGTTATACACCCGAAAACAATTGAACCGGCTGTAACTAAGGGTATTCCCGTGCGCGTAAAGAACACATTCAACCCCAACGGCGCGAACACAACTATCGTTCATACGGTCGCCAAGGATCAAAGCCTCGTTAAAGCAGTTACGGCGGTTAACAACGTCGCTCTTATTACCCTCTCAGGCGCCGGAATGGCGGGCACCATTGGAGTTGCGGCCCACGTGTTCGCGAAGCTTGCCGACGCAGGCGTTAATATTATCATGATAAGTCAGGGATCGAGTGAATCGAACATATCAGTGCTTGTCGAGGAGGAGCATTTGAGCGGCGCCTTGAATGCTCTGCACGAGCTAGAGAATGAGTTTAATAGCAACGTCATTAAAGAGATTTCGTGTAACGAGGACGTGAGCGCAATAGCCGTCGTTGGCTCTCGAATGGCAGGAACGCCGGGCATAGTAGGCAGGATTTTCAGCCGCCTGGGAAGTATCGATGTCAGCGTCATCATGATCAGCCAAGGATCCACTGAGCATAACGTCTCTTTCGTTTTGAGACGAGATTCAGTGCGTCGCGCTGTGGAGAGTCTTCACGAGGAGTTCTCGCTTTCGGAACCGCAATAGCTTCCATCTAGATGTGCGGAATATCGCCATCACCAAGTCGGTTTTTGTTGAGCTGCAAACGATCTTTTTTTAAGGTACAAACCCTAACTGCTTTTAGCCGAGCGCAGATGCTTCGAAAGAACGAACAGTCATCGCTCGTCGCATACGACCGATTTGGTCCGCGAGGTAGAGCACCTTCACTTAGGTAGTTAGTTCATAACGCGCAGGTAGTGTCATGAATTCGCAGCACCCCAGCACATACGCAGAATCAGGAGTGGACATCAGCGCTGAAGAAGAGGCAATAAAAGCCCTTCGTAAGCATTTTACGACCAAGAAGAAGGGACGCGGAAGTCCGATCAACATCGAAGGCGCCTACGCCGGACTTCTGGACATGGGCGATTTCATTATTGGTATCACGACTGACGGCGTGGGATCGAAGGTTCTCGTCGCAACAGAAATGGGGAACTGGAAAACTATTGGAATCGATTGCATGGCAATGAACGTGAACGACCTTTACGCAATGGGCTTGGAGCCTATAGCTTTTGTCGATTACCTCGCAATGGAGAGCATTGAGCCTTCTATTGCTGATCAAATCGGGCAAGGGCTCGCAAAAGGGGCGAAGATAGCTAACGTGTCCATAGTCGGCGGCGAAACCGCCAGCCTCCCAGATATCGTGAGGGGGTTCGACTTAGCAGGCAGCTGCATAGGAATTGCTGCCAAAGAAGACCTCGTCACCGGCCATAAGATTGAGAACGGAGACGCTGTTGTCGGGATTCCAAGCAGCGGAATTCATAGTAACGGTCTGACGCTCGCCCGCAAACTGCTGGCAAAATACGGCCTTTATACGCGTTACGGAAGCATGGAGCGAACGCTTGGCGAAGAGCTGCTCGTGCCTACACGGATCTACTCAGAGGTCCTCGACATTAATAAGAATTGTGAGGTGCACGGATTGGCACATATCACTGGAGGTGGCCTTCTGAATCTTAAAAGACTTACGCGGCTGGGCTTTAACTTGTCCGATCCCCTCGAGCCCCAAGAGATATTCAGCGTGATTCAAGCGGAAGGCGTTGAGGTGCGAGAGATGTACAAAACGTTTAACATGGGGATGGGTTTTGCTATTATTGCGCCTCAGCGCGAGGCAAGACGAATCGTACGCCTCAGCGACGGCTCCAAGCAAGTCGGTACTATTTCTGGCCGTGGAATACGGGTCCAACATGATGATGAGCTAGTCGAAATTTCAAAATAGCTTGGCCAGGCCGCGATTTTTTGAGATTCAGTCGAAGCGTCGGAACTAGGTCGAAGCGTCGAAAGTGTCGTAGTTTAGAAGGATCGGCTATCACGATTTCTTAGTACTCGCTGGTGCACCGATGGGTCATTTTGGAAAGGTTTGATTCAAGCCATGAACCTGAGATGGAAGGCGTCGTGATGATGAAAGAAGAAATGTTGAAAGAAATTGGTGTCGCACTCGATGATATCATCGATACAGCTATGGTGCTATGGGTTCCACATCCAGGGGTCGAAACAGAAACGCGTGCTAGAGATGTTTTCGCGAGCGAGCTTCAGCGAGCTCTCGCTGATCCCAACGTGTGGATCCTCCTACATGCAGGAGTAGCTTTAGAAAGAGACGCACAGCAAGGCCGTATCCCGCACCTCGATCCTGTCTCCTACGAAAAGGATTTGACTTGTTTGATAGCTGATGAGGTGTTGGGAATGGCAATATCGATGTATGTTGGGGGTTACAAGGGGCACTTCGATTATGCCCGATTCGACAAGCTCAAACCTGGAGTTCTCAAATCGCTCGGACCATTCTTAGATGATATTGTCGCCGGCCTGATAGGCGGCGTTTCGGCTAACATGTACGACAGAGGAGCTGCTGATGCCACGACGCCTCCTTGACTCGATTCGGTCTGGCTTCGGGTTCTTGACAACGATTCCTGTAGGATTCAGTGAAGAAGCGCTCGACAGCTTGGCCAGCCGCATGTGGATCTATATTCTAGTCGGAGCAGTCATCGGACTCGTGGTCGGAGGGATCAGCTATGCGCTCACCGTCATACCGCACGTGAGCAACTTAGTCCGCGCCGCACTGACGCTCGTAGCCCTCTATGCGCTAACAGGTTTCATCCATCTTGATGGGTTAGCTGACGTGGGCGACGGACTACTCAAGCACGGAACAATGCAAGAACGGCTTCGGGTCATCAAAGACCCATACATCGGTGTCGGAGGGATCGCGTTTTGCGTCCTCTCGTTTCTGCTGCTTTTCTCTACAGTGGCTTCCATCAAGCCAACGACGCTGTTACCCGCGTTGATCACAGCTGAAGTCGCCGCGAAACTTTCGATGGTTGAAGTCGCCTCGCTTGGAAAGGCCACGCACCAGGGACTTGGATCCCGTTTTGCCGAAAAAAGTGGGCTGTTGACCTTTATAGTGGCACTGCTTCTCGCGGCACTAGTAGCGGTTCTCTGTTTTGGCGTGAGAGGTCTGCTCGTTTTGTTGCCCCCCCTAGCCGTATCACTGGGACTCGTGAAGCTCGCCAATAAGGCGTTCGGCGGAATAAATGGCGACGTTATCGGATCTTCAAATGAGCTGGGGCGCTTGGTTGCTCTTATAGCTATTAGTCTTTTATAGGTGGTAGCACGCTCGCACTCCTCATGGCTGGCGGCAAAGGAGAGCGGCTCGGTTTAGGCGGCGTCGAGAAACCGCTCTTGGTGTTCAGAAGCAGGCCACTCATCGAACACGTGTTCGCGGCTTTGAACAAATCACAAATTGAACGCGTCGTAACGGTAACCTCTCCCAGAACTCCTTGCACGACGCGCTGGGCAAGGGAAGCAAATATTCAGGTAGTAAGGGCACCAGGGCAAGGATATATCCAAGACTACAGGTGGGCGAGCAAGCGATTGGGCCTTCAAGGTCCCGTTCTCATCATCGCAGCTGATCTTCCTCTTATCGACCATCGTCTCATCGACCGGATTATCGAGAGTCGCGCTAAAGCAGCGAGTTCTGCACTCGGAGTCTATCTCCCCTACGAGTTTTGCGATGAGGCCAATGTAAGCCCTGACCTCGCATTCGAAGTAGACGCTAAGTTGCTTGTACCTACGGGCATTAACATCGTCGATGCAAGCCACCTCGATCAATTACAAGAAGAACAGATGTTTATCATTCGCGACGAGTCATTACTTTACAACATCAATAGGAGAAGCGACCTGAGCCGGCTAATTCGAAGAGCGAGCCCGGACGGCGAACGAAAGCAGAAATGACTTAACTACAGCTTGAGGCTCTTGCGCTCCACAAGATCTACCAACGCTGAGGCATTAAGAAGCGCGTTGATCACCGGTACGCCTTTATAGGTCGAGAGGTGCGCAGACACCAATCCCGAAATGCAAAAGACGTTGCTCTGCAATTCATCTTCCACGCGCTCTTCGTCTGTTGCACACAGTATCTTCGGCAGACTCGCGCCTCTAAATCCCTCAAGAACCAAGTAATCGCTGCTGAAATGTCTTATCAGCTCATCAAGCATCACTGGTCGCTTTATCATAAGGATACTTTCGTCAGGCGCCCGCAAGCCAACTACTTCAGCTCCAGCTTTCCAGTGGCGCCACGTATCTTTTCCAACAACATCAAAGACGAGGTGTTCCACGTGGACGTTTTTGATCGTGGATACTGAATAACCTCGCACTCGCAGCTCCTTTAGGATCTCAACGACGGTAGTCGTCTTTCCTGATTTGGAGGATCCATATACTGCGAATATCTTCATTGGCATTAGTGAAACCGCAAAAGTTAAATTATGATCGCTTGTCGGGAGACGCACATCAAAGAAACGAACGCTGGCGCATACGGAACCCGCCAGTTGGCTGAAGTCAACATTGCTTTTTGCTTCAAGTGCATTCGTGCTGCTCGAAGCAACGACAAGGAATTACGCGCCTTCCTCGTGCTTGCGCATTCTTCTGGACTTCCAATAGCGGGGATATGTTCCGGGTTCCATCATTACTCTCTTAACTTCAGCGATGACCCCGCCTTGGAGTACAGAGATGCCTAGAGCGACAATCTCGTCTCGTGCCGTATAAATACCAACCAGCTGTTTCGCGTGAACATCAGGTAACGATATAACGCCGGGTTCTGCAAGTCGGGCCCCGTGACAAATCGCATCCACGGCTGTATCTCGGATGACGATTTTGGGGAGGTGGCTGAGTGCGCGCTCAACTGGCATTATGATGTCTCGCAGCGGAGCTTCATCGTTATCTTCGATCCAAAAATGGTATGCGTCTGTCAAGTCGTGCAATGTGCTCAGCTTCGATTCATCAAACGGACCTGCCTTGGTTCTACGGAGCTCTTGCATGTGCGCTCCCACCCCTAGTGCTTCACCGATGTCGTGGCACAGCTTGCGAATGTATGTTCCGGCCTCACATCCCACTTTGAAGAGGACGTCGTTTCCCTGCCGTTCCAGTACGTCGATGTAAAAAATCTCGCGTTTGCGAATTTGACGCTTTACGGCTGATTTAAGAGGTGGGCGCTGATATAAAACTCCCGTAAACTCCCTCAGCATGTCTCGCAGCAAGGGTTCGGGAACCGCCTTATGCAGATGGAGTACACAGACGTATTCCTTAGGTAGGTTCACGAGCGCCCCCACTGCCTTTGTCGCATCTTGCAACAATATCGGGAGCACCCCGGTAACCTTAGGATCTAACGTTCCGATGTGGCCAGCTTTCTTGATACGCAAAATTCGTTTTACCCACGCGGCTACTTCGTGACTCGTAGGTCCGGCTGGCTTATCGAGATTTATAACGCCTTTTCGAATCAACTCGTCTATAGTCCGTTCCTGCGCAATCGTCATCGTTTGCCAACTTTCCGGTACGCTTTAACGGCCTGCGCGATGATAGCGATGACAGCGTATTGGTCCCAGTGCGTCGTATTTATCACAAGATCATAGATGTCCAGGGTCATCACATCGATAGCATAAAACGTACTATATCGCACGGTCTCGCTGGTGTCACGCACGCGCGTTTCGTTGAGAGCAGCCGCCTGCAGCTTGCCTTCTCGTCCCGCTATTCGCGCTGCTCGCACTTCTAGAGGCGCTGTAAGCCAAACGGCAATGTCAGCTTTGAGAACCCAGCCCGACAGCCTCCCGTCGACGACCGCGTGTTCACACGACTGTGCGAGCTCGGCTTGTCGTCGATCAACCATTTTGTCGATTTCCGGTTCTGTTTCCGCAAGCTTGCTCAGCTGCTCGAGACTCAGTGCGCGCTCTCGCGCAAGTTCCCTGAATGCATCTCCCGCCGAGACGTGTGCATAGCCGAGTTTCCGCGATAAACCCCTTGCTACCGTCGTCTTGCCGCTGCCTGCAAATCCGCTGATGGTAAGCAACACGATCGCACACCCGCTAAGCACTTGACGACGAGCTTAGTCTCCCTGCAGCGTGACCACCAGTTCAGCGACTGCCTTATCAAGCTTTCCGTCGGGGTTTTGCAGTATCTTGACCGTTGCTCCGGTGTGAGCGGCGTACGCCATGCATATTGCTTTATTAACCTCCTGGTGCTCCTGAACACCCGTCGCATCTTGGGCGTCGCGCTGTCGTGACTTGTCAGCATTTCTGCGACGAATAATTTCGTTAGGTGTTGTTTCGACAATAAGTATAAGTTCGGGCTTAAGTTCGTCCAAAACCCATGTAGGCAAACCAGGGAGGTACCCTCCCGGAGTTCGCACCGTTGCGTGCGTGTCAACAACAAGCTGCGTCGTGGCCATTTTTGATATCGCGCGTGCCGCAGTCTTTTGGAGCTCGCGCTGCCTAGCTGGATCTAGCTTTCGAATGTCGTCTCTGATCTTGACCCATCGGCGCTGCAACGCCTCATCCAGCATCACGTCGCTGTAGGTGACCATTTTGAACGGCTGGCCGTGTGCCTCCAACTGTTCAATTGCTTTTTTTGTAACCGTTGTCCCGCCGCTCGCTGGAACTCCCGTTAGAATTACCATTTTCCGCATGCGTTGCCCCGATTTGTGTACCGAACTATTCCAACCATCCTACTTTAACTTACGCAATCGTAGGGCGCAGCTTCGTCCATTGGAGCCGCTGCTACGATCCAAACTCCCTCTGACGCGCAAAAAAGAGTCAGCTTAGTTTAGAAGTCAAGAGTCAATCTGGGCGTTATAGGAGCTACTCTCCCAAAAAGCCGCGCAGCATCGGATGCATCTCCATCACTTCTTCATTGGCAAGCTGCTCGTACAGCGTGTACGTAATGCTCACCGCGAGGAGCAACGCAGTGCCCCCCACATTTCCTATGGTTCCCAAAAAACCAGCGAGTACCGCCAGTAGTCCGATGAATGCGCCCCCTATTATGGTTACTTTAGGAATGTACCGCTTCATGACGCGTTCAATGATTTTAGGGTCACGGCGAAAACCGGGGATAGACATCCCAGAACTTTGAATTTGCTCTGAAACGGCCTTTGGGCCCATGCCGGTAGTCTCCACCCAGAAAAGGGCAAATATCATCCCCCCGATGACCATAAAGGAAATATCAATTCCTGATCGCAGTGCGATTTGCCACGCCGGGTTCTGGCCTATCCCCGGCAACCAGTTACTCGGGCCACTGATTGGCGCCAAATAGTACATCAGCCCGCTTGTCGGCGTATTGTTTACAAACGTTCCGACCCAAGTGAACCCTGCGTTGTAAAGAAGGATGCCAATCATCTGAATGTTCGCCTGAAGCGCCCGCACTAGTATCAACGGCAACACGCTCGCGTAGACGAGCTTTATTGGGAATCTACCTCGCGCGCCTCGTACGGAACTGTGCCCCAGAGGGATCTCTATGCGCGTGGTTTCAACGTAGACAACAACAGCGAATATAGCCACCGTGCATATTATGGCCAAAATTTGGCCCTGATTAAGCAGGAATATCAGTCCTTGAGCGCTAAGCAGTTGCTGGACCGTGAAGGTCTGGAAGATTTGAATGAAAGCCGGGATCCAACCCACCGGCAATCCGGTCGTAGGATTAATTGTCCAATTGATGGTTCCAGTTACCAGGCCTTGGGCAACTCCGGCCACGATAAACATGCCGACTCCAGAGCCAATTCCCCATTTACTCACAATTTCATCCAGGAATAGCACGAGCACGCCGCCTATGCAAACTTGGATAAATATAAGCAAGGAAACGCCGTGAAGCCCCAAACCGGTGGAAGCAGCCACAGCCGGGTCGGGTAGGAGAAAACCGCCAAGCACTTGCGGCGCGGCTTCAACGACAATCATGATGAAGATCAGAAACTTCTGCAGCTGCTGGTATACCGCTTGGTCTCGAGGATCACTCGTGTCAAGCTTTATGATGTCCGCGCCCTTGAAGAGCTGCAGTATAATCGACGCGGTCACGATGGGACCAATGCCGAGCTGAACGAGGGAGCCTTGGCTTCCGGCCATTATGGCGCGGTAGTAACTGAAAAGATCCACTGACGCAGGCGAAAGTCCAAAAATGCGGACGTTTGTTAAAACGAAGTATATGATCAAAACGCCAATCGTCCACGTGAGCTTCCGTCTGAAGTGCACGTGCCCTTCGGGCTTAGAGATTGCAGGAAGTTTCTGCAGGAAGGGCTCAATTCTGTCTATCGTTGGGTGCTCGCTCATGGTTCACTGCGCTCAACTGATTGCTTGTCGATCACTAGCTTAAAAGGTCACGGCTCTGCGATTTTTGCTTTTCCGCCTGCTGATTCCAACTTCTCTTGCGCTCGTTTCGAAAAACTTCTTGCTGTTACGATAAGCGGCTTAGTTACGCGGCCCTTTCCCAGCACTTTGTCGACATCGAGCGTGATGTAATACTTGCCGGTGCGCACCCTAGCCTGCTTCACTTCGACAAGTTGCTCAGCAGTTTCGTCTAGAGCGCCTATGTCAATCACTGTCGGGTAATTGAGCACCTTTTGTGGCCTTGTGAACCCATAACTGCCATAGCCGCGGCCAAGCAAAAGCTCCCTTACAAAGTGGTGCTTGCAGCCGCCTGCGTGACCACGGCCTCCTCGGCTTCCTGCTCCGCGACGGTTCTTATGAGTGCCGCCGCCACACGTGCGACTTCCTCGAAACTTCTTGGCCTTGTTCTTGCCACCCATTGTCTACCTCATTTTGAGAAGCAATTCGTTGATTTCATTACCGTGAAATCCAAGAACACCTTCAGGAAACGGTTTTTTTATGCCCCTGTGACCTTTGCGAGGCGGATGGAGCCTTAACACAGGCTTTAAGTCAGGCACATCCTGCAACATCGCCTTTCCGCTGGCAACTGCTGTCGCAAGCGAGTGTATGTCATCAAAATCGGTGCGTTCTTTGACGTGCGCGTCAGTGAGTCTCGAACGCCCCCCCAGCGCACCCCGCAATCCAAGCAGCACACTGAGGGTTTCACCGTCGATGGTGCCCCAAGCTACATAATCTTTGACCTTTTGGAGCATGCCGTTATAGTGCACGTTGTCCTCGACGAGAACGCAGTGATTAGTCCTACTGAGATTTAATAACTCGAGCGTGCGCCGCGCGTCGGGTTTTGTCTTTACCGTCCCACGCATCTTAACAACGGCGTACGTCATTGCGTTCCACCGCCGATTCGCACCGTCGTCGTTCCCTTGAGCGCTTCAAACGTAGCGTGAGCAAAGTTGATAGTCGTACGTGTTTGTCCTGACGATCGCGTCCACACGTCTTTGATGCCTGCGAGCTCAAGCACTTTCCGCGCCGTGCCGCCCGACGTTATGCCGAGGCCCCGTGGCGCTGGCTTCAGCACGACAATTACGGAGCCCGCTTTACCTTCTACGGTGTAAGGAACGGTATGCGCTTCTCCGCAGCCACATTCCCACGAGCCACACCCGCGATTTATCTTAATGAGGTTCAGCTTGGCCGTTTCAATTGCGTTCCGTATAGCGGGTCCCGCTTGCAGATCCTTGCCTTCGGCGTAGCCTATGTATCCGTCGCGATTGCCGATTGCCACCGCGGCTCGAAACTTCACGCGCCGACCGGAATCCGTCATTCGCTGCACCATATTTATATCTAAGACCTCATCTGACAACTCAGGCAAGAGGACATCAATGATTTCGGGTTCCCTTAGCGGATGCCCAGTGCCTATAGCATCGTCGAACGTCGTTATTTTTCCCTCATAAACAAGGCGTCCTAATCTCGTCTTCGGTGTCCATCCCTGCATTTCAGCCATTGTGTGCCCCTGTATCCCCTGTTTGTTCCTGCGCAGCGTGCTCGATTATATGTTGCTTCACCGCGTCAATATGGGTAGGAAGGTCTTTTGGATCTATACCATAACGCGAGAACCGCGTTGGGTTATCGGTCGCATAAGCGACAATATGTTCTCCGTGCACCCTGGCAGGTACAGGAAGCGGCTCACGACTGTGCGGAATGTCTAGCCCCACTTCAACGGCGCCCAACAAGGCGGCGTACGTTCGCGATCCCCGTGAATTTGCATTAAGTCCCAAATCGAGCACCCCTTTCAAATGGCCAGCTGCAAGCGCTCGACTTGCAAAAAGGAGCCCAGTCAGGTATGCAGCAGGTGTGTTCCCGGTAGCGCCCTTATAGCCGAGCTCTTTTAGCTCGAGCGCGTTTGCAGATATCAACGTCCTATCCCCCGCAGTTCCGTGTTCGACAAGCTGCATAATCAAATTGCGTCCGGTTTTTCGCACGACCACGCGAGGCCGTTCCGATAGCATCAACCCTAACCGCTTATGGTAATTCGTCTTTCCGTCTCGCCGACGTCGAAATGGAACCTGATACCGCGGACCCGCCATTAGTTCTGCCTCCGCGTGGCCATGGCGATTTCCGCTTGAGTGCTCAGTACACTTACAGTTCGATACTCGCCACCTTTCGCCTTCCTATACATGCGACGATATGTGGTTCGATCGAGCGTGTTGTTGTCCCTTAGGGTGCGCAGCGTCCTTCTCTGCGCTCGGATCCTGCGCATCCATAGCTGCTTCTTAGGGCTTCGGGCATTCTTTGCTCCTTTACGAGTCCCTTGGCCGGTTTTATGCCCCTTCTTGCGCTTAACATCGTTCCCGCGTGCCCGTCCGCGGCTGACCCCCTGCGCTTGCTTAGATTTCACGGTCCCATCATTTATGAGCCCGCGGACATCTTCACGGGTGATAGCGTTTGCGACGTCCGTGAGCTTCTCCGGATCGAGCCATATTCTGCTTTCTCCAACACCAAGCACCTTAGCAGCGAGTCGCTTTTGGTTCGACAGGCTGGTCACTGCTTCTCCTCCGTTGTTGCCATCATTCCATCGCCTTGGTCTGCGATCTGAGCTTTCGGTCCGGGATTGAGTACCTTCAAGCCCTTGGCAAACGCCCGCTCGAGAATGACTTGCTTCTTGCGAGCGCCGACCGTCCGACCTATTCTGACGGCTTGCTCAGGCTTCGCCTCTTCCAGATCAGCTGGGGTGTTGACGAGCACTTCTTCGAATCCTGACGGATGAAAGCCCCTTATCGCGCTCGGTGCGCCGTATCCTACTTGCACAACCGGACCCTTATCCGGAAACCCGCGCCGCATCTTGTTAAACAGTCCGCGTGGTTTTCTCCAGCTCGAGCTTAGCTTCTTTTTCTTTTCGTAGTCGTCGCGCTTGAACCAGGGTTTGTCGTGTCTCTTACGAACGACGAGCAAATGCCGGTGTTTAGCGCTGAACTCCGTATGCTTGAATGAAATTGACTCTTGTGCGACTCGCTGTGCAAGGTCAGCATCGAGGCCTGCGTTTGCAAGTTCATCCGCTGTAACGCCCTTGAGATCGTCCACCGTTCGGTAGCCTGCCTCTATAAGCGCTTTAATTTCAGTGTCATTCATTTCATTCAAAGCCTTCATGTGCTTGCCTCGACACCCTTTTCAATGAGGTAGATGCCGTCTTGAAAAACGCGCGGGTCACGCCCCTTGATCCGAGTCGCTTGCTCGATGTTCGCAGCGGTTTGGCCTACGTGTTCCTTATCGATGCCTGTAACGGTTAGCTCGTCGCCCTGAATAGCAACGACAGAGCCCCCCATTACTCTAGCGGTTCGTGGCTTTCGTTCACCTAGAAAGTTCTCGATCGATACGACTTTCCCTTCTATCTTGACTTGGATAGGAAAATGTGAGTATACTAGTTTCAGCTTGTATTGAAATCCTTCGGTTACCCCTCTGACCATGTTAGCGATGTGAGAGGCGTAAGTGCCCACGATCGATTTCTGATTCTTTTTGTCGAGGGGGGTCCCGACGTACACCTTATCTGGCTCAGCGCGTATGTCGACACTTGGGTACCACAGGTCGCGTTCGAGTGTTCCGCGGGGACCTTCTACTCTTACCGTTCCGTCGTGAACTTCAACCCGGACGCCGTCAGCAACCGGAACCTCTCTTTCAATGACTTGGACCATGGGTTACCACCTAGTAGCAGTACGCTATTAGTTTCCCTCCGATACCCCGTTCTCGTGCTTCAACGTGAGTTATTATCCCGGCAGACGTTGTCAGTATCAGGAAACCAAAGTTGCGCGCAGGCAAATACCGCTGTTCCCACCTCTCAAGGTCAGTTGTTTGAACGGAGCTTCGCGGTTTGATCGCGCCACAGCGGTTGATATTACCGAGCAGCCCGATCTTGAATACGCCTGTTTTCCCGTCTTCGATGAGCTCAAAATCACCTATGTAGTTCCCTTGCTGCATGACGCGAAGCACGTTACCGATAAGCTTTGATACGGGCTTGACGCAGCATTCTCTCTTACCGACGCCTTCGGCGTTCTTGATCGCTGAAAGAGCGTTCGCGAGCGGATCTAATAGAACCATGGCACATTACCTCAGTTATACTTCTCAAACTGCATGTCGCGGGCGATCTCTCGGAAGCATTGTCGACAGAGGTATATCTCGTACTTCGTGACGAGTCCTTGCTTGCGCCCACAGCGCCTGCATTCATGGGCCTCACGGCGTTTTTTTTCAGCCATTATCCCAACACCACGTTATACTTGTCTTGAAGGAAAGAAATTGCCTGCTCACGCGTCACTCGATGTCGAATGGGAACGCGACGTTGCGCCGCACGACGCCGAGCGACGCGATAGCCTGGCTTCTTAAGTGATACAATTACGTCCATGCCAAATATGCCTATTTGGGGGTCATAGGTCATTCCTGGGAAATCCGTGTGATCGACGATGCCGAATGATACGTTGCCGCTCTCATCAAACTGAAACTCGTTCACGAAATTCTGCCTAGTTTCAAGGGCGCTGTGAAGAAACGCGCTCGCTCTTTCTCTTCGCAGAGTCGTTTTGCATCCTATTGCTTGCCCTTTTCTTATCCCGAACACTGGTTGAGTCTTCTTTGCTGACGTCCGCACCGTGGCTTGCCCAGTAAGAGTTTTTACGATATTCTCCGCGTTGATTAGCTTTTGACCCCCCTCGCCGACACTTATGTGGACGGTCACCTTGTCAAGCGTCGGCTTCGTCATAGGGTTATCAGTTTGCTTTTGTTCCGCACGGGCCTCAGCCACGATCAGTCACCACCGCTGCCGGTCACAAAGACGTAGTCGTCTATGGTCTCAAATTGTTTGCCGTCTCGTTCAATTCTTATCATATTCGGACGCGAGCTCGCCATCTTCCTTAATTCTACCATCGTGCCGGTCTCACCAGAATGTTTTCCTCCCACGATCACGGCTTTGTTGCCGGCTTTGCGCTCATGCCGTTCGACAACGCGGTAATCGGGCAGTGAAAAGACAAGTGAGTCACCAGTACTGTATTTTTCAGTGAGGAGTACATTCGTCCCATCGTGCAAGTTATACTGAAGCTTGCCGCCTTTCACGACCGTAATGTCGTCAATACGGGCCAGTTTGCGCTTCGCTTCCTCATCGCCTATCTGAGTCAGCTCGTACTTGCCGCGCGGGTTGGGGAGCATGCGGTAGCTTTTGCGTGCAGTCGCAAACACGTCGAACATGCCGACGTGAGCTTTGTGCTTCTTCACCACGCGCCCGTTCACTGTTACGCTGCCATTATGCAAAATCCGCTTCGCCTCTTTCGCATTGTCGGCGAGGTGCAGCATGTCCCTCAGCACAACCAATACCGGAACGGCTTCTCTCGAGTGTGTGCCGGGAGACGGAGCGGTGACCCAGTGACCAGTTTTTTTTGCGATTGGCCAGCTCTTTGGTGCGGAGATTCTTTTTTGATGCACACTATCCCTCCTCTAATTTACTGGTCCTGAGTTTGTCTTTGAGCTCAAGCCTTGTAATCATCACATTTGACGGATGAACGGGTCGTGCCACCTCAGACCCATCGGCCTTGTGCACCGTTATGCCGTCAATTTCGATCGACACGTCCTTGAGGTTGACCTTCGCCACCTTTCCTTCACTATTGCGGGAGTCCCCACGAAGCACCTTTACTGTGTCTCCTTTCCGTATTTGAACCCTTCGGCGCTTATATTTATCCGCAAGCTTCTTTTCGAGATGCGCGTGCAGATACTTCTGACGCACGTGGAGAGGAGCATCAATTCGTGCTTTCCGCTGTTTTCGCGGTTGCTTAGACGTAACTCTATTTACCACTCTGAACCCTCACACTATCATTTGCGCGACCGAAGCAATCTTACCGAAGCGTTCTGCGACTTCGCGGGCAATCGGCCCCTTGATCTCAGTTCCGCGGGGCTCACCATTGTCATCCGTTATAACGGCTGCGTTATCTTCAAACTTCACTCTCGTCCCGTCAGGCCTTCTGAATTCTTTTTTCTGCCGCACGATCACAGCCTTGAGAATCTGTCGGCGCATATCAGGCGCCCCTTTTTTGACCGATACAATGACCATCTCGCCTAATCCCGCCTTGGGTTGCCGGCTCTTAACGCCCCGATACCGTTTGACCGCGATAATCTCTAAGGTTCTTGCCCCCGTATTATCGACGCAGTCGATCTTCGAGCTCGTTGCGAGAGATCGAGGAATTTTCGCCTTAAGGCTCTTCATAGTACTTGAATCACCACGAACGACTTAGTCTTGGACAGCGGCCGGCATTCTGCTAGGCTAACACGGTCTCCCGTTTTTGCCGCGATGCAATCCGGATTGTGAGCGTGCAGTTTCGACTTCCTCTTTTCGTACCTTTCGTACTTCGGAATGTATTTTAGGTACTCTCGCTGCACCACAACGGTTCGGGCAGTTTTGTCGCTCACCACCGTTCCGTCGATCACCTGCCCCCGCACAGAAAGCGTCCCGTGAAAGGGACAGTTGGTGTCCTCGCACTGCTCTGTTGGCGCAGCTACGTCAAAGCCAATATTCGTTCGCATGGTGTCACCTGTTGTGCCTTTTTCGAAGACTCTTTCCGACGCGGTCTTCAGAGCGTCCCACGACAAGATCTCCGGCTACTCGTACTTTGTCGCCTTCTGGCATCGTGAATTCAAATGTATTGCGGTGCTTGGCAACCGTTTTTTCCTGCCCGCAGCATTCTAATTTGAAAATGTTTCTCCTTTCGTCAATGATCCGCCCACTTAAGCCTACAGCGTCGCTGTTAGTACTCTTCACCAGCGTCACACGCAAACCAATGAGCTCGTGATTCACGACGTTCGGAGGGGTAATTCTCATCTAGCACCTACGTAACCGTTGCTCGCGCGTTCTTCTCTTCATTCATAATCGTGCGGATTCGAGCGATGGCCCGTCGGAGCTCTCTTGGTCTTCCCGGATTCTCTGGAGCGCCGCCGGCAGACACAACCGCTCGCTCTCTTAAGAGCTCCGCGATCAGATCGTTAAGCTGCTTGCTTCGTTCATCCGGCTTCATCTTGCGTATCTCTTGGCTCCTCAATATTGCCATTCGACGTCACCTCTTGGTCTGATATTTGTTCCAGCATTCGTATGTCATCAGGAAGTTTAACTCCAGGAGGCACGATAAAGACTTTGACCCCGATGATGCCGAGCTTCCGTTTCGCGGTCGCGTAGCCTTTCATTACCAGGTCCTCAGCAGGTTTTCCGCAGTGTTTTATGTATCCGCGGAGAAACTTCTCGGTTCGCGATCGCGGGCCGGTGACCTTTCCCGCTAGGATTATTTCGCATCCGAGTGCACCGGCGTCCATAACCCGCTGGAGCGTCGATTGGCCTGCCTTTCTGAAATACCAGCCCCGCTCAAGCGCGTTGGCTAAGCGGTGCGCCATTATTTGCGCGTTTAGCTCAGGAACTTCGATCTCCTGGACATCGAGCTGCGGGTTCTCGAGCTTGAAATTCGCATCGAGCTCTCTGGTGACCCGTCTGATCGTTTTGCCGCTCTTACCGATGATCATTCCGGGTTTCTCTGCGTATAGGGTGATGTGTGTGCCCATAGGAGTGCGGTTGATCTCCATGCCACCATAACCTGCCCGCTCTAGCTCCCGGTTGAAGTACTCATTTATCTGAGATCTCTTCAAGCCCTCCTCTATGAATTTTTTCTCAGTCCCCATTTCCAAACTCCTGGAGCACGATTTCGACCGTTACCGTGTCCGTGTTCTTTGCGGTGGCGCGTCCCATCGCGCGAGGCATCCTACCTTCAATGACGCGCCCCCTTCTCGCCAAACTGTGGACGATCTGCATTCGATCCGAATCGAGCCCTTTGTATTCAGCATTCGCTTCCGCGTTCTTTAAGACCGTAAGTATGTCCCGGGCTGCTTTCTGCGGAAATCTGCCCGCGTCCCATCCACTTAACCCCGCTCGGTGTCCGACGCCTGAATTATGGCGCTTGAACGGCACGGGCGTCTTAATTTTAGTAATTCCTTCCAGATACGATTTGGCTTCTGCGAGCGACTTTCCTCGCAGCTCCCTGCATATCTCGACGCAGTGTCGCGGCGATACGTGAAGCTCATGGCCTTGCGAACGGGCCGTTTTCTCGGTGTCAAACTCGGCTGAATACTTTGTGAACGCCATTAGATCACTTCAGTGGAACGTACCTGCTAGATCGTGTCGCTCCCACACCCGGACCCCCGTGTGATACCCTTCTCCTTGTGAGGGCGTATTCCCCAAGGTAATGCCCTATCATTTCCGGCATAATCTCGAAGATGGTGAACGTCTTTCCGTCGTGGACTCCGATGGAGGTGCCGATCATCTCAGGGAGAACGATCATGTCTCTCTGGTGGGTGCGGATGGTTTTTCCCGCTCGTATCTTTTGCAAAAGCTTTTTTTGGTCTTCCGTGAGCTCTCTTTTGAGCTTTCTGCGTTGACGCGCAGGAAAGAGCTGAGCCACTGTGTCGAGGTCCATGTCCTTGAGCTCCTCAACGGAATGTCCCCTATACGAGAACTCCTCCTTTCGGCGTGGCGCTTCCACTTTTCTTCTTTTAGCCATACTTTCACCAGCTCTAGGTTTGACTATCGTTTACCGGTGCGGCGAGCTGCAATGCTGCCAACTTTCCGGCCCGGCGGAGCATTTCGGCTGACCGTTTTTGGGCGGCCTGGATGCTGCCAACCACCACCGCCAAATGGGTGGTCTACCACGTTCATTGCAACCCCGCGCACACGAGGATATTTTGCTGCCCTTGAATGCATCTTGTGAAACTTCTTGCCCGCTTTGACAAAGGGCTTGTCAAGGCGTCCTCCACCTGCCACCATTCCTATCATTGCTCGGCAATGCGGATGGAGCCATTTCATTTCGCCACTGGGCAGCTGCACGACAGTTTTTTGCACGTCGTGCGCGATAAGCATCCCGTAGACCCCGGATGCTCGCGCAAAACAACCTCCGTCGCCAGGTTGCGATTCGATACTGCAGATCGGCACCCCTTCCGGGATTTCGGCAAGCGGCAGAATATTGCCAGCTTTGACCTCTGCTGACGCTCCGCACGC
The DNA here is from genome assembly GCA_003139855.1 of Candidatus Methanoflorens stordalenmirensis. Lineage (GTDB taxonomy): Archaea > Halobacteriota > Bog-38 > Methanoflorentales > Methanoflorentaceae > Methanoflorens > Methanoflorens stordalenmirensis. Next base: position 51,734 of record PLGY01000048.1, read on the forward strand.
TATTTCATCGCCCACGCAAAGGCCCTCGGGAACTAATATCAAGCGCTCCGTTCCGTCTGCGAGCTCAACTCGCGCTATAGGGGCGCTACGAGCCGGGTCGTGCAGGACCTCGACTACGCGCGCTTTCACGACCTCATTCTTGTCAGCTTTGATCAATTTTAAGGCTGCCTTATAGAGGTGAGACGGTGCCCGATAGGTCGGTGTTCCCTTGCCCCGATTTTGCGATATTATTCTCTTGCCCATGCCCCAACTCCGTCAGAAGATTCCAAGTCTTGATGCAACGTCTTCCGCTGAATCGTCGCTAGAAAGCGTAATAGTAGCTTTTTTTTGCCCTTTAGGTGTAACGAGCGTCTTCACGTCGACGACTGTGACGTCATAGATTTCTTCCACCGCTTTTTTTATGTCGTCCTTTGTATCTTCGACGTCAGCGATGAACGTGAGCTTGTTCTCTCTATCGAGCTGAGCTGTCGCCTTCTCTGTTACATATGCGTGTTTCAACATGACTCTACTCTTTTCCTAAGGCATTTATCGCCGACTGGGTCCATATTGTTAGTCTACCGGCGTGCGTACCTGGGGCCAGAAGCTCAATGTTTAACTGATCCACAGTTACAACATCGACTCCGGGCAAATTGCGCGCTGCCGACACGGACCTCGCGCAGATGATAAGGATGCTCTTTTTGTTCTTATAGCGTCGGCCCCGCCGCTTGCCTTTCCCAGCACGCACGCGTTTGCCGCGTTTCGCTTTTTCTATGTCTTGCCAGACGTTGAGCGCGACCAGTACTTCTGCTATCTCGCTGGTCGTGGCCAACTCTTCGAAGGCGTCCTCAAGTATGAGCGGAAGGGTTCCTTCAAACCGATGACCTCGCGCTTTAACTAGATCAGGTTTTGCGGTGGCTGCGATCGCGGATCGCATCGCTTTCTGCCTTTCTTTCCTGTTTAACTTCTCGAAAAATACCCTCTTCGAGCTCGGCGGATGTGCTTTTCTTCCGCCAACGGCTTGTGGCACCCTCGCAACCCGGCTGGAGTTCTTCAATCGCGGGACTTGTGCGACTCCCCGCCCCGATCCCCACGATTCCGCTGAGGTCTTAAGGCCCGCCGAGGGCTGCGGCCCATATGCCTGCTTCCGGTTTGTCTGCGAAACGACGACTGCCTTTTTGATGAGATCTGGGCGATAGAGTTCCTCGAAAAGCTCCGGAAGGTCGAGTTTCTTCCCGGCCTTCCCCTTCAGACTCATTACCCGCCCCTGCATCTTATCTCACTCCTTGTTTCGATTGAACGCTAATGTAGCTCAGATCAGGGACCGTAGGTGCGATCTTGTGTGGCCTAAGGGCAGGTCTCATTCTAATGAGCCGCTTGGCAGGCCCTGGAATCGATCCATGGAGAAGCACGTATCCACCTCGGATGAGCCCATATTTGAGAAATCCTCCCGCAGGAGTCACTACAGCTCCGTCCGGCCCGATTTTGAGTATTCGCTTATTGTACTCAGTTCTTTGTTGATAACCCATCTGACCAAGTTGGGGAACCGTCCACCTAACACGCGCTGGGTTCCACGGACCAAGATTCCCGATGTGGCGCCCCTTGCCGCCCCTGAACGCTTTTCTATCCTGGATGGTGACGCCCCACCGTTTGACTGGCCCCTGAGTCCCTTTGCCCTTTGTCACTGCAGTCACGTCGACTAGCATCCCTTCTTTGAAAACGTTGGTAGCATCGAGTTCTTTTCCCAGGATATCGTCCGCGTATGCATATGCAGCGCTTGCATCGTCTCCACCAACAGACATTTCCATCAGTTCAGGCACCTTCTTTGGAATGCCACTGACCGCCGCTGGCGAGGTATGAACCAGTACGCGGATCTCGTCCGCACCGTCGAGACTCCCCTCACGGCGTACTGCCTCCTTGGGAAGCGGCCTGCGCTTTGCAACATCGCCTCCGATATTGCCGGCCCAAGTTTCGAGCACAATGCGCTTTCCATAGGGCGTCTTACGGTACGTGCGCACGGCCGCTACTTTCATGGCGGGAGTTTCGACGACCGTGGCGGGCACGCTTATCTCTAACCCTCCGGTTGGGCTATTAGGGGAGTCATCGACTAAGATCACGTGTGTCATCCCAGCTTTGTAGCCCGCGAATCCCTGTATTCGCGGCTCGTCTTGCTCTGGCCACGAGCGGATTCGCGGCACTTCGCTCTTTGCCCTCTTTCGGGGGCTATAGGCGAGCGATCCGCGTCTCGGACGATGTCTTTTTGTCATTGGTTTACCTCATGTTGATTCGTGCAACGCGATATTGAACACGCTCAACGTGGCTAGGATAGCTTCTTCTGTGCGCACCGTCTCTGTCCCTTGCTGCGGGATCGTATTAACGACAAAGTCTGAAGCATCCTCGAGCGATAGCCCCGCTTCCTGGAATAACGCTTTTACTCCGCGGTTTGGAGCCCCAAATACGAAAGTCATCATTTCGGCGCTTCTCCTTCTTATTTCATTGTGTATGGCGGGACTTACTGGCTGTCCGTGCCTCGAGGTGGCGACGACCAACCCCTCCAACGCATCTGCGATGCTATCGACCACCCGGACCGAATACCCCCAATAACGAGGCGGCTTCTGAGTCAGTTCAACTTCAAGCGGATCTCGCGAAAAGATCTTAACTGTCACGCGCTCCCCTTTGCGCAACGTCGCCGCTCGCAAAAAGGCCGGGCAATCCAAACCGATTTCAACCCAAGCGCAGTCAGTTCCGACGTCTATCACAATTCCTTCTCGAATGTCATCACGCGCGGTCGCGTGGTGAGGGGTCTTCAACGGGGGAACGACCCCAATGGATCTCAACTCATTTGAGCGCGGGAAAAGCAGCTTTCGAAGGTACTGCGGCGCCTCCATATACTGCAATATCGACGCGATGAATTGACTGTCATCGGACGCAGCATCACGGTAAATTGTGACGCCATGCACCCTAAATATTGCCGCCGCGCGGGCGACTTGTCCGACCTTGTATGTCTTTATTTTCTGATCGGCGGTTTCGATGGTCAGGGATGAGGGCACTGCGAGCTGTATCTTGGGGTGCATCTTCGCACATTCTGCGTGATAACGCCTGACCGGTGTAGTCTTTAGAAGTGAACAAAGCTACTTAAAGGTTTCTGACGCTGCTGCGGCTCGCGTCACGCGATTCCGATACTCCTAAATAATGCAAAGCCCATATGGCTAAGAATGGATGATTCCAGCGGCGCAGCCCAAAAGCTTCACGCTGCAACCGTTTCAGTTTCTGTCAATGTGCTCCTGCTTACCACGAAAATTATCGTGGGGGTTGCCACCGGCAGTCTGGGAATACTCGCCGAAGCGGCCCATTCGCTGCTCGACCTTCTTGCATCGGGCTTTGCTTACACGGGCATCAGAGCCGCAAACAGGCCACTCGATGAAGAACATCCCTACGGGCACGAGAAGTTCGAAAACTTTTCAAGCCTCATACAGACCGCACTTCTTGGCGTTACAAGCATATGGATCTTCTATGAGGCGGGCCTGCGACTTCTCACAGGATCTACTATCCAGGTAAACAACACGCTCTATTACGCCATCGTCATTATGGTTTTTGCTATTATCGCAGATTTCGGCGTTTCGAGGTATCTGTTTCAAAACGCCCGAAAATACGGAAGTTCCGCCTTAGAAACAGACGCGTATCACTTCTCAACGGACATCTATAGCTCCGCCGCTGTGCTTCTCGGCTTGGTGGCAGTTAAGTTCGGTTATGTCGTCGTCGACCCTTTGGCTGCAATCGTCGTCGCGATCATAATGCTCACGACTTCAATCCGGCTCGGGCGAAAAACGACGCGGGTCCTCGTCGATGCCGCCCCGCCGAAGGAGATAACGTCAAGAATCAGAGACGTTATAACGGATAACCGCGACATAACTGACTTCCATAGTCTTCGGGCCCGACAAGCCGGCAGCAGCTTATTTGTGGACGTCAGCATCCACGTCCGGCCGAACCTTAGTCTTGAAGATGCTCACAATATCGCCAACAAACTGGAAAAAGACATAAGAACGCGCGTGCCAAACGTTAAGGAGGCCATCATTCACATTGAACCGGAGACGTCGGCGCGAAAAACGACATGATCGAAGTAGTAACGCCATCGAGACTTCACATCACCCTGATTGACTTGAGCGGCTCCCTTGGACGCATTGATGGTAGCGTCGGACTCGCTCTCGACTTTCCATCCGTGAAAATCAAGGCACGCGAAGATGCTCAGCTATCGGTCTCGGGAAGCACAACGTTCGAAAAGCGAATCAAAAGAGCGGCATCCGCGATCATGACGCAGCACGAGGTCGGCGGTGTGGCGATCGAGGTCGTTGACGAGTATCCTGCTCACGTTGGACTAGGCTCAGGAACTCAAGTCGCACTAGCAGTCGGATCGGCGATAAGCGAACTCTACGGCCTGCGCTTGACGCCAACGGCCATTGCACGATTGACGGGGAGGGGGGGTACCTCTGGTATCGGCGTCGCGGCGTACGCGCGCGGCGGCTTCATCATCGACGGCGGCCATAAAGGCAAAACACAGTTCCTGCCCTCGTCAGCTTCTGGAAAATACGAGCCGCCACCTATACTCGCTCGCCACGATTTTCCAGATTGGACGATCGTTCTTGCAGTTCCAGACCTGCACGGAGCAAGTGATGAGTGCGAGATCGACATATTCCGACAACAGTGTCCGCTGCCGCTCACCGAGGTCCAAGAGCTGTGTCACGTACTATTAATGGAGATGCTGCCCGCGGTCGTGGAACAAGACATCGAGAGTTTTGGACACTCGATCGATCGAGTCCAGACGCTCGGTTTCAAACGCCGAGAACTTGAGCTACAGCCCTTCTGCGCTGGCCTGGTGCAATTTATGAGAGAGAACGGGGCGTTGGGTGCCGGAATGAGCTCATTTGGTCCGGCCGTTTACGGGATAACTGAAAGTAAGGGACTGCAAGCAGCAGTGCAGCGCTACTTGTATGATACTATCGGCGGAGAAGTACACGCGGTGAGAGCGCGAAACAGCGGTGCGTATGTCCGAGAGGTTTCTTCTGGTTAAGGGCCTCTCGGTTCCTAAACGTTAAGGAGTGTAAGCGATTCTTATGGAGAAACTAGACCTTGAACTGTCGAAGGCTCAACAACTGTTGCTCATGACCGACGGTTCGGTCACGACTCTGCTCGAAGTGATAACAGGAAAACCTGTCGTTGTAACGACGCTACTTCAGCAGGTCGTGGAAGCAGACGCCGAACGGGCGAGTGCCTTGGACGTGGAAGAGGGTGACAACATAAACTATCGCGTCGTTGTACTCAAAAACGACGACAATCATCAACCGCTAATCTATGCCGAGTCCTACACACCGATCGCACGTCTCAAAAAAGAGTTCAGACACGACTTGATGAAGGCCGATATACCGATCGGACGTATAATGAACCAACGGAAGATCGAGTCGCGGCGTGAAATCAGACGTATTGAAATCGTCTGCAACGAAGAGGTGAGCGAGTTATTTGGTGTGGCTCAAAGCGTACCACTGTTGTCACGAACCTATGACATTATCTCTCACGACACGGTGCTGATTCGGATAACTGAGACGTTCCCTTCGACAAGTTTCGCGCTCACTGCTATGGAAATGCCGTAAAGGCTACCACTCGAAGGGGCGTGCGACCAACAAAGCAGAAATCGGCTTATGGCACGCTTAGAGGGTCAATCTAAACCGATTAATTTAGCAGCTGCGCAATCACCTACGCGTCTTTTCAATACAAGCGATCATTGCTACGAACAGCAAGCCTAGCAACGCAGTCCCAGTCTCGAAGCCAGGTAAGAATGTTGCGGCCGGCTGCCCCCCTTTTGCTGTTGACTTGTACTCCCGCTATCGATAACGAGGCTATCAAAATAAGCAAGATGATGGCTACTAACTTTTTTTTCCCAATACAAGTCGACTTCTTTGACGTGACAGCCAAGAAGTCCGGTCACGCCCGAGGTGTTAAGCAACGTAGATCTCTCTTACCCACGCAGACGGCGCATACTTGCTGTCTCCAAGATAGTGACATCTCAGCGTATGAGACCCCGGTGAGAGCTTCGCAATATCTGACGCGTATAAGATAAGCTGACTGCGTACTCCGCCAGCATCGTTAGAACGCTGTTTCCGCTGACGATTCCAACCATCGCATCCATTGGCGCACCACTTGATCCGATCATCGATCCCGACCACGTTTGCGAATCGGTGTAGCTGCCGCTGAATCCGTAGTTTTGAACAATCCCAACCGCCGTCAGTGAGTATGCTTGCGCGGATGCCGAGCTATCGGTCTGAACTTGGCTTCGGTTAATATCATAGCGGCGAAGTTGTGGGTCCCGGGTTCACGACCCAGAACGGCGCTTTAAACTCGCACGGCGCGTACTTGCCGCTGCCGAGGTAGTCAATAATCAACGTGTGCCATCCAGGTGACAGCTTCGCCGTGTCGCTGCCGCTGAGATACAACCCCCCGGCTCCGCCCGGCAGTCCCGCGGGACAGCCCTTCCAATATTGCGGTTGAGGCGTCGTTATCACCCACTGACCGCCTGCAGCCTGCGTGTCAATGTAATAGTTAGCAGCGCCGCACGGGGTCGTTCCGTCTGACGCATTGACCCAATATCTCACTTGAGTCGGTTGTCCTCGCACGACCGGATTCGTTGTCGGTGATGTAAGCCAAAAGGCTGGTTCCCCCATGTAACCCATCCACACTTGAATCGACGTCGCTATGGGTGGCGTCGGAGTTGGCGTTGGCGTAGGTGTGGGTGTAGGAACGATAGAAGGCGACGGTGTAGCCGAAGGCGTTGCTGATGCGGACGCTGAAGCAGAAGTCGTAGTTGCCGTTGCTGCTGCTGCACTGGACGCTGCTTGTGATGCGTTGCCTGCTGCTTGGCTGCTGCTAGTCGATGATGTACAACCCGCTATTGATAACGAGGCAACCATCACTAGCACGATGATAGCTAACAACTTTTTTATCATACAAGTCCCCTTGACGGAAGAACGAATCAAAATGGTACAACGGCGGCGTGATAATTTAAGTGTTTCCGTTTGGCTGCGTTCTACGTCGTTCTGTCACCTTTGTCGGCGCTATTAACTGCGTCAACCTGGAAACCGGCTTGGTTACCGCCACCGATTGCTAAAATTCGAACACGCGAAATCGCACGCCGCAACAAACCCTTGTTTCGTCGTGAATCCGACATATATCTACATCTGAGCAGCACGACTGCCATTAAGTGTAAAGTACGCACGATGGAAAGTACTTGGGTAAGTCACTTGTCCTGCTGATGTGCCTAGGACCAACACGGTAACTCTGCCCGCCCGAAGAACCAGTCCCGTTGACGAAGTACATCGATCACCCAGTTTATAGACTGCCCCTTCGTGAAACTTAGCTGTAGCGCGCCGCGTATATGATTGAAGTGGTAGACGCCGCAGCAGACGGAGAGCGATTTCGGGGTTCAGCGAGTGCAGCGCTGGAACAAGCTCTTGTTTTTGTGCTGGTTCAGCACGTAAAAGTATTTATATGCGCGAACATGCTCAAAGCGTTCAGGGTCGCAACAAAGAACCGTAATCTCATGCAGAATGAAACTTGTCGAGAAAAAGAGTCTAGGCTGTCTTCGTTAGCCAGAGAATATCGTTACTGTACTGTTATCTCGAAGGTTTGCACAGAATGCTGATGGTTGTCGTAACCCGCAAAGCTCACCGTGAGTGTTTGTGGGCTGCCTGCCGGCAAACTTTTCGTTTGGGCACTGGTGAAACTGACTGTTACGCTCGCAGTACCGCTGCTTATCGGTGTCACTTGTCCAGTTATGCTGCCTATCTTAGCGGTAACAGCGCCGACCGGAACAGAAAGTGCGCCGGTCGATCCCGTGGGGACTACCTCAAACTGCCAGCTTGCCGGCAAGCCCCGCGTAACAGTAGGGTTTGAGTTGAAGGATGGAGTACCGTAAATCGAAGTGGCCCCTCCTGATACTGAAGGCGTCGGAGTTGCTGTGGGAGTTGCCGTGGGAGTTGCTGTGGGAGTTGCTGTGGGAGTTGGCGACACGCTCGCGCTGGGTGACGGTGACGGCGTGACGCTTGCGACCGCTGACGACGTTGTCGTGGCAGTCGTTGACGTAGTATTTGCGCTCGTGACTTGTGGGCTAGGGCTAGTTGGAGAAGTTGACGACGTACAGCCAGCTACCAAAATAGTAGCGATCACCGTCGCAACCACTAGCAACCACAGACCACTTTTCCTCATGTTATTTGCTCAGATAGCGTTACACGCGGCCCGTATATAAGAATGACGATATAGCTCGTTAACTATGTCTTTACAGATTTGTGCTAACGTTTAGCCACGTGCCGGTCGCGCGGTTCCACGACGAGAGCGTGGCGGTGAAGGTGGCAGACTAATTGACAGCAGGGTCGTGCTCGATGCGGGGAGAGTGATCTTGGTCTGGGCGTTGACGGTGACGACGTTTGATGCCGCTGACGCACGTCCAGGCGTGCCCCCCTCTTCAGGGAGTCTCCCAGATGACGCCGTCGGTGCCGCGCACAAAGACGTCGAACACACCACTCGACGGTGAGGTCGCGGCGGGTGACGA
>PLGY01000003.1:0-60514 GCA_003139855.1 Candidatus Methanoflorens stordalenmirensis
GAGCTTTCTGGTAGGAATCACGTCGCCGTGCTCACGTCAGACGTGCCGGCAACCACTTATCCGGAAGACCGATTTCCGTTCCGCGTCTACACAGTATACAACCGCAAAACTGCTGGTCAAGGCTCAGCGGATCTGCGATACGCAGTACGCCTGTCGCGAGAGTTAAAGCGTATCAGCAACGAGTTCGACGTTATTGTTCCGCAAACACTCATACCCGTCTTCTCAGCATCTCTCAGTCGCACAAAGGCGCCAGTCGTGCCAATCGTACACGACGTGTATCAACCGCTGCCGTTGGCCAACGGCATCGCTGCGTGGCGTGACCTGAAAGGAGGCGACACGTTGAAAGGGGTGCAAGCTTGTTTGCTGGAACGCGCCTGTCTTCGTTACGCCTCGACCTGCCCTATAACAATAACCGTTTCAGACCCTTCTTTTGAGACATTGAAATATTGGATCCCCCGACACAAGATTAGAGTCACTGGCAACGGCGTTTACCTAAAAGAATTTACGCAGAACACGAAGGAAATTGCTGTCATTTGTATAGCGCGCTTCGATGCGCCTTACAAGAACATAGACATAGTGTGTGAGGCGCTGTTCGACACGGGGGTTCAAACGGTCATAGTCGGCGATGGAAGGCTTCGACCCACTATTGAACGTCGCTGGGCGAGCGAGAACATTCAGTTCACCGGTCACGTTAGCGAAGAGAGAAAAAAGGAGTTGCTTTCAAAATCAAAAATTCTTGTATCTGCGTCTTCAGCTGAAGGATTCGGGATAACACTTCTGGAAGGCCTCGCATCAGGTTGCTTGGTGGCAGCGAGCGATATAGCCCCACATCGATTCATTGACCACGGCTCTGACATCATCAAATTCTTTCCCGTGGGCGATAGCGAAGCGGTAAAATCTGCTGTGATTGAACTTCTGCAACTTTCTGGTGAAGAAAGCGCTTCGCTTCGAAAGCGGGCTAACTCTCTAATCTCCCATTACTGGGACTGGCAGGTAATCGCCCACAAAACCGAACTGCTTCTCGATGCCGTGGTAGAGGCGCCCCGTCCACGTCAGGCGCGTTGAAGCGTCGGGTGCAAGGCCTCTAAGTCGCTCCCTCGCCGCTATCGTATTCTATGGAACTTGCGATGGCAGCAGATATCGAGTCAACTCCATCAAGCCACTCAGCCACAGAGCTGTCTTCCAACTCGGCTATAGTTTCTTGACACAGCGGCTCGCCTGCGATAACTCGCGCGCCGACTTTTCCTACTATCGCTAAGGCTAGATCAAAGTGTCCTTTTTTCTCTTGATCCAGCGCCTCTCGTATTAATTCGTCCATAGAGGCTTTATCTGCGAAAGACGCTTTCATATAGCTCTCAAACGATGCAAAAGCGCCAACAAGAGAAGATTGGATCAGTCCTACTAAGTCGTCAAGCTCCACGTCACCTGTGTCAGCTTTTTCCCTGATTATCGCCTCAATGTTTTGTAAGCCATCCAAAGAATCTTCACGCGCGAGCTTGCCAATTTCGAAACCTTTAACAACCTTCCAGCACGCAATTATTACGTCTTCTTCCATTTCAACGAATACTGTCGTAGCTGTCTTGTCCATGTTCTTGTAGTCACTTTGCCTTGCGCAGTCTATCCAGTTGCGCCAACGCTCCTCAGTGAACGGCACGTAGAGGTTCTTTGCGTTTTTCATCGTGTAACCTGTGTAATTGTTCCCGATACGTACTTCGGGTATAATGGGATTATATTTATACGTTTCAGCCGCTTGCCGGCAGCTCTAAATAAAGCGTTCGTTCAAGTAAGTACGAATTGGATTGCTCAGGCCGTTCTGCAAATGCACACGTAGCGCGGTAGCACGCGTCTGCGTCTAAACTTCGGCTACACCATTCACAACGTGGCCAGTGAACATAACAGAGCGTATCATGTTGATGGTAGAAGCGCACCGCGTGCACAAAATATACGAATTGAACGGCTTGAAAGTCTACGCACTCAAAGACGTGAACCTTCTAATCGAAAAAGGGGATATGGTAGCAATTATGGGCCCAAGCGGCTGCGGCAAGACCACGCTCCTTAACTGTCTTTCAGGGCTCGACGAACCGACGTCGGGAATAGTCAAAATAGAAGGGATACCGCTCGCACAAATGAACGACAATGAATTGTCAGAATATCGCGCGACGAGGATGGGATTTATCTTTCAATCGTTCAATCTGCTGCCCGTCTTGACTGCCCTAGAAAATGTTGAGTTGCCGCTGCTTGTAGCCGGCATTAATGAGAAAGAGGCGCGGTTGCGGGCCTTAAGCATGCTATCGAGTGTAGATCTCGAAGAGTGGGCACATCACAAACCCTTCGAACTCAGCGGGGGACAACAACAGCAAGTGGCGGTCGCCCGGGCGCTTATAAGCAGGCCTGCAATCATCTGGGCAGATGAGCCGACAGGAAACCTAGACTCAGCAGGTGCAGACCAGATCACGGCGCTTCTAAAACGGCTAAATAAGGCTAACCGGCAGACATTCGTCATCGTTACACACGATCCGTCTGTTGCTAAGATCGCGGACCGATTGATCAGCATGAAAGACGGAGCTATACTCTCAGAATCAGCTGCACCTATTGTCTGATTGGCCGAGCACAGATTGAGGGATGTAAATGTACTTACCGATGTACTTAGCACTTCTCGGCTGTGCCGTTACTGTACTCTTACTTTTTGCCGCGCTTGCGGTTACAAACAAGTCAATCTTCACAATGGGCGTAAGAAACATTATACGACGCCCGAAAAGCGCAGCCATTATAGTCGGAGCGCTCCTGGTGAGTACAGCAATTATCTCGGGGTCGCTCGTTGCAAGTAGCTCCCTTGGTTATTCTGTCGTCAAGGCAACGTACGATGCACTTGGCAACGTTGATGAAACCGTTGCCCTGAATGGCCAACCATTCAACTACTCAGTATATCAACACGTTGCAGCCGATTCAGCGTTAACCAACAATACAGACGGCATCTCTCCGAGCCTCTACGGAGGGGTCCCGTCTGTGGACGACGTTACAAGCGGCATCACGTCAACAGGAGTCACGCTCGTCGGTTTAAACTTCACTCTAGACGCCCCCTTTGGCGACTTTGTTCTACTGAACGGCACACACACCAATGCGAGCGATCTGACTAGCAGCCAAGTCCTAATCAACGACAAACTTGCTCAAGATTTAGATGCACATACCGGCGATAGACTTGTGGTTTATTACGGCGAGAACGCTTCTTCCGTCAAAGCTTACACGTTCTCGGTCAAGTACATCGCACAAAACGAAGGCAAGGCGCAGTACGAGTTGAATGAAAATCTCTTTATGCAGCTCAGTGCGGCGCAAGCTGTTTTTCAACACGAAGGTCAAATCAATGAGATTAGGGTCTCGAATCTAGGCGATGTTGAATCAGGAGCCGCAAAATCTGGCAATGTGTCCGCGCTTCTCACGCAAGCCTTGTCAGGTTCGTCGCAACGATTCGACGTCAATCCCGTCAAACAAGATATGCTGGCCGCTGCAGATGCGAGTGGTGCCCAGTTTTTAAATTTGCTCGTCGCGTTAGGAACGTTTTCAGTCATAACAAGCGCGATGCTGATTGTCAACGTTTTTGTGACGCTTTCTGAACAGCGTAGAAGTGAGCTCGGATTGGCCCGCGCTTTGGGCATGAAACGCAGGCACGTCATATTCCTCTTTCTTTTTGAAGGGGTAACCTGCGCGTTACTGGCTGCAGCCATCGGGTCAATACTGGGGATCGGAATCGGCGCGGGTCTCATAGATACGCTCAACGCGGCCACTACGGCAGGAAGCCCCGCAGGAGCGTCCCTTGTTCTGCATTATGATCTCACTGACCTCTTGACCGCTTTTCTTATAGGTCTACTTGTTGCGGTCGCAACGGTTGCGTTCGCTTCCTACAGAATCAGCAGGTTAAATATCGTCCGCGCGCTACGAAATGCCGAAAATTCCGAACAAGCGCCACGCCTACCGCGGGGAGCGCCCGTACTCGGTGTGGGTCTACTAGTTTTTGGGTTTATCGTGTACGGTGTTTCACCTCAAAGTCTAGCAGCGCAAGTTATGGCACCCACGCTCATCATCTTTGGCCTTGCCCTCGTCGCCCTACGAGCCATTAAACGACAGCAAGTACTCACTGTAGCAGGAGCAGCGCTAGTACTCTACAACGCAGGCATGATCTTTAGCACCTCAGGCTTCAACAATTTCGCCACGGCGGTTAGTTTCACCGTGAGCTGCCTTCTCTTAGTGCTAGGCGCGGTTCTGGTAGTTCTTGTCAACGCTACCTCGTTATTGAAGCTCTTCTCCAAGGCGCTGACAAGGCTTAAAGCCAGTCAAGCTCTGATTAGACCTTCGTCGGCGTACTGCCTCCAAAAAAGGGAGACGTTGGGAACGACGGTTACGATATTATCTCTCGTCATTTTTCTAATGATCGTAGCGCTCGTTACTGCTGCTGTCTATCAACCAGATATAAGCCAGCAAACCGGCGGATACGACATTCGTGCGACATCAAGCACGCCATTATCAAACTTGACAACCCTGGAGGTCCAGTCACCCACGTCCGAATCACCCGCAAAACCTGTGGCGCTCTTGAACGCTTCAGATATAGACTTTTACGATGGCCTCTTTGTTGCGAATGCAACGGGGACGAGCATAAATGGTCAAGCGCTCTACCAGCAGGGATCTGAAACAAACGTTTATGGCATAGATGCAAATTTTTCGGAGCACGCACAGTACGGCTTCAAAGACACTCTCGCGGACTTCAACTCATCGGAAGTCTGGAATCTGGTAAACAACCCTCACTACGTCATCGTAGACTCAAGCTATTTGTATGGCCCCAACGGCACCCAAGTCAGCGCAGGCGACACCATCTCATTTAACGCGGGTAACGGCACTGCACGCTTTTTGGTTGCCGGCGTCCTTGATGAGTACTATTTGCACGGCATTTTTATGAGCAAGCAACAAATGCAGCACTATTTTCCGGAGGTAAAGGGCGATACGCTGTTTCTCATAAAATCAGCGAGCGGGATGAAACCTATCGATCTTAGCTACGACCTCGAGAGAGGTTACAAAGCTGCTGGCCTCAACGCATTTCTCATTAGCGACGAAGTTTCGCAGATGATGACGCAGAGCCAACAGTTCTTTCAGCTCACCGCGACCTATCTCGGCCTCGGGCTTATCGTTGGCATCGCTAGCGTGGGAGTCGTGACGGTGCGATCCACTATAGAGCGGCGCCAAGAGATAGGCATCATGCGCGCCATAGGTTTCAGCCGCGGACTTGTCGTTAAGTCGTTACTCTTTGAAGCGACCTTTGCCACCACGTTGGCAGCAGCTGTAGGCCTCTCAGCCGGATTGGTCGTTTCTTACGCCATATACACTAACTTGAATCAAACCGTGAAAGTGCCGTTTACGATTCCGATCGTTCAGGTTATCCTAGTTCTTGTAATCGTTTATCTGGCAGTCGCCATCTGCACGGCCATCCCTGCACGAAATGTGTCGCGAATACTGCCCGCAGAGGCCATTCGGTATGTTGAGTAAGCTCCGGTCAAATTCTTACTAACAAGAACGGGCCAGGTCCAGCGCAAATGCGCGAACTGCTTGTGTGAAAAGGCTCGGCACGCGAGTTGAGCTCTCTAGAAACTGAGAGTAAGTTCGGTCCCGTTTTGGACGTCGCTCTCATTCACCGCGATTTGCTTCGTGACGTTGCCGATCGTCACCTTGTATGCAGGGCCAGTTTTGATTCCGTACGGCATCCCAACCGTCGCATAGGGGACCACAAACACGTGGGTCCCGTTCACTCGAGCACTCTGCGTATAGGTGAACGTCCTGTTTTGATTTGTGGTGACGTTGAGGGATAACGTAGCGTTTCCATTGCCGCTAACAGCTATACGTGCGCCCTCAACGTATTCAAAGATCTTAACATACTGTATATTAGTTCCGTTGAGCGTGCCCACCGTAGTTGGCGATTCGTAAATCAAGCGATAATGGCTGTATCCGTTGCCATCGTAATATTGCAATCTGACGAGTGTCGTGTTATAATATGCGGCGGTTGGCACGGTCTGCTGCTGCGTTGTGCCATTTTGGTCTACGTAGCTCTGCGTCGTGAGGAACGTATCGACCCCTTGTCCTGATAGAAGCGCAATCGCTGGGAACTTGTCGGTGTAGTCCGCCATTTCGTAATCGGTCATCACATACTTGACGTGGTCTTTCTGGATGATGCCTAAGGTGCCTGATTCATTCTGGCTCACGAAAAACGTCGCGGAGTCGTTGACGCCCGTTTGGAAGTTGTTCGCGATGGCTGGCCTATGAGCCAGGAAAATGATCCAGTTCCCGTAATCCCACCAGCTAAGCACCCCGTATGCAGGTATCTGGTTCGACGTGACATTATAGTTCGAGGTTGCTGGCGTGTTGGCATTCAGCCACTGACACGCTTCCGCCCAGTCGCTTGGTATAGAGGAGACGCTCTGCGCGGTCGTCGTGGTCGCACTAATACTTGGCAGGAGCAAAACGGCCACGACAACGAGGACTCCGAGAAGTTGTGTGTATTTTACTTCACGCCCGAAGAGTTGAGGAACCGCCGCAGCGTCGCGTACGCCCGACAACTTGCCATAGGATTTGCCAATCAGCGTGTCCATGATCCACACTATCACGAACCCAGAAAGGATCGCGACGTTGGCAGACAACAGAAACGCAAATTGTACTTGGATGGAGCCAAGTACAAAGGCAAAGACGCTCCAAACGGCCAGCAATACGGCTGCCGCGTCCTGTTTCTTCCACGCGCGATATACAAGCACGACGAGACCGGCCAGACTCACAAATAGCAAAAGCTGGAAGTAGCTAGCGGCCGCAGCCAGCGTGAAGCTTCCTCCCACGAAGAATAGCGGTTGCGCCTCGGCTACGGTCTGTAGGACCCCGGTTTGCGTGAAGAACCCATATCCACTGAACACCGTTACAGTGAGACTCGGGTTCCACACATAGAGGCCAATGCTCGCAGCGACTACGAGCGCGCAGATCGTCAGCGGGTAAGCTGCCGGCCGCATGCCTCTCATGTAATACGCGAGGAATCCAAATATCGCAAAAATGACTATTAGTGCCACTAAAAACAGCGGTTGGAACAAAGAAAGCTGTAGGGTGTCTATTGTCCGTGCGAAATGGGTTGTGAGACTCACAGGAAGGGTCGTAATCAGCGATACGAAAAGCATCGTTAACAAGACAATCGTGAGATTGTCAGACGACAGCCGTTTCACGTGGTTTATACTGTACTGGACAATGGCATACGCCCCGATAATGCCAAGGAAGAAAAACGAGCCGAGCCACGTCAGCAAACAGGCGGTTACAAAAACTCCAGCCAGTGCTGCATAGAGCAAGATTCGCTTGTCTCCACCAGTGAAGGCCAAACGCCGAACCTTGCCAAACGTCAGCTCACCCCTCAACGCGAACATCAAGAACAGGAACAAAAGCGCCGGGAAAAGCACTTCCACCGCGACGTGGTGATTGATATTGCCTACCATCGAATCCTGGATATTCGCTGGGATGACCGTAAGAAGTGCGGCCGCGACGATGCCCGCCTTCCAGTCAAAGATAAGCTTTGTTATGTAATATATGGGCAAGATCGCGAGAGCCCCTAAGAGCGCAGGGAACGTCGCAACGGCAACTTGCCAGTCGACGTGAAACAGCGCCATCGCCACCAGCGTGTATGCCCCAGCCAGAAAATCGTAGAGTGGTGGCCAGCCGATCCAAAATCCGGTAGGGTAGTTGACATAAGGATCATAGGCAAGCACGTAAGGAAAATGCTGTATCGTGTTCTCGATTATTCTGAGGTGGTAGTACGGATCAAAATCGTTGATGATGATGCTGCCACCTTGGATGGAACTCGCCCACGGGAGTATAATTCGCAAATAGAGAGCAACGATGAAGATAACAAGAAGCATCACGGCCCTTTCCGCATGCTTTTCTCTAAACCATCCCAAGTTCGTGTGAATCTCCCCTCGCAGGTCGCTTACTGCAACTACTAGATCTTTTCAGGCACGTTCGCTTGCTGAGGCGTCGAGGTGCCAAGTGGCAGCGCAAACACATATTTTAGAGCATCGTGAAGTATTTAAAGGGTGCGCCTGCGGCGTCCCTTATATATTACCTGCAGCAGAAGATGATGTTGATGGCGCTGCTGCGTCTGATATCCGCGAGGTTCGATGTTCAGAAGTCAGACAAAAAAAAGCAGACTGCTGCGTAATGAAGACGTCACTGACCTCATCGACCGGGCAGATGACAGGTTCAAGCACGGACAATTTAGCGACGCTGTCCATCACTATGAAGCGGTGCTTGAGCTAGCGCCCAACAATTTTAGAGCGCTGAACAACAAAGGATTGGCATTGTTCGCTCTTAGCAAGTTCGAAAAATCAATCGAGTGCTATGACCGAGCGCTTGAGATCCAGCCAAATGTGGCCCATGTGAAGCTCAATAAAGCGATATCACTAAACAGCAACGGAAACTTTCAAGAGGCCAAAAGTCTGTTGGATGAGATTGTACAGCTTGCCCCGACGAACAAGGAAGCGCTTAACGCGCGGGCTTTGTCTGAATTCAACCTCGGTCTTGATAGCGAAGGGATGCAAGACCTCAAAAAAGCCACAGAAATTGATCCCGCCTATACTATGGCCTGGAATAACCTTGGATGTTTCTACCTCGGCCTAGGCGAGCTTGATTTAGCGGTCGAGTGTTTTGACCGAACTCTCGCCATCGACACAAGAAATTACGACGCCTTTTTGCTCAAAGATATGGCGGTCGAAAGACGCGAAAGAAGGTTGACGCGTCCCTAATCGATCAGTTAGCGACGGGCCAATATCGCCTTTGGCTGTCTTACTCTCGAAAGAGCCTTTTCTGATGGCTGCCTCGACACCGCCAGTGTCGTCAGCTGGAAATACAAAAAAATGTGTGAATAAGTTATAAGTA
Source organism: Candidatus Methanoflorens stordalenmirensis (assembly GCA_003139855.1). Taxonomy (GTDB): domain Archaea; phylum Halobacteriota; class Bog-38; order Methanoflorentales; family Methanoflorentaceae; genus Methanoflorens; species Methanoflorens stordalenmirensis. The sequence goes on from PLGY01000003.1 coordinate 8,941, forward strand.
AGGCGTTGAACAAGGCGATGCACAAAAACTGATCGACCGCCTAGGATATGCGGGGTCAACCGTCAACGGCGTTTATGTCTAATAAGTCAGCTCTCGGAACGGGGAAAACAGACTGCCACGACATGCTCAAGCAGATAATCAATGATAACATTGTTATCTTTCACTGGCAGGAAAAACGTGTAAGCGGCAACGTTGCCAATAAGCATTGTTGGCTGCGAAGACAGCTCCTTGCCTGTTTTGACCTTTAAGGCAACAGGATTTGCCAAAACGTTCGAAACTCCCCAACGCGCTGAAGCTTTTGTTGTTAGCAATACCGTTGGATTCATTCATATCGAAAATATGCGAGGAGACGCCTACATCCAAGACCAATCGATTGCCGAACAACTTAGATTGCATCTCGTACTAAAGCCAACCAGCGAGCTAACAATACTGAGCTGCGAACTCACGTTTGCTAGCTCCGGCGCGTTCGAGACCCTGAATTAACAAAGTGAGGTCCCCACTTACTTTTTCGGGCCATGCGCGTCCCCCTTAGTAATCTCCCAGATCCATCACATATTTACGTCAGTGTCCCGAGAAACTTCTTTGAACCTGGTGAGACCGTCGCAATCCATGAATCGAGCGCGTGAAAAGAATACAAAAAAGAGCAAAACTGAATTGACGCTAGTCATTAGTTCGCTGAACACGCAAAGGACGCTGCGATCGCCACGTGCAACCTTTCAAGGGCTAGAAATGAATAAACAGGAATTTGACTTTCTAGATATACCGGCGCCTGATCGTGATCTGATCAGCAGTTTTGTGAGCGCAGTGCAAGCATGGGCGCCAATAAGTCTCAAAAGGATCGTTCTCTACGGTTCAGTTGCAAAAGGTGTTTTTCCAGAAGTTTATGACATCGACATAGCGATGCTCTTTTCCAGTGATTTCGATCATCCCCAGTTTTACGCTGAGGTTTATCGAATAATAACCGATCTTGAGCCTCAGCGCGAATTGCACGTGGTCCTAAAGTGGGAAGAAGAGATAGAGCCAACGTATCAAGAGTTAATTGAAAAGGAAGGTATCACGCTGTTTCCGTAAAAGGCGCTGGCTGTTTCCTACATCAAGGGATGCACGATGGTGTCCTTCTTGGATAATAGCTCGTCTATCGTCGGCAAATCCTTCATTGCGTTGCTGATTGCATTTTTTGTCGCCTGGTAGTTATAGTCATATAGTTTTTTCTTATCTTTGGCGCTGCCATGAATATAGACTGATGCGATTATCATCAGCTCATTTGCCATAAAGGCCGGAATTACGTTTTCTTGAACACTGTCGAGGACTGCTTTTGCTATCGCGGCTTGGACAGGCCCGAACATAAGTTCAGCTTGCGCTTCACCCTTAATCGAGACCTTGTTTACCATAAGCGTGGTCGGCTTGACGGCATAGTTTGGAGCCAATATTGCCAACAACGCAGTATGGCCCATTCGCGGCGTCGCGAGACCGGTGAGGAAAGCCGTCTCAAAAGCGCCTCCTTTTTGACCTATTGCGATGTCTATGTGTGCAAGTTCCGGCATTTCGCCAACTAAGGCCTCGCCAGTTCGTGTTCCTAATTCCTTTCTAGAGACTTCGCTATCCATTTTTTGTGCCTCCCTCTGACCTAGTTTTGGTGCCCGTATATATCGTTTGCCGCGTGACACAGCGTCGTCTCTCAAGTCAGAAGAAAGCTAGAACAACCGATGTCGCCCTGTGCTGAAAGGTTTATGTTGATAGAAAGATAGTAAAAACCATGAAAATTGTCGTAGGATACGAGAGTTACCATGGCAACACGCGAACGATGGCATATGCATTGGAGCGCGGAGCACGAGAAGCAGGAGCCGAAACGGTGATCAGAAACATACGGCAAATCAAGCCTTTCGACATCAAGAACGCAGACGTGGTCGTTGTCGCCACCCCTACCTACCACCAAAAACCGCCCTCGAACGTGCGTTATTTTATGAAAAATTATGATAATTTCGATTTTAGCGGCAAGACCGCTTTCGTATTAGGTTCGTGCGAGGAGCTTGGTGATGCGATCGACCAAACCATAGACTTTTTCCGCTCCAAGGGCGCGACTGTCCTCACGCCGCCAATCAAAGTTAAGGGAAAACCGACCAAAGCCGATCTCGAATCGTGCCAGCAAAAAGGATCAGAGCTAGCGACCACGCAGCGCTTTTGATACGGGACCTCGAAGCCTTTTAGCGCTGCAATGATAAACTTTCAACGGTGAGGTGCTGCGCATCACGCCTATTCTGTTGAAAAATGACTGAAACTTTGCTTCAGATGCAGCAGCGAATGTTGTCTGCACTTTGACCGCCCACGAGGATCTGCTGAGTTACACCAGGTCAATCTCGTGCCCGTCAGCAAAAACTCGCGGTTTGCGAATTATTGCATCGAGGTGCACGCCTGCGACGACGTGTCCTCCAATCGTACTGTTGTCGCCTAAAGCGATATGCGCAGTGCCTCGCACCTTCTCATCTTCCAAAACAACGCCGATTATGCGCGCGCGGGGATTTGTCCCGATTCCGAGTTCTGCGATATTTCGTGCTTCGTCTCCAAGTGGGTTGATGATCTTGAGGACTTCCTTCGCACGGTCGCCTTGGACGTCAACGGCGCGACCTTCTTCGACTCGAATCTTTATCGGATGTTTCAAAAGTTTGAGACCGCCCATGGAGCCATCGATCACGACGGTGCCTTTACAGTTTTCGGGAGCCGTATAGACTTCCCCTGCCGGCAAGTTTGTGCTGCAACCTTGCTGTTGACAGCACCCCACGTCGAGGTTCCATTTCGACGCATCGACTTCAAACGAGATGTCAGTTCCAAGATCTGAGACAAGTCGGATCTCCGACGCGCCTTTGAACGTTTCGGCTAGGCGGCGGGTATGTTCCACCACCTCCCGGGGATTCGCGGTCAAACCGCCTTCAATCATCATTTGCTCAGTGACGCCGGGCATGCTCGCGGTTCGCACACCGGCATCATTTGCCTGCTTTCGCGCGCTCGTGTGCGTCAGTGACATCGTCGTAGGGGCGATAACAACGTCAACGTTTCGCATAGCTTCTGCCACTGCTCGGGGGGGCTCTTCTCCGTGGCGGGAGCGCGGCGGCATCGTCATCATTATAGCGTCGCAGTCCATTTCGCGCGCGGTATCATACAATGATTTGGCAATCTTAATCCTCAACGTGTCGGTGACGATAAGCACGGTCTCGGTTTGTTTTAAGCCGAGGTACGTGTGTAAAATCGTCCACGAGCTTTTATATCCGCTAATGCGCTCACTTCCTTCGAAGTCCTTGAGTGCTCTACCCTTATATAATTATTTTATGCAGTGTGTGAAACGACGCCGAGCAAGCGCTGACCGTCCGCAAGCGTTCCGCAGTTGATTTCGTTTACAAAAACATTAAACTAGCAGCACTGCTATTAATATTGTTTCCATGAGACAAAGCGAAGCAGAAGCAGCAAACATCGTGCAGATTGAACGGATAGACGATCTATGGGCCTACGTGCTTCCAGATGACAAACTGGTGACCGGAAGCAGCTATGGAAACAAGAAATGCTTCGCGAATTCAAAGGCGACGGGAGCGATCGAAAGCTTGTTTTCCCTAGACCTTGGGAGGAACGTCATTGGCTCAACGCTCGTCCGCTACTACGACGCGGAATCCGGCGTGTTGCTTGAACAAACTGGCACCGGAGATTTCACAATTCATCCGGCGTATCAAAAACGCACGTTCAAACTCGCTCACGGACTCCGCGTTTCAGAGATTTTCTATGTGCCAAACGCGCCGCAAGATCATCTTGACGAGTGTGCCGCTGCTTATTTAGGGCTACAGATCAGGAACAAAACCGCAAACGTCCAGCGGATCTCTATAGTGGCCTATTCGGACCTGCGCCCTACGTACCTCGCAACAGCTCCCGATGTGGAAATCCGTTATAACTACAAGAACGCAGCCATAATAGCGAGCAATCAAAGCAATGAGCACTGGACTAGATTCTTTGGAACGACGGCGAAGAATCCAATATGCTCGTATACCACCGACATTTCAGCGGTCACCGACAATTTCAATGTCACCCCGAGCCTGCGTCCTTCGTGCGAGCAGTATCTTGGCGGCAGTTTCTCCTCAGAGCGCTGTTCCGTACAATACGTTCCGCTTAAAGACGAATCTGCGGAACTGAATTCAGCGAAAGGCAGCGCTGACAATCGCGCAATCATCGGCAGGATCCAGGTAGACGTTGACCTACCTCCAGAGGAGGAGCAAGAGTTCACCTTTGTGATTGGCTTCTCGATGGCGGGCGACGCAGACGCCATTCGCAAATTTGAGCTGCTTGAAAATTATGAAAATGCATACGAACAGACATTACAGCATTTCGTGAATGAATGCAGCTATTCGGTGGTCACGACCCCTGACCAGGTCATTAACAGAGGGGTGCAGTGGGCCAAAGCTAATATGGCTCGCGTGAAAGCCCTGTATCCGCAAGGCTGGGGATTCACGAATGATCCGAGCCTCTCGAGCAATATCGTCGCCAGGGATACCGCGTGGTTTGCATTTGGGTGCGACTACGTAGCTCCGGAGTTTTCTAAGGAGGCTCTGAGAGTCTTTAAGCGGCTGCAATCGGCAGATGGACTCATCGCTGAATACTATAACGGCGTGACCGGAGAAGTTGACGACTACCAGCTCAACATTAACGACGATACGCCGCTCTACATCCTCGCCGTCGAGCACACGTTCCAGATCACCGATGACCGCTCATTTCTCGAAGAGATGTATCCTTCCATAGAAAAAGCTGCTGATTACATTGTTTCTCAGAAAGACGAGCGTGGCCTCGTATACTGCAAATCGAACGGCGTGGGCGTCTATGGCATCTGCGGCTGGCGGAACATAATCCCAAACTACGCCATAAACGGCGCGGTTACCGAGGTTAATGCGGAATGTTTCGCGGCGCTGCGAGCGACTGCGCTGTTGGCCGATTTTATGGGCCACGACGATCGAGCGGCGTATTTTCGAACGGAAGCCAAGAAGCTCAAGAACGCGATCAACACGCACTTAATCGACCTCAAGAACGGTCTTTACTACCTAAACATCGACGTAGCCGGCAATGAGCACCCGGACGTTACGTGCGATCTAATATTTCCGGTGATTTTCAACGTAGCCACTCCCGCAACATCGCACCTCATCATCGACCGGCTCAACCGCCCCGACTTCTTGACGACAGCAGGCCTGCGAACCGTGCCGCGGACGGCCCTGAACTACCATCCCGAACGAGGATGGGGCTTGACAGGCGGGGTGTGGCCTGACGTCGCCTTCATGTTTGCCTATTCGTGCTCGACCCATCAGCCAGATGTTATGGTAAACATCATGCGCGGCACGTTTCGCCAGTACGAGCTTGACCCAACAAACCAGAACACGGTCCCTGGGCAGTTCTCCGAGTGGTATCACGGGGAATCCCTCGTCAATAACGGCATGAAGCTTTCACCGTGGTTCCCACCGAAATACTTGTGGACCGCCGTGGAAGGCGTGTGTGGCGTCGGCCTCTACCGCGGGTTGCACATCAACCCCAACATTCCACTCAGGTGGAAATGGGTGAGCCTTTCAAACATGCCGTATCACGGCAGCGCTGTGACCTATTTTGCGTGCTGGGTAAAAGGGCGCCTCACTATTTTCGCAAACTATCCGTTTGCGACGAGTTTGAAAAACGTTGGCATCGAACTCGATGATGATGTTTCGGCCATGATTCACGAACAGCTTGAAGAGATACACCTCGTTGCGCTCGCGTCGCCATCCCACGTCGTTATCTGTGTCGGCAACATGGCGGCTAGTTCGACTTCGTTCACCTTCAGTGTGAGTGAGATCATCGAAACCTACGTCAAGCCCGGCCGCTATCGAATACGGGTGTTCCACAGCGAAATCGACGACTGGTACGATCAAGGAGCGCGCGAAAGCAGCAACATCCGCGGTTTCACCGTCGGACTCGAAGTGGGCGGATTTAAGCTGATTGAACTGACCGCTCAAGTCACCTAGCGCGAACCGCCGTCAACCACCTTGAGCCATTCTTGGAGTGAGCGTTTGTCGGTAGCTGCGGTGTTGTCGAGTGTGAGTGGTGTAACGGAGACAAACCCGTTGTTCAGGGCGTAAACATCGGTATCGGGCTGCTGACTATTCTTAAAGTCGCTTCCGATCCAAAAGTAAGCGTTTCCGCGCGGGTCCAAGCGTTCTATGATCCTGATGTCAAAAACGTTTCGCTGGAGCCGCGTTGTTTTGTATCGCGCGACGGCAGCGCTCATCGGAACGTTAACGTTCAGCACATCGACCTTCGCCGGCAGCCCGCATGCAAGGGTGTGAGCGGCTAATGTTCTGCCAACGTCTGCTGCCAAGCCAAAATCGACTTCGGATCGTGTCTCAAAGACGTGCGCCCGGTGCGCCTGCAGTGAGATGGCAATCGCGGGAATGTCCTGGCTTGCGCCAGTTAACGCGGCGCCTACGGTGCCCGAAGTCATGACAGACTCTGTGCTGACGTTCTCGCCGACGTTGATGCCCGCCACCAACAAATCTGGTTTTCGTTTCAAGATCGCATATTCAGCAATAAGCACGGCGTCCGTAGGGGTTCCCGCGACCTCATATGCTTCATATCCCGCAACATTCGCACTGGACACCCGGATTGGCTCAAAGAGGGAAAGTGACCTTCCTACGCCGCTTTTTTGGACCGAAGGAGCGACGAGGATGAGTCTACCCAGATCGCTCAGCGCGTTTGCTGCTGCAACTAGCCCCAAAGACCGTATGCCATCGTCGTTCGTTATCAGAATTGTTTTTTCCTGCGACATGAGCCCCCTTATAGCACCTATCAGCGCGTAAGCAAACTAGCGCTCGGCACACACACGAAGCATCATCACGCCCAAGGCGAGTTGAAACCTATCGCTTGATGTAACGCGCAGCTCAATGCGTAAGAGTCACGAACGCCCTACGTGCACGGAACGTGATAGTCTTTGCGCAATACAGTTGTTGGAGGAGCCACTCCTGTTTGAGGGTTTTGCGGAACAGCTTTCATCGATTCTTGTACCACACGTTACACGCACCCTCGCCGGAAACCATGCACGGCCCAACCGCTTTGTGCGGCACGCAGGCCTTTGCGAAGAGTTTGCAGTCGGTAGGCACTCTGAGCCCCTGCAAGACAAGGTTGCAGATACACCCAGTTTTGACTTCTCTGCTCGCGAAATCAAGATTGTGCCTCAGCCGGGCATCATATGACGCAAACTCACGCTTCATCGCGTACCCTGACTGACTGATGACAGGAAAGCCACGCCATTCAACGTCAACGACGTCGAATGTCCGTTGCATAAGTTCTTGCGCTTTGACGTTTCCTTCGTAGTGCGCGACGCGCGGATAGGCATTTTCCACCTTGTGCTCGCCATTAACAATTTGCTTCGCGATAAGATAAAGCCCATAGAGCACGTCATTAGGCTCAAATCCTGCAACTACCTGTGGAACTAGGAATTCCTCGAATGGGCGCAACCCAATAATAGTGCAGACGTGTCCCGGCAGCAAAAAGCCGTCTATTTGGGCCCCGGATTGGTGTACTTGCTCCAAAAGCCACCGTAGCGCCGGAGGAATGAGTCGATGCGAGCACATGATCGAAAAATTATCAGGCAGCGTCTGCAATAGCGCTACAGACGTCGTTGGCGCCGTTGTTTCGAATCCCACAGCGATGAATACCACTTCATTGTCGGTCTTTTTTGCGAGCTCTGCGGCGTGTGTGATGCTGCCGACGATGTGCACGTCCCCTCCTGAGTCGGCCAGAGACCCTTCAGTCCCGGGTACGCGCATCAAATCGCCGTAGGTCGCGACCGTAATGCCATCCTTCGCCATCTTTATGGCGGCGTCGATTTCTCCTTGGGGGGTAATGCACACCGGGCAGCCGGGCCCCATTACTACACGCAAGTTTTCGGGCAAGAGGGATCTCACACCGAAGCGAGTTATCGACGCCTCGTGGGTTCCGCAAACGTGCATTATTTTGATCTCTTTCCCGTGTTTGCGCACGAGCTTGCCTATTTTGTCAGACAGCCTGAGTGCCGTTTGGTGGTCGCCATAGTCTACGTTCAAGGTTCTTCTCCTGTTAGTTGGCGCCGAGAGACCGCCACGGCGGCCTCACCGCCCAACTTCATATGGAATATAGACTTGAGCCATGCTAAAAATATTTAGCTACGCCAGACGGAAGTGCGATTTTACGAAGAACGATCAAATCTCCTGCCACGCAATACGCTTCGAAAGACAACGGGGTCACAACATGCCCCGTGAGCTATATTTCATGGTGCCAGACGACACTGTCAAAAGGCAAACATAGTTCGAGTTGCTGACTGACGTCGCCGTCGAGGCAACCTTAGCGCAAACAGCGAGGACTACGTAGACCTTAACAGATGCCCGACGCCGAACATCATCTGTAAAACCAGCTCACGACAAAAAATCGTTACCAGAGAATGGGGCGTGGGCCGCCATTTTTCGCTTACATAAAACCGGGTTCCATACCAATGCTTAATCGAACGCAGCCGAATCTAAGCTTTGATCTGCGCGGCAGAGAATCCTTTTTTCGCAAGAATTTCTTTAACTCTGCCCTTGTGATTCCCCTGCAATTCAATGAGACCGTCTTTCACAGTTCCTCCGCATGCAAGTCGTGCCTTGAGATAGCTCGTAAGCTCTGCGAGATCTATTTCGTGAGGGTCCATTCCCTCGATGACGGTGACCTCCTTGCCGTAGCGCCTCTTGTTTACCTTCACTGTAATTCTCTGCTGTTCTTTGGCTACTTCTTCACAAATGCATAACTCGCTAGGGAGTCCGCAAACGGTACACATTCCAGAGCTCATGCCTTTTTGGAAACCTCCGATCTCTCGGTATGTATCTAGTTATGTCGCTTCAGATTAATAAACATTAGAGTTGCGTCAGGGGCTTTTTCGGCTTCTTGCCGCCAGACTGAACCGCTTCCAAGGAGCCCCTCACGGAAAAAGCCGTCTTCAAAAAATAGAAAAGGTCCGACGGCACCACAAAGACTGACTAAATCCATTAACAGTCTGCTGCTTTCACTTCTACCTATAAATACATTTTTTACTAATCGTGTTTTATGTGGTGAGCATGCAAGAACTCTCAAAAGACGAAGCCATGGCATTTATCAAAACGAAAAAGTACGGAAACTTAGCCCTGTGCAATAAGAATCAGCCTTATAGCATTCCGATCGTCTACACGCACACCAACACCGCACTTCTCCTTTATCAACGCTCGCGCGGACGAACGCTGGAATATCTTGAAGCAAATCAAAGAGCCTGCTTTGAAATTCACGATATCAAGGGCTTTCTCGACTGGACATCGGTCATCATTGAGGGCTGGATCAGCCGCGTCACCGATCCTGCGGAACTCAGAGAGTCGCTCAGGACGATCGAAAAGAACATCAATTTGATCGATGGGTCATATGAGGAGACCGCACGAGCCATAGCAAGTGGCCGAGTTGGAGGCGTCTACAAGATCCTGATGGAAAAGGTCAGTGGCGTCCAATCCTCAGAATAATTACAGCCGACGAGCCTATAGAAGCATTTTTTCCAAACCAGTCAGAAGGGCGACCCGTGGAGCCACCGTCTAAGTTGACATTTGGCTGAGATAGTCGGCCAACGCTGGGGCCACCCGGTTAGCGGTTCTTCCGGACCTCCGAGCAGCACTTGCTTCCCTCGCTTTATACTCGCATTTGTTAGTCCAAAGAGCCACGCGCTTGGCCAGCTTTTCCGCACCTCGCGGGAATGGCACACCGCTAAAACTACTAAAGGTATATCACTCTAGGCACAAGTCTTAAGACGTCTTGGACTCGCTCTGCATGCGTGTCGGCCTGCAGAAGCTTCAACGGCAAGACGTCCGCGGAGGCGCGATAGAAATGAGGAGGCGCGATGAGCAATAGTCAACTGAATTGGAAGATTGGGGGCGAAGCCGGATACGGTATAATGACCGTCGGAGAGATCTTCTCAAAAGCATTTATCAAAGGCGGTTACTACGTTGTTGCGCACACCGAATACCCTTCACTGATCCGCGGTGGCCATAACACCTTTCAGATCAGGATAGACGCTCGGCAGATACGGGCTCCGATCCAGCCCGTCGACGTCCTTGTTGCGCTGAATGCCGAAACGATAGAACTGGATCTGGACGATCTAATCCCCGGAGGTTTGCTTGTCTACGACGCCGCAAACTCCAAGGTTGCTCCAGCGCGCGAAGACATCACCCGGTGTGACGTGCCGCTCACGAAGCTCATGGCGGACCTGCACCTTCCTAAGGTCGCCATCAACATGGCCGCAATGGGGGCCTCCATTGGCCTGATCGGCTATGAGCTTGCCCTATTGAACGCGGCCATCGAAGACGCGTTTGGACATAAAGGCGAAAAAATCGTCGAACAAAACGTGGGCGCGGCAAAGGCCGGGTACGAGTACGTAACCCGCACCTACCCGGAACCGTACAAGGGCGGCATGACCTCGATGGAAGGGCCGCCCAGAATGACGCTGACCGGGAATGACGCGATCTGCATAGGCGCCCTCAAAGCCGGGATGAAGTTCATCGCCATCTATCCGATGACACCAACGCACACCATTATGACGTACATGGCCGCGCACGCGCGCGAGTACGGCGTTATGATGATACAGCCTGAGGATGAAATTGCCGGGATCAACCTCGCCATTGGCGCCAGCTTTGCGGGAGCTCGCTCAATGGTAGCGACCTCTGGGGGGGGCTTTTCGCTCATGGTCGAGGGGCTCGGCCTCGCAGCTGCGACCGAAACCCCGCTGGTCGTCGTCGAAGGTCAGCGCCCCGGCCCTTCCACCGGGCTCGCGACGCGAACGGCCCAAGGCGACCTGCGGTTCTGCCTCCACGCTTCTCAGGGGGACTTCTTTAGGGTGGTGCTCGCGCCAGGCGACCCCGAAGAGTGCTTCTACGAAACGTTCAGGGCGTTCAATCTCGCTGATGCACTCCAAACGCCGGTGCTCGTCCTGACCGACAAGCATCTGGCGACGTCGTTTTTCGCGACAGAGCCGTTCAATACGGACGGACTACACGTAGATCGCGGGCTGCTGCTTGCGGAGGGCAAGGTACCTCCCGATTTCAAGCGCTATGAGACGACGCCCACCGGCGTATCCGCGCGAACCGTTCCCGGAACCGAAGGCGGCGTGTTCAACGCGAACAGCGACGAGCACGACGAGAGTGGGTATTTTTCCGAAGACGCACCGGTCGTCGCGACGTCCGTCGACAAGCGGTGCAGGAAGTACTTCACCGCCGCCGCGTCCCTTGACGGAATAAAGCTCCACGGCAATCTGTCTTCAAGCACGGTGCTCGTCGGCTGGGGCTCGGCGAAAGGGGCCATCCTCGACGCGATGGATTTCCTTCGAGCGAAAGACGGCATTGATCTCGGGTTCCTACAGGTGCTGTTTATGAGCCCATTCCCCTCGCAGCCCGTAAAAGAGCGCCTAGAGGGCAATCGAGTCATTCTAATCGAAAACAACCGGGGTGCGCAGCTTGGCAGCCTCATAAAGGAGCACGCTCAGATCCGCCCAAATCACACCATTTTGAAGTATGACGGAAGGGCGTTCAACGCGGATGAACTCTACAATCTCATCAAGGAGGTGCTCTGAAATGGAAGACGTGCATCGCTACGACGTGCCCGGCACGTGGCCAACGTGGTGCCCAGGGTGCGGGAACTTCGGGATTTGGAACGCGATGAAAAGCGCGTACGCCAGCACGGACCTCGCCCCCCATAAGACGGCAATCGTGTGCGGCATCGGGTGCTCGGGAAACCTCAGCTACTGGATCAACACGTACGTGCTCCACAGCCTGCACGGGAGGTCTGTTCCGGTGGCACAGGGCGTGAAACTCGCCAACAGGAACCTGACTGTCATCGTGCACGCGGGGGACGGCGACACGTACGGTGAGGGGCTCGGCCATCTTTTGCACGCTGCACGGCGAAACATCGACATTACGGTTTTTGTGCACGATAACCAGGTTTACGGCCTTACGACAGGCCAGCCATCACCAACGAGCTTCAAGGGCACTAAGTGGAAAGTGGACCCGGAAGGCGTCGTTGCTTCGCCTGTCACGCCACTCCCCCTGGCGCTTCTTGCCGGAGCGACCTTTGTCGGGCGCGGCTTCAGCGGCGAGAACAAGCACCTCAGCGACCTTATGACTAAAGCGATCCAGCACAAGGGATTCTCGCTCGTCGACATCGGACAGCCGTGCGTCACGTGGAATCACGTCAACACCTGGAAGTGGTGGAACGACCACGTGTACAAGCTCGACGAAACGGAGTACGATCGCTCCAATTACGAGCTCGCCCTCAAAAAAGCGCAGGAAGTCGGAGACAAGCTTCCCATCGGGGTGCTGTACGAGGCCGACAAACCCACGTTCGACGACGAGTACCGCTCCTTGAACGCCGAGCCCCTCGCACAGGTGCCGATCGACGAGATCGACGTCAGCAAGCTTATGGCGAAGCACCTTTAGGTGCTCGCTTGCCACGAGCCGCGGGCTTGCGAAAGATCAGGACGTACTCGTGCTTGAATAGATAGAACCCGCCCACGAGCGCGCGATACTTCCAAAGGTTGCCGTTCTTTCCTTTGCCCCGCTCGTTGTTGAGAATCTCCTTGACGTTAATCGCCTTGAGTACAAAACCCGCGTCTATGCAGCGCTGCATGCACATAAATCCGAGCGGGACGAGCTGCGAATCCACGTATTTGTCGCCGATCACGAGCGCCATGAACCCAGCCGGCTTCAGCAGCTCATACGCGTGCCGCGCGACCAGACCGATCTTGTCCAGAAAAGCGGCCTCTGTTGACACACGCGACAAGTCGCCATCGCGTTCGCTGAACCTAATGATGTCGTGGTAAGGCGGATGCAAGATAATGCAATCTGCCGCGGCTCCGCCCCATTCTTTAAGCGTGGCGCGGACGCGTTTTGCCGTTAGAGTCGTTGTGGAGTCACCCACGAGCACGGCGACCGGAACGTTGTAGGGGTTCTCAGCGGTGTTTATGCGCTCCAATGAGCGTCCAGCCACGCCCGGATCGATCTCGACGCCGAGACCGGCGCGGCCGAGCCGCTTGCACTCGATAAGCGTCGTGCCCATGCCGCTGAAGAGGTCAACGACCACCTCGCCGCGCTTCGTGAAACGGGTCAACACCTGATATGGGATCTGTGGGATGAAGTTGCCCCAGTAGTCCCCGACGTGCGGCCCGGTCTTATCGCGCGGGCCGAGGAGCCACAGGGAGTCGAGGATGACGTCATTGTAGTCCTTCCAGCGGCTGAGGTCGATGTCGGAAAACTCGGTTGTTTTTTGATTTCCTTGCATGAACGCGTTCCGCTCGGCGGATACTCCGAAAGCGACTCTTCTCGTACTTTCTTTAGCAAAATGGGAATTGAGGTGTCAGAACGATAAACTTATCTGTTTTGCAAAAGAGGTGAAAAACAGGGCTCGTGGTCTAGGTGGTTATGACGTCGCCTTCACACGGCGGAGGTCGCCGGNNTTCGAATCCGGCCGAGCCCACTGGTTTTTTGGGGTGCTTTGATGAAATAACGGGCTCCGGGGGGCTTTTTGATTTTGAGTTGTGAGAAGAAGTGTTTTAAGCTCGGCGATTTGTGATTCGAGAGCAGAGAGACGCTTGTCGAGGCTTTCATGAGGCTGTTGTTTTAAAACTTCTTCGCTCGGTTTTAAAACCATGTCTTCCTTTGGCACACCATGTTCTGTCACGATGAGGAATGCTTGTTTTCCCTCGTGTTCAGTCTCAAACACATCAGCTACCTCACCCACAGTATTCACATATCGTTGAGGCAAGCGAAGTTGTGGGTAGTTATTCCCTTTGGCAGATAGCTTGCCGATCTTTGATTTTCCTATAGGTTCCATAATTATCCAGCCGGTCTGTATTTTCTTCTTCTTGCGCGTTGAACCAAAGACTAATCCTTATTCTTTTAGAGCTCTACAAACGCTTTAAGGTTCCTTAAACATGCACCGAGGTGATTTGATGCCCCCAGAAGAATTGTTAACGAAAAAGATTGGTGAGGAATTTACTTGTGTTGGAGAATGGTGGATCCCAGACAAGAAAGAGCAGAATCCGCAGCGCAAATACAGTGGCACACTAGCATTTACGCCAGGTGAAGGCATTGTGCTTAGGATAATGGGTCAATTCGAAAGCGAGAAGCCTTCCGGCCCACTAGACTTCAGCCATTTTAAGATGATCTGCGGTCGATCCACTGAGGATGAGTTAATCTCTCTCTATGAATGCGAGAGTGCGGGATCGTCAATTGGCAAGTTTTCCGCTGAAAGTTACAGTATCAGGGCAGTTTTCGTGAGTAAAGATGCTTGGCTTACTCCAGATGAAGAGATCGTGTTTAAGTCTCTACGTCTTGAGTACAGCCACTTAGGTGAATGGGTCGGGGTGAGCACGATTCGCCCTAAATTTGATCAGTCTGACGAAACAATGAATGTAGGAGTATCTTACGAGCCATCTAAAACATTCCCGCCCATCCAAGTCGGAGATTACGACATTTCCCTTAACTTGGGCTATCTCTTCCAAGTACGTGGCACGCCGATCCAACGTGCAGTTCTTGAACAAGCCACGTCATTTACAATTAAACGGCAAGCATCCAAAGAAATCTCTCTAGACGAAGTTCATAAGCTGGTACGAGGCCTTCAAGATTTCTTGAGCCTTGCGATGTATGATGAGCCAATCTATCCGCTCGTCATCGAGGGGGCAGTAGAAATAGAAAGGGGAACACGACCAGATGTCACCATGAGACTGCTTTACCAGCGACTTGGTACAAGAAAGCCCAGTGACAAGATTTTAACGCACGACACGCCCTTTTCGTACAAAGACGTCGCCGATGTCTGGCAAGGCGCCTTGGGCGAGATGATTTTCGCCAGAGATGAAGAGTTGAAACCCGTATTAAACGAGTTTTTTGCAGAGCATTATAGCCCCTCGGCATTCGTCGAGGATCGATTCATGGCGATCATCCGTGCCATCGAGGCGTTTCATAGGCGAACGTGCGAAACGGATTCCTACGTTGAGAAGAAGGTGTGGAAAAAAGACTACTGCCCCGCACTTTACAAACAGGTGGAGCATGCCGTGAAGGAAGTCCCGCTTTCAGGAAGTCTGCGTGAGAGTTTTCTGGCAAGCCTCAAGAGCCGGGTCGAATATGCATATCAGTACTCATTAAGAAAACGACTCGATAATCTTTTTGACTCCGAGTACGGGGAAGATTTCTTAACTCTGTTCGCTGGGAAACGGGGGAAAGAAAGACTGAAAAACGCGATGGAAGAGGCGGAGACTGCAGAAGAGCAAGAAACAAAGCGGAAGCAGTGGATCAAGGAGCAGAGAGGTGATTTCGTGTATGCGACTGTAAAAGCGCGAAACTGGTTTACTCATTTTGACGAAGACGATAAGCCTGAGGCCCTTATCGGTGGGCCCGGGCTAGAATGGCTAAATCGAAAACTAAGACTCTTTATGGCAGCACTGCTGCTTGATCGTATAAATGTACCCTCGGAACAGGTCAAAAATATCTTCAGACATCATAAATTCAGTTACTTGCAAAAAACTGACGAGATCGAAAGCCTACGCTGATTAGTTTCATTAGCATCACCTGAGACGCAAACCAGTTTGCAGGTGCGCACAAGCACGTTTCGAAAAGTAGGTCTTTGATGTCTCCGCGCTTGTGCCAGTTAGTTCACTAGACTCGCGTAGGAGCCTGATAATGGGTAGGCATGAGTAGGCGTTGAGCTTTAAACGTTTATCGTGCGCGCGCAGATCGGTTGCATACGTCATTGGAGGGGGCATTCAAGCATAACCGTTGCGATTCGCCGTAGCTGCGTTTCAAGGCTTTTTAAGGCACACCCGTGCTTTTGCCATCACGCTTCTGAACGGGCCTTAGAAATCAAAGGAATTCGAAAAATAGATAATATGCTAAGAGCTAAAGCGAAGGCGAAAGGAACATGTCAAGCGATAAATGCTCTGCACAGTCATCATCAGTCACAAGAAGTGCCCGCCTGTTATCCTGCTCAGTCTCAAATATTTCGGCGACCTTCCCAATTTCATCTGCGAAGGTCTTTGGCAGCCTAATAAGTGGGCAAACGACGCCCGCTTTGGCATTCAACTTCGTGACCTTGATTTTCCCGTATATCGCATAGATCCCTCAACCCGCTTGACGAGACGTGCCGCGCCGCGTTATGAATTCTCTACCTGCCAGAGCGCTTGCGCGAGCATTTCATACACTTCCGCCGTTTGACCCTGATGGGGCATCCTGCCCAGCTGCTCTGCAGCTTCCGCAAGTCGTCTTAGCACATCGGGAATAGCTCTCTCTGGAATGGATGACACACGCGCACCGCGATAGTTGCTGAGGATAGCTTGGATGGCTTTCGGGAGACGTTTTACGTCTATATTGCCATCCTCTAATAGGTAGGGCAGTTTCCATGTCGTTGGGCGATTTGCATCTCCGACGTAAGCAAAGCACTGTGCGGGGAGGCAATATTTTGGATGAAGCAGTTGAGGATTTGAACCTTCTTCGATGTTCTCGACTCGTGTGACTGATCCTGACTCAAGGAGTGTAAGCGGCTCATCCTGCGACCCTATGCGCGGTCGGTAGACGCCGTGCTCGCTAAGCCACCACAAGTCACTGTGGGGCTCCTTAGATTCCAAAGAGACGAAGACGCGGTCATGTAAGCCCCCCTCCTTGATGTTAGCGGCATAGAACATCACCCCATCGCTGACGGCAATGCACGCCACTTTTTGCTCGTCTGCATAGCGCCGCGCCTGTTCAAGGGCGCGATGCACAGCAGCTCGGTTCCATGCAAGGGCACCGGGGCGTTTCGTCTCGACGATGCAATACTTGATTCCAAGACGCGTAACGACGATGTCAGCGTAGTCGACCTGATTGTTTATGTCACCAAGATTCCATCCGAGGGCTATCGTGAAGAGGTCTTCAACTATGTTCTCGGCAACGCGCTCTGATGCACCGCCAAAGCGGCCTTGCTGTCGAAGGCGCTCGCCTCTTTTCGCGCTGAAGATCGGCCAGTTTGCCTTCAAGTGTGTATCAAAGCGCTTGTACGAGGCGAGATCTCGATAAGGCATCGTTATCTCTTTTCAAATAGTCGAAAAGGGTAAAGCGTTTTTCATTTGAGTCTCGTTCAATCTTGATGGCCTAGTGTTTTCACTTTCTGTACGTGCTTGCAGTTGGGTTATCACCCTTAGCACGAATGCGCCGCATGTGCGAGCAATCCATCCCCAAACCCATGCAGACAATCGGAAACAGGCCCTCTACAACCTTTTTGCCGCCTACCTTCACACGGTGCCACTCGAACAACTGATAGAAAGCGTTGAACAGGCCCGGCGAGACGCTAAACTACGGTATGTGGTAATCTACGGAGCGGCCTGCAGCTACTGCCTAGGTAGGGCCAAACGTCTTGAAGGGTCATATTTGCGAACGTTTGCGCTTGAGTTGAAGGAACAGATTGCGCAGACCCTAGCCACGTTTGTTGCCTCGATTCTAGCTGGGCCACGTAGACGCATAGACGCGGAAAGTGCTGGTGAGCCCCCCCTCCGCCAAATCATTGACGTGTTGCAGCAGGTGATGTGCACACACGACGCAGAGAAGCTTGCAATTTCTGTGCTTGAAATCTACGAAGGCGGTTATCGCGAAGCTCGAAGTTCAAAGCGATGAAATTCTTGGTTCGCGACAACTAGATGTTAGTCAATGAGGCTCAAAATCTTTTTTGTGCAATAAGGGTTATCTTTCTGACGAGCTAGAAAAAAAACGTTAACACTAGCCGTTGTCAAATTGGAACTGCCCTTCATCATATTAATTGGATCTACTCAAGCTCCCCACAAGTAAATCGACGTGCCTTTGTTGCTTGGAACTGCCTCACCATATCCTCGACAGGGTCTATCACTTGCGTTTTGAGCGCGTGACAGAGCTGTCGAGAATCGTCATAACGGAAGATTTTGTTGTCGATCCACTTGTACTTCGTCAGTGGGTCAAGCATCCTCACTTGTTTTTGGCTAGATGATTTGTCGATAATCAGCTTCACAGGTACTTCCCAGTGTGGCACGATCGTGGCCAGTTCGACTAGAACGCCTTTAGGGTTACTAACGTCTGCAATGACGAAGCGAGAAAGCCCCACGAGTATCTGCACGGTCTCCATAAGATCCCGACTTTTTGGGTCGAAGTCGAACATAACCGGGATATATTTGCCCTTCCCTTCTTCATCCTTGTAGGCTTGCAACTCTTTTTGAACTGCTTTAAGTACACCGTACCGCTTCTTTGTGAAACGGCCCAAGATAAGCACGACTTTTGATGTGGATTCTCGTATGATTTCGCGGAGTTTCTCGTGTTGCCTAATCATGTAAATAAAATGGGCAGTTTCGAGCTTATCGACCGTAAATTCCGGCTCGTCTGGTAGGTCTGGTCGGCTAATTGCTAAATTGTCTTGTTCTTTCGGTTCACCCTTGACATCCCACACAGCTGTGCTGTAAACTTTGCAGTTACTGAGTGTTGCGTTAGTAAAATCAGTCTCCCGTAGAACGGCTCCGATTAGGTTGGCGCCTTTAAGGTCAGCCCCCTTGAGCTTAGTACCCCACAGATACGCCCCCTGAAGATCGGCGCCTCGCAGGCTAGCGCCATTAAGAGTAGTTGTTGCAAGATACGCGCCTCTAAGTTTCGCCCCGTCGAGGCAAGCACCTGTTAGGTTAGCATTCCAAAGATCTGCACTTATAAGCTCAGCAAGTTGAAGTTGTGAGCGTTTAAGCTGAGCGTTGTATAAATCAAGCCTTACACTCCTTGCATTTCTAAGGCAAGCATCGTTAAGGTTGGCGTTTTGAAGATAAGCATAACCAAGGTAAGCTTGGTAGAAGTGTGCTCTCTGAAGCTTAGCGTTAACTAGCTGCGCCCGATGGAGGCTAGCTCCGTCAAAGTTGGCTGCTTGAAGACGAGCATCATCGAGATAAGCGCCGTTAAGCTTGGCGCCTTGAAGATTTATGTTCTTAAGATTTCTCCTCTCCAAATGAGCTTCTATAAGATCTGGCGTTATTTCGGGATTATGTTCTCGCCAGCTGTTCCAAGCACTAACCCCTTGCTCAAGGATTTCAAGATGTGAATTGTTAACCATACAATTTCTGGTATATGAGATGCCCTGCTTAGATAAAAGCAGAACATTCTAAGCCGACAGTAAAAGAACCTGGAGTTCAACTGACTACATTTTTGCAAGCAATTCTTTCTTCTTCTGTTGAAACTCCCCCTCTGCCAAGATTCCTTGGTTTATAATGCCTGGGGGCTTTTGTATTTGCCACGGAACGTCGTCTGGTAAGGCTTGCATCGGCTGCTCTTTTAACCCGTTGTAAGTGTTTCGCCAAAAATAGGGCTCTTGCTAACGAAAGTGTATGCGTTCAATCCTATTTTTTCGCGTTCCGGGTCATCAGGGTTTTTTCTGCAAACGTCTGATCCACCATGTTCAAGCGTTGCTCTTTTGCAGTACCTTATATTTGCTTTTTCACTAGGCATCGTTAGCGCCTTTGCGATCAACTTCATCTCATATACTTCTTTACGAAAATTGCTATTAATGCGGCCCACAAAAAAGCCCCAAAAGCTGCTTCAACGGCTACAGAAGCTTCTGGTATCCAAGGCTTGATACTAGAGATGCCGTATCCTGGCGCAATTATTGTAAAAAAGCTGAACAGCCCATTGTTTTCAAGACTATTAAAGCTGAGCGCTGTTTGTTGATTATAAAGGTAATACAGTCCGAAAACGACTATGACTATTATGTACGTTCCCACAAGCCTTGAAAAACGAACGCCATATCCAAAACAGTATTCGACAACAAGAGTGGTGAGGTATCTAGCAGACCTACTGATGAAGGTTCCTAAGTCTTCTATTAAGAATCGGGCGCGTTTTTTTCGTCGCCGCCATGGCTCTTTAATGTAAGCCACATGCAAATAGTCAGCTTGCAAAGACCGTGTCAAACCTCGAGCTGAGCTTGAAAGAAGTTTCAGACTTTTCTTTCTTTTTGCTTCCATCTCGCAATAGTAGTAATCATCGGCAGATGCTCTGTCCCCCAGTCGTTCACAAATTTGCTTTGCCGTTCGACACGCTATTTCCTGGGCGTCCGGCTGCCAAAACTTCGTTTTCTTGAAATTAGCCTCACCTCCTATCTTTGTCATATAGAGTGAAACATCTCCGCCTATTTGAGCACGCTCAAACCAAGCGCTGGCTCCTATTTTTGCCTCGGATAGAACAAGCTCCCCCCATATCGTTGCGGCGTTAAAGAAGATACTGCCCTTTATTGTAGCGTTATACAGGAAAGCGTCGTGAACTACCTTGACGGCAGTGCAAAAAAGACTCCCGCCAATGACAGCTGACTTAAACCATATATCCCCTTTTATTTTGGCGAAAGAAAGCGAAACGTCTCCGCCCACTTCTGCACCTTCGAAGTTGACACTGCCATCCGTTTCAGCGGGAATACTTTCAAATAGAAAGTTTCCACCGAGCTTGGTATTGCGAAAATCAATCCCCCTTCTAACTTTTGCTTTATAGAAATGCGTATTTCCAAGAATTTGCGCATTGTAGAACCGGGCGTCTCCTATCTCAACGTCATTGAAAATCGCATCGCCCTTGATGACAGCGCCTTCAAAACATAGGCCGTACGAAATCTTCCGATCGGAAAAATCGATTTCCCGCAGAACTACGCCAGTGAAATCATAGTTGTTTTTTGCTATTCTTTCATTTAATTTGGCAGTTTTTAGCTGGCTTAATGCTTGAAAAGCCTCGCTCGCCGTATCCTCAGGGAAATCGGTATGAAGCACACAATAAGCGGATGTTCCCCAAGCCTCTTCCGCACACCACCGCTGCCCCGGGAGGCGTTCGTATTTGCATATCATTTTGTATGTTGTCGAAGCCCTATGTAGCTTATTTTAACTCGAAAAGCACGCCACTTCTTTTGCGCGAGCACCGAAATGCAGTTTGATACAACATACTTCATCTCATAACTCAATACAGCACACCGCCCTCAGTCGAAATAACGTTTGCTGTTGTTCCTTGTGTTGTGGCACTAGGAGAAGCCGCACCGAGCACCGCTGCGGTATAATCTGCCATCAAGATGGGCAACCTAATTTCTTCGGTACGTCTCCCATAAGGCGGAGCAATGCTGGGCGTTATTGTCGGCAAATACCTGCAGTGTAACCGTCGCACAGGTTGCCCTTTGATGTAGTGCAATAATTGCTTTGCAGGCCACTCCTTGGGCCGTCACTTAGGGGGTTGCAACCTTTCTATGGTTGCCTCTCAACGGGGTTCAAATTGAACGCCGTTAGCCAATTTGGAAAACGAGGAGGCCGCTACTAAGGGCATTTTCAAAGTCAGCATATAACACTCGAACGAGACCCGGCGGCGTCGGTCTTCACCCGCCGTGGTGTTGACCCATCTGTGCCCGTTTCACGCGAGTAGAAGGTGATTGCAGTATATTTGGAGTTCAGCAGTAGGCGTTTTCGCTATCGTTGACCCGTTGCCTTCGCACACCCAATGGTAATGTTGTTCCTAATTATGCATCATCGATACCGCTAGTAACTTTGGCTCTTATAGTAACGCCTACACCGAACCACACCGAAGCCGAAAATATAACCGCTTCAGTTATGCCGATTGGTGCATAGTAGAGGTTTTAACCGCATGCGACCACTGACAACAGCTCAAAAATCGCGGAGCGCGTGGCGGCTTAAGTTCCTTTATTCTAATAAGGTGCCTGTATCGTAAGAAACTGAAGGATGTTGTCGTACTGCGTGATCTCATAAAGCGTGTGTGGGCCCGTCGCAGCAGCCGATGTTGACCACTGCTGGAAGGTTTGCGGATCGTGACCCAGAGCGATAGGGTAAGTATCTAGTGCACTGTTGTAGGCAGTACTCATTAAGACGTAATTGGTCTTGTCTAAGGCGTTCAGGTAATTCGTAGCGTCTTGTGTTGTAGGGAATGCGATTAGCGTTTCGTTATCCGACCACGTGCTTTTAGTACCATTCTGCTCTTGTTTAAGGCTGGTCGAAAGCATGGTTACGCTGTTGTCGCTGTTCCATATCACGTTCCATGCCTCAAGCTTCCAACCAATAAGGTTGTTCTTATTATTCTCAGATAGGCTCACGGATTGTTCAAGAACAGCGTTATGCCCGCTCGGTGTTGCCGTTGCTTCCGGCGTTGGCGTTGGTTGTACTGATGGCGTAACTGTTGGCTGCACTGTCGATGTTGAGCCAAAGAACTCGATGACCATATACGGTGCGCCGCTTGCGAGTTCAATTACGCCCGCTCCAACTGGTACACTGTTATACAGCATCGTTCCAGTGCCAATCGGTAGCGTCGAGATAGCTGTCGCTGAATCCCAGTTGTTGCACGAAGGATATTGCAACGCTACGTGCGAGACGCCGGCGGTTCAAACGGTCTTTCTATTAATATTTGCAAAAGCCCTTCATACGCTTCGCGGGCTACGTCTAAGGCATCTTTTGCATTAAATCGCTTGAAGCCAAAGTCTATTTCATCGCCACTCACATTAGCATAGATGCGAATATTTAGTTTAGGATTAGTCGTGTCACGAACAATGTGCTCGAAGTGGTTCCGTGCATCGTTAGCGGTCTTAAACCGAGGTTTGAGTCCGGCCCACAGAGCACTTATTTTTGGGTCGTTGTCAACTTCAGCGATCTTCTCAAGATGGTCTTGCGCTATGGCACAGCAGTTGAAAAAGAACGTATGGTCTAGAATTCGCTTATGCATAAGTTCTTGATCGACTCCGACGTCAAGCGGAGCGTTTTTGGGGTTAAGGAACTCGCCGCGTTTTGCTGCTTCAATTTTATCTTCAGCCTGTCTTATCTTCTGACGCATATCTTCATTCAATTCTTCTTCTGTCGCGTGGTATCTGTTAAATTCTATGATCGCGTAATTTACGTAATTCTGAAGACCTGCAAATAGCTCAAAAGCTTCAAGTGGCTTGATTTTCCACATGTGTTGTAGATCGCGATTATCGTAAATCGGAACTCTCTCTACCATTGCTAATGCCTGACTAAGCTAAATTCAAAGATAGCGGGCTCAGAAATGCAGTGTTGAGCATTGGCCTTGCATATCCGCGTGACAATATCGGGTTTCACGTTGATCGAAATCTGCATGCTGCCAAAGCGATCACTTCTAATATATCGCCATTGTCACGTCTATTGTTCCATTTTGCATTCAGCTACAACGTCTAGAAGCTCCTTGAAATCATTAATTTGGTAATCGGCTTTCGCCGGTTGTGCCTGCCCATATTTTGCTAGGCAGGTCTTCATGCCCGCTAATTTCCCGCCCTGCACATCTCGCTCAGGCCAATCACCGAGCATTAGACACTCTTCTGGCTTTACGTCTAGCTGATCGCAGATCAGCAAAAAAGGCTCTTTCGCTGGCTTCCTCTTACCTGTATCATCGTACGTTACAACCGCGTCAAAAAAGCTATCTAAACCCGCCTCATTCAACCGCATCCACGCCTTCAACCTGAACCCGTCACTGACGACGCCAAGCTTGAATCCCTGTCGCTTTAACTCGCGAAGTGTGTCTACGACTCCAGGATATGGTTTGAGGTGCAGGTACTTCTCCTTCAAATACGCGTTAACGGCGGCCGCGAGAATTCGAAAGTCAACAGCTTTGTGTTCTTGTTTTAGGTATTCCTCGAACGCATCATCCGATTCAATTCCGTGCTCTAGATAAAACGTGAAAAGCTTTTCAGAGAGGTCTTCCGGAGCATCGTGCAATCCGGCTTCGATCATCGCGTTGGCTGCAGCCGCAGAAGCCGCCCGTTTCATAGTCATGAAGTCGATGAGCGTATTATCGATGTCGAAAATGATTGCTTTTATCATACCGGAGGTTCAGCAAGTTGCGTTTGCTTATTACTCAAAGTTGCTCATGAAATAGATCATTGGTGCTAGGAATCCTCTTCAGCATGACACAAAAGACTTATTGCTCACCGTTTCAAACCACGTACATTCATTCAAATGGAAAGCGGTGCTCTTGACATGCCTATTTGGAAAATAAGCCAGAAAAAGCCAATAAAGGTGCGTAATACCACTCTAGAAACGGAAAAGTTGCTAGAAGACCGCCTTGAAGATTGGATCGTTGAAGACTCCTCAATTCTTGGCGAGCCGTTGCTGTTGATTGGGCGTCAGGTAAGCATTCCAGAAGTCAACGACCGACTGGATTTGCTGGCGCTCGATGTGCAAGGAAACACAGTTGTTGTCGAGCTAAAAAGGGGCCCGCTTAAAGATCCAGTTGACATGCAAGCTCTACGCTATGCAAGCTATATCTCCAAATGGCGATTTGACGATTTCGAGCGGCAGGCAAAAGCATTCATCGGAAAATCGGGCGAGACAGAGTTCAACTTTAACGAAACATATGAAAAATTCTGTGCATCTGAGGGAATTGACGAAACGCCTGATTTGAATACCGATCAAAGGCTCATTATCATGGGTTCTGAAATAAAAGAAAGGCTTGGGAGCGTCGCTCTCTGGCTGCGTGACCATAACGTCGATATCAAAGTCATCGAAACAGAATTGTATCAAGATGGAGAGACGACATATCTTCAGCCCCAGGTTATAATACCACTGCCTGTAAGCCGTTTTGCAGAAACAGGGCGCATTTCCGAAGCAGTGAGCAAACCGTGGAAAACTGATGGAAGGTCATGGCATCTCGAAAAACGATGTAGCCCTATGACGAGAGAGATGCTCTTGAAAGTGGATGAAATCATAAGCGACAGCCTAGAAGTCGAAGGCCCTCAGTGGGGTCAGAAAGACTACATATCATACAAGATTGGCAACTCAATATGGTTATGGCTAAACACGCACCCTAAAATGCTCGTGCTTAACTTCAATGTCAGAGCCAAAGCTTTCACAGAGCAAGATATTGCAGGTGCCTTAGCGATAGTTCCTTATAGTCAAGCGCAGTCTCAGGCAGAAAAAATGAGTCTAGGCAGTTCTATCGCCATAGAAGAGATTGACGATTCACACGATTACGCTCATTTGCGAGTCAAAGAGAATTTTGATTTGACCTCTAAATCCTTCCTTGAGTTTCTAAAAGAGACCTACTCAGCGTTCCCTAGACAACAAACTTGAAGCCGCTTTGCTGCGGATGTGATAAATCCAAGCGATTACGCGCTACAATGCAATCTCGACTCCGATCGTTGGAAGAATAACATTATCGTGGAAGTTCTTGAAGACTTCCGGGTGTTGCGTGTGCACAGGAATCAGTGCTTTCGGCTGAACAGTCTCGACCACGTCTCGTATCTCGTCATAGTTCAAATGCCCCGACGCATGGATGTGCGTGTAGGGATACAGGCCAAAATGTGACAACCAGTTCTCGACCTTCTTCAGATCCAACTCCATCTCCACATCGAACGGTTCACACACGCTCCGAATGTAACTGCTGCCTGCTTCTGGCTTGACGTCGATCAGCTCTTTGAGTTCGAAGAAATCACAGCGGAAAATGTATTGATCTTGATTCTCGCTAATATCTTTGGCTGTCACGGCGTTGGCGTGATCGAGGAACTCACGCTCCCAATAGTCATAATCCTGCAGCTGAATCTTCTCTGAGAACCGGTCATCCTTGTACACGCCCCACGTTTTTCGAGGAATGTACACTCGGATGTGATCGTCATCAATTCTCGGTGTTCCAATGCCCGACTCTCTGAAGAGTTCGAGCAGGTACGCCTGTTTCAGGTTGATAACCAGCGCCCTGTCGGTCTGTTCTGCGACCTGAAAGAAGCTTTGCATTCGGTCGGTGTCTCTGACTGGAAAATTCACAACAACGAGGCCGTTTGTCTTTTCTACGCGCTCTTTGGCGACTTCCTTGACGTGCTCTTCGCTGTCTACTTGCGTTGAATTGACGCGTGTGCCCTCACAGATCATGGCTACCGGTTCCACTTCTGCGGCCCGTTCGACAAATCGTCTCGTCTCGTCTCCCTTGTAGCCGTGGAACCGAAAGTCGCCGGTATATACGACGGGCCCAGCACTCGTGTGCAGGATGTAGGCTGTCGCTCCTTCGAGTGAGTGGCTCACTGGAAGGGCCTCTACAACGAGTTCTCCGACAGAGAACTGATTCTCGACGATGTTGTACTGTCGCGGTTTCTTGGCCTTCTCGCCGTAAAGCTTCGACTCCTCCCCTTTCTTGTTCACGTAGGTTTTAAACGATTCTTTCAGCGAGATCAACTCGCACGTGCCTGACGAACCCGTCTCATCGAGAGCTTGCATGATGTCTTTGGCACCCTGCGTGCAATATAGCGGAATGTCATCCCTGAGATAGTGAACATACGCGTTGTGATCCATGTGTGCGTGGCTGAGAAGAAGGCCATCAAGACTGCGCGTTTCTTCAGAGGGGAGCCTGCAATGGTCGAGGTAATCGCATCGATATATCCCTTCCAGATTAGGAAGTAAGCCGAACTCAAGGAGATCGAGTATACCGTTGCACTTCCGGGGTTGCATGAACTCGTCAAAATAATGATTGGCGAGGCTGAAGCTCATGCCGAAGTCGAGAAAAAGTCGTGTCTCTTGATCTTCAAGGAGGATCTTGTTGCCGCCGATCTCGTTAACTCCACCGTGAAACGTGAGCGCAGTCACAATGACTGTAGGGTGCTCAGAAGATACCAAAAGCGTTTCGCATTGGTTTGTCTATCTAAGTTTGCACACGCGCTGACAAGGAGTAGAAAACAGCTGTCGATTAATAACGAACAAAGATCCAGAGAACAGATTTGGATTTGCTTAAGTTTAAAGGTCACAGAGCCAGTCAACTAGGGAAGCAACCTGATTTGAGTTTGTCAAGTTAGCTGCGTTGCTTAAGCGATCATCTGCTAACTGAGCCCAAATCTCGTGTGCCATATAGATTTCAATTGCAGCTGCAACAAAAAAGCACTGCGGTTTCAAATCTAGTTTTTTGAAGCCATCCCGTATTCGCTCAAGCGACGATTGTGCCGTTTTCCAGTGTTCATCGGCTCCTGCAGGGTCGATACCACCCTTTAATTCACCTAGCGCTATGTATTTTGGATAATCTCGTATTGTTTCTGCGCTCTCATTGTGTTCGCAATTGAGAAAAATGGCATCGACGTTCTTTTTTTCAAGAGCGGGCACTTGACGGTTAAACAGAAGCGTTCTATGTGTATCACCATCTTCCCAGCCGATCCCACTAATGAGTGTCTCTCCGGCCATATCTTCGTATGTCGATGATGGGTTCCATCTCTTTTCTCTTGTTGAACTCCAGTGATAATCAAGCCCTGAATTGCTCAGATTGGCGATAATCGCGTTAGTAAGTTTGATCTGCGCCAGATTCCCAATGTAGTTCCGCATCACCCCTCCAAGCGTGTCGCCTCGTATGAGTAAGAACCGAAATACAAGTTCCTCGACAAACAAGTCACCGGCAGGCACTAGATATTTTTCAATTAGTCCTTGAATTGCCTCGTCTTTCGCTTCATGAGGAATATGTCCCTCGCTCTTGCCAGAGACACCTGCTGCGGTCAATAAAGCCGCATTTATTTTGGAAATGCTTAACAAGTCGCGTGGTGTGTCTGCTTTGGAAGCGGCTACTTTCAGTGCTCTCGCTTGTTGAACATATGGGATTGCGCGGCGACCTTTTTCAAGTGCTTGCTGTACAAACGCAGCTCTAATTTCAGGGGGAGTAGTTTTCAGATCGTCGCTACACGTTAAATGCCGCAAATAGGGTTTTTCGGTTTGCACGTTGCCACAGCTTCTTTAGGGCTTTTTTCGCCAAACATACACGCACTTGCGCAGTTGGGTGCGTCCATGCGCTCCCATTTGCTGACTGCTGTTGCCTTTCTTGGTAGGAAGAACAAGAATATTCTCAACTGCGAACCCTAATTGCTCAGCGATGTTCGACAAAATCATATCGACTGATATGCTCGCACCCGCGTATTGCACGTTATCATTTACCATAAACATATACGATTTCGGTCGAAGCACTCGCGAGCATTCTGCGATCACGCACGCCATCTCGTAAAAGTATCCGCGCACCATTCGCGAGATGCCAGAATTATTCAGCAGCCTATGTGCTTTCATATTATCTAGATAATCCAGTGCTGCTTGCAAAAGCTCCTGTTGATCTGCAGCTGCTATTGCATCCACCCACGTAGGGTTAATAGCAAGCAAATCTTTGGTGCGGTTTTCCACAGTACTGCTTACCATTTCCTGTCGAAGGCTTCGGATTTCTTCTTCGCTTGTGCCTAATAATGCGAGTTCTAATGCATATGTTCTCGTGTAGTCGTATCGATTGCAGTACGGCGGTGATGTGATGATCCCGTCGTATGAGCCTGCCTGCAAAGCAGGCATCACATCCAAACACGAACCGCCGTATAACCTAATTTTGCCGCTATTCGGCACTTCTCGGAAAAGGGGGCTAATGGTATTCTTGCAATGGTTTTGATTATCCTCGATGTCTTGAACTATTTCATCAAGTTTTTTGCAAATAGCGGCATCAAAGCTTAAAATCGCTCCTTTATTAAATTCACGCCCACCACTTCGTCGCCCTGCGCGATAGTCCCATCGCAAATATTGCCCGTCTTTGCGGGTATAGCTGATGGATTCCAATATGCAGAGCAATCCAAAGCGCAGCACCATTTGGATTCGTTTCTTCTCGCGCTGAGCTTGCCATAAATATTGCTCAATTCTAGCTACTGTCTCTGAAGGGTACGCACCGCTAGTAATCCGAAGAGTGTTCAGAGGAACGCGGCCTTCTTCTATTTGCCACGGGCGTTCTTTCAGCCAGCGCTTCAAAACTGCAACATCTTCATAGGTGCATTGTTCTAAACAACGTCGAGCATTAATGACACATTGACCAATGGGTAGCAGCTCAATGCCGTCGCAATTCAAACCGAGCTTACTAGCGGCAAATAATGTTGTGCCGGCCCCTGCAAAGGGATCGAGAATGGTGCCATGTGTTATATTGTAGTTTGCTAAAAATTGCTCGACCAGAGCCGCTGAAAACGCCTCTTTGAATTTAAATAATCTGAATCCAGAGCGCTCCTTGTTGGCTTGGAAACTGACGAGCTGACGCGTCAGGTACGTTTGGGTAACCAACTTGCTTTGAAAATAAGATAGGAGTTGTCTGTCACGAACATCAATAGTATACAACCCTAGCTGAAGCTGCGCCGCTGCGACAGTATCGACTGGCAGTTGGGCAGCAAACCGATGGGTTTCTGCATCATTATGTTGCATTGTTCGTTTTCACTTATATCCACGCGGCTAACGTAACTTTTTCTATTCCTCACAAAAATAACAATTCGCGCAACTTCGGGCCGCTGGAGCAGACCCACCCCCACGTAGTTTCCCGATTGCCCTGACGAACCGCTCAAGATCGTCTAGATTAAACCCCACGTCGTTGTTACTTCGCTGTGGAGATGACAGTATCAGATAAACTGCACGTCGGTTGGTTAAAAAAGAGATGTTTGGGCTCTTCCCTGCGCACTTCGGCGACGACAGTGTTCACATCAAACATGGTTTTTAGACTTGACACAGGGTTTCGGCTAGGCATATACTTTGAGCAAGCAACAAAAAACAATTCAATGTCGCTTCTCTGCAGCGGTGAGTCTCAGAAAGAAAGAAAAGTTTGAACTGCGTGAGATTGCTTTACGAAGCATATGAAAGTTTATACAGTTGGATATGGGAATAGATCGCCGGGTCAACTCTTGGATCTACTCATCGGCAAGGGAATAAAACGCGTCGATGACGTGCGTTTGCGTCCCGACAAAGCACATACAGGCTCATTTGTCAAGGCAAAAAGCAACGACAAAGGAATTGAGGCCCTTTTGAATGAGGCAGGCATAGCTTATACATCGTTTGTTGAACTCGGCAACGTTTTTATGGATTATACAGATTGGCGTGAGCGTTACGAGACGCTCCTTCTTTGCGCCGGAGATTTGTTGACTGAGCGCCTAGCTCAAATGCAACCTCCGCTTTGTTTGTTATGTTCTGAAACTAGAGCATCGGATTGTCATCGAGAATACATCGCGACATATTTGGCTCAACGAGGATGGGAAGTCGAGCACATAGAATGATCGCGCACGTTCAGCTCTTCCTGTGGTACGTGCTTTGATGGATCGTTTGATTGATGGCTTGCGCACCCCTAATCTCATAATAGATCACTTCACCGCCTCTATCAGTTTGTCGAAAAAGTAAATCAACGTAACACGTTGATAATCTGCTTAAGTGTTATCGTTTTGGCTTATTCGGCTATTTTAGATAACTTGCTAAAAACTGTTCGATTCCACTGATCATTAGCTCAATGTCTTTTTTTGCATACGGTTGACCTTCAAACAAGTCGAAATGTCCGTGGTCAGCATCATTACGAATTGCTGCCCATCCATTAATCAACTGTAAATGATTTTTTTGATACGCTCTCACTCCATAACATTTCTGATTTAGTGAGCCCAAGGTATCGGCCTCCTCAACAGGTATGTTGTTGTTGCTGGCGATACGTCGGAGACTATCTTCCAAGACGGCAGTGCTGAGACTTGCCGCAGGCAGCAAACCATTTTCATTTTCACATAGGCGTTTAGAAATCTTAATAAAATCGTTAAATACCCCGGCTGTGACGTAAGCGCTGTATCTCTCTAAATAACCATTTATTATGTCGTACTTCAATGCTTTAAGAATCTGAATCACGGTCTTGATGTCCGTTGAAGTGAGATTTTTCGGAGCTATGTTAAGATAGTAAGCAGCTTTGTCTAGATAACGATTTTTTGGGTATAATACATCACTAAATGAATCGAAGAAATTAAATAATTGTGCACTTAACGCAGGAAATAGCTCGGGATCCTTTAAATAGTCGCTTCTAATGCCATATGCATTTTCACCTTCTTCAAAAAAGTCCAATAGAAGGTTTGTTCGTGCTATTAAATCGTCTATTTTTCTAATTATCTCACTTTCATTCATGTCTCAAAACCCCTATCTGGAATATTTTCTAGACTGGAGCAGGTCGTTGTCTTATCCAGCGCCCTCACTTTAACCAAAGCATTTGAATAGAATCGGCAAAAAGGTGGATTAACCATGTCGTTAACGATAATTGCGATGGTTGTACCGTTATAATCATTGAACGCCGCTGTTGCTGTGCCGAATCTCAAATATCTCGGTAACCTTCCCAATTTTGTTTGCGCACGTCTGTGGGGCCTAATAAGCGGGTAAACGACGCCCGCTTTGGCATTCAACTTGGTGACCTTTGATTTTCCTAGATAATGCATGACAATTCCCCGTGTCGATCTGCGATAATGGGGTTTCATTTGGGCTAATAGAATAATAACCTGTCTGGAAGGCTCGTAAGTCAGATAAGTGGAATTGTGGCGTCGTGCGCTTCGCTGTTAGGATGCTTGCCTTGAGCGTGCAGACCAGTTGCACGCGTCTCTGGAGGTGCCTTTCAGGTATGACCGTTGCGATAGGCAGCAGCTGCGTTTCAAGGGCTTTTTGAGGTGCAACGCGGTGCTTTTGGCAGCACCCTTCTAAACGGGCCTCAAAAATCAAAGGAAATCGTAAAAGAAATAACAGAATAGGCGCTAAAGAGAGATCGAAAGGAACGTGAAGCAACGATAAATGCGCGTTCTCCCGTGCACCTCAGACACATGAGCTTTTACATTCGTGCCAGTAGTTCGTTTTTTTAGCACAAATTAAACAAGTTGAGAGCGCTACGACTAGAGAAGTGTGGCATTAGCCCGACGCCGTGTTCTCCTGCTGCGAAAAGACCCACCAATTGGGAGCGCCGTAACCGTAATGCGCTTCAAACTCCAGCCCTGCACTATTGATGCCTTCCCAAATGTTTTCTGCGCCTGCCATGTGCGTCTTTGCCGCTGCCGCCTCAGCGGGCTGTGGGGTGAAGCCTTCGTTCATTTTTTGAGCAATGGTTGCATTAAGTGCCGCATTCGCTGCGTCTTGTGATTTTGTCAACTCATAAGCGAGCGTCCACCGTGTTTGACGGCGTGTCACGATTGCTTATAACTCCTGTGTAAACATCGTTTCCACGCGAGTTTGTTGATTTTACAAACGGCGTTACTATGGATGAGCTGTTCTGACTGTTGAAATAGCTGCTATAATCAGTGGTAGGTGCTGGCGTAGGCGTTGGTGACGATGTACCAAAGAGGCTTGTCGTGCAGCCAGCTACCGATAGTGAACCTACCATCACAAGCATGGTGATTGCTAACAACTTTTTTTCCATATAGTTCGCCCTCACGCGTCAGCCCTGCGCTTCCGTAACAACCAGCCATGATGCGACGTGTGCATCATAATAGTATTGAACCGAAAACTCTAGCCCAGTGCTAGATTGCTGGCCGTCCCAAACCTCAGATACGCCCGGATAGTTAGCCTTCATTTGCGCAGCCCAATCAGAGCGGAGCACAAAACCCTGATTTAGTGCTTGCGCTACGGTTGGGTCATACAACTGCTTTGCCTCTGCCTGTGATTTTGTCAATTCTATTACAGTCGTCATCGTGTAGCTTACTGACGGATTGTGCGTAATGCCTGCATAAACGCTGTCTCCCCGCTCGTTAGTAGACTTTGTGAAAGGTTGAATGACGGTAGCGTGGGCGTTTACGAAATTCGTGTCAAAATAACTGCTATAGTCAACTGCAGGTATCGCTGTTGGTGTCGCTGTCGGTTGGGCTGATGGCGTTATCGGCGTCGCTGGTGTTGGTGTCGCCGTTGGTTGTACTGATGGCGTAACTGTTGGCTGCACTGTCGACGTTGAGCCAAAGAACACGACGTCGAAAACATAAACGATGTTGATGCAAGTGTTGACGTTCTAGCCGATGAGGAGGCTAGAAATGACTTTTTGATGCTGTTCAAGAGATTCGCTGCAGCTATGGACAAAGCACTGCCTCAGCCACGAGCTTTGAAGTTTGCCCCAGATCTCAAACAGTACAGCTTCATCTCACAAGTTGCCCGTAATCGCTACCGCGATGAGAAACTCAGCCTCAAAGATGCGAGCAAGAAAATCCGAAACATCGTCGACGAATATTTGATTTCCCGCGGCGTTAATCCAAGCATTCCTCCAATTCCTATTCTCTCTGAGCAGTTTCTAAGAAAACTTGAGAAGGAGCAATCGCCGCGAGCGCGAGCAGAAGAGCTAAAACACGGCATTGCAGAACATATTGCGAGGCATTCCCAAGATGATCCAGAACTATACGAGCGATTGAGCGATACGTTAGAGAGGCTCCTGCGAGACTACAGGAACAATTGGGAATTGCTCGCGAAAGAACTTGAAGGATTCATTGCAGAGATCCGGCAGGGACGTGAGGCGGAAGAAAACTTCGATCTCGATCGACGAACAGAACTGCCGTTCTTTGGCCTGCTGAAAAAAGAAGCATTCGAAGATAAGACTCTTCAGCAGTTGGATCAAAAAGATATTGACGTCCTAGTGCAGGTAACCAAAGACGTTCTCGAGCGGGTGCAAACAGACATCACACTCGTTGATTTTTGGAACAATGTTACAACCCAAAAAAAGCTGAAAAGCTGGATCTCCTCTCATCTATTAACAGAATTCAAAAACAACAGGACGATTTTTTCAAGACGCGTCATCATTAGTCAAAGGATAATGGAACTCGCTTACCATATTCATGGATAGAATCAAGGTCGACAAAATAATCCGCTCATAGCGCAAAACGGTTGCGTTAGTAGTGACACGCGATGCTACGTTAGTTGTTCGTGCGCCTTTACATACACCAACTGAGTATATTGAAGAGATAGTACGCAAAAAAAGCCGTTGGATTCAGCAAAAAATGGCCCAGGTGGGCGCCAAACCACCAAAAAAAGAGTTCGTCAATGGCGAGGGATTCTTGCTTTTAGGCAAGACATACAGACTGCAGATAACCGCGGAATCTGCAGAATACGTCGAACTGAGAGATAAGCTGTACGTTTCAGAGGGTGCTTTGCCGTTTATTGGTCGCTTATTGCCACAGTGGTACAGGAACCAAGCTGCGAAAAAGATTAGTGAGCGCTGCACTTGGTATGCGAAAAAAACTGGGTATGAACCGCGCTCCATACGAATTACAAATGCGCGAAAGCGCTGGGGCTCGTGTGGATCAAAACGGACTCTAAACTTCAGTTGGCGGTTGGTTTTGGCCCCGTTAGAGATTATTGATTACGTTATAGTACACGAGCTCGTTCATTTGGAACAGCCGAACCATTCTAAGCTTTTTTGGAACAAACTTCGAAGCATATTGCCAGATTATGAAAAACGGAAGAAGTGGCTGAAAGATAACGAAAGGCTATTGGAAATATATTGAAATCTGGATCGAATCGCTGCCATCGCGTTAGCTAAAACCCTACGTTTGCGACGATCTTGTTTTGTGAACAGTAAAACCGAAAGTCGCATTCCTTGCACACCTTCTTGTCCGGCTCTTTTTTCACATCAAACTCCTTACCCCTGATTCGTGCCACGACGTCGTCGAAATATTCGCCGACCGACTGAAGCTTCGCGGCGGAGTAGCTGATTTCGGTAATCGCATCCTCTTTTTTTGGCTCGGAGGTCCAATAGATAAGCAAGCGCTCCGGCGTCTTGTGGTAGCGCTCCTGCAATATGTGCCCGTACACGTGCAACTGCTTTTCGTATCGCTGCATCAGTTCGTCGTCCATCGGAGGCTTCTGCTGCGTCTTAAAGTCGAGCGCCTCGAGCTTGCCGTCTTCTCCCATAAGGATGTCGATCTTTCCGATCATTATGTAGTCCGCTTTCTCGACGGACACATCAAGTTCCACGTCAATGATCCGCTGTATGTCCTCCCTGTTTTGATCAAGGTAGTTTAAGACTTGATTGAACGCGCTTCGCTGCTGCGTTTGCCCTATCGGTCGATACCCGTTAGCGAGAAGGCTCTGATAGTTGCGGTTAAGCCAAACCTCAACGTCTTCGCGAGTAATTTCAGCTAGTTTTCCCTCGAGTGCTTTTCGGTGCACATCTTCTATGGTTTGATGCACGAGCGTCCCGAACAACACACCCCCAAACCGAGCGGGAGCGAAGCCATACTCTTTATACATCAGGTACTGCTGAGGACACGTCTCATACACGTTTATATGCGACACGAGACTGTACGCTTTCTTGGGCACGTACTGCGGCTTAGGCGTAAACTCCCCGGACTTGAGCGTATCAGCGTGAATCTCGCTCCAGGCTGGAAGCGTCTCCCACAGCGACGTAAACTGTGGCACAGGCTCTCCCCTAGCAGAGAGCCCAAGGAACCGCTCTGCACGCGAGAATGCAACGTAGAACAGCCGCATAGCATCGAATTCGCTGATGCGTTCGGGCGGCTCAAACTCCTCCCGCGGGTAGAACGGCCCAAGGTTCGCATCAACCTCGTGGCCATCTACACGGCCTTTCTTGTTCAGCGATCCGACCACCACTACCGGAAACTCCAGTCCCTTTGCTTGGTGAACCGTCATGATCTGCACGCGGCCCCTCGGAAATGGGTTGTCGGGATCTTCGTACTCGTTGACGCCTAACTGAATTAAGAAATTGAAATAACTACTAAAGAGGTGACGCTTCATCCACTCACGATTGTCGTAGGTAACGACCGTCTTGTTGTAATACATTTGAAACGTATCGATGAGATTTGTGAGAATTCCGAGGTTGCGCGCCGTGTGCTCGTCTTGGAGAAGGAGCGAAAATGGCTCGTACGCAAGGAGCTCATAGAGATAATCGATCATCATCGTGTCGAGCGGACGTGAGCTCGGTTCTAAGCTACGAATTTCACGAGCTTTGTTCTCAATATGTGCACGCAGCTGCAAATTATCATACTGGTCACGGAGCATCCTGCCCTCGCGCACATATCGCCTGACAATTTGAGTGAGCGCTTCATTTTCGGCAAGTTCGAAAATGTCCGCATAGCACGAGAGCATGAACTTGACTTCATCGTTTTGAAGATAATGCCGCGCTCGGGGATTAAAATACGGAATTCCGTGTCGGATCAACGCGTCGATATAGTGACCGCTCCAGCTCTTTTGCACGCTTCGCAACAAGAGCGCGACGTCGCTGTAGTCGTTGATGATGCCGTTCTGTTTGAAATACTCAACTGCGCGTGCAAACGCCTCGCCCTCTTGATCAAGCCTAGACGCTGGAAGGCGAAACACCGCAGGGTAATCTGCGAAGGTTTGATCGGGATTTGGCACGATTTTCTTGTTGAATCGAAAGGATCTCCCATCATAATTCCAAGCGATCGATCGCATGTATTGATTGTATGCGTCGATGATCTTGGCGTGCGAGCGGTAATTCGTCGATAGCGTAATCGGCTTGCAGCCCTGGGCGTACTGCGTGAAGTTATGATCGAATTCCAGGATATTTCTCACGGTTCCGCCCCTAAAGCGGTAGAGCGCCTGGTCATCATCACCAACGATACAGATATTGTTGGCAGGCGCCGCAAGCCGGAGGAAGATCTGCTCCTGGATGTAGTTGGTGTCCTGGTACTCGTCGATCATGATGTACTTGACTTCACCTTTGATCCGCTTGTAGATGTCCTCATCTTTGAGAAGGTCGAATACGATCTTTTGAAGGTGGGCGAAGTCGACGTGATTAGTAGCAAACATGCGCTGCTCATAGCGCTCGTAGTACTTCGCTAGCTCGACGAGAAGCTCATTGCCCGATCCCTTCAACTCATTAACGCGAACAGTCTCTTCAGTGATCTTGTCAAAGTAGAGGAGTGCCTCCCGAATGATGTTCCACTTTGCCTTCTGCTCCCATTTTCCGAGGTATTGGTCCTTCTTATGAAAAATGGGGAAGAAGTTCTCGAAGAGAAAGAGCTGCTGCGTCATATCGTCAAGCACGACGTAATTCTTGTGTAGCGGGGTTTGGTTCAGGTGCACGTTGATGATATCTGTGCAAATTCCGTGCATGGTGCCAATCCTAAGATCGTGGAGGGATGCGGTATAGCCCACCTCCTGTGCCATCAAGCTGATGCGATCCCGAAGCTCAAAGGTGGCCTTTTCGGTGAACGTCGTTAGAATAATTTCAGACGGCGAGGCCCTCTTCGACATTAAGAGGTAAAGAGCCCTCAATATGAGCACGAGCGTCTTTCCCGATCCTGGGCCAGCGATGACTTGAACCGGGCCCCCGGTACTTGTTATCGCCTCAATTTGCTGGTCGTTGAGGTTATAACGGCTCTGGAATTTTTTGATTATAGCATCCACGGCGTTCACTTCTGTGACGACGTTTAAGCGTCTGTAACACTAGGTGCTCATCAAACGCCCACAACAGAGAATAAATGTATTGATTCGCTTCCAACTTCTGAGCGTTAAATGCCGCGCATTTATAATAGCGTTGACAAATGCGGGGATTCACTAGAGGGCGAATCTCAAATCACTTAATATTTGAAGACCTCTGTCTACGCCGATTGCTCATTTAGCTTTTTATTGGAGCACGTGACCATAATGTTACAGGAGCAGTTTACAGACTGCCAGAAGATCGTCAGATTTAATACGGCGGAGCTAACAGGTTTAAGTCGCGGCTGTGAGCGAAAACATGACTGACTTTGCTAAACAGATTTGGGATTTCGTCGATGAAATGAGAAGTCAAAGTGTCCATCTCAATGTATTCACAGCTCTCAAACACTTACAACAGCGTGGAGTTGCACTTGACGCAAACAGCGTACGATATCTAGCGACGAAGTTAGATCAAAGGAGCTTTGTTACCGAGTTCATTATCGATTACCTAAGCGATGTTTCGCCTCGCACAATTCTTGATCCGTCGGCCGGCCTTGGTGGAATGCTGATCCCCCTCGTGCGTCACTTCAACCCGAGTAACGCTGTTGGCCTCCTAAAAAACCCCGTTGACCATGAAATAGCAACACTGCTCAGCGAAGATGTTGCCATAGAATGGCAGTTGGAAGATCAAAGCGCATCTTTGGCGACAATAAATACTCAGCTTGATGTTGCTGTAAGCAGCCTTCCTTGGGCTACGCAAACGCGCACACATGAAATGGTCGCAACAAATGGAGACAGAATTGAGATAAGCGACGCTGTGGGGAATTTGATAATGCTTAAAGCATCGCAGATGCTCAAACCAAGTGGTAGCGGCTTCTTTGTTGTGCCCCCCGGATTCTTTTATCAAAGCTCACTGCATGGAGTTTACCTTAACTTAGAACGTTTCAATTTATTTGTTAATGCAGCGCTGAAACTGCCAAAAGACGCGCTAGCGCCACATTCTAAGATCGGCGGATACTTAATCGTGCTTACGAGGCACAAACAGCCTTCACTTTTTGTAGCTGAATTAACTTTAGATGCGCGGAGCAACAAAGTCGTCTTAGCGAATCTAAGAGCGCGCAAAGAAGGACAGGCATTACAGCTAGGCGTTTTTACAGACGTTGCTGATTTTACATCGTTTGAAGCATTACTTCGGCAGGGCGAGATCGAAAACATTGCGGCTGAAAAGGACTTGGTTGCCTTCAATCTTTCTGAAATCAGCACAATTAATTTCGTAAAATCGCCAGAATCGTTTGCAGAGGCAGAAAACACAGTGTATTTACCACTCATAGGGAATAGACCTGCTGTTACTTCGATCGAGAGACTTGCGTTGCACCATCACAACGTCGCACAGCTCATAGTAGATCCTGCACAAGCCAACGCTCAGTACTTAGCTAGTTTCTTCTCAGGGCCTATTGGACGCAAAGTGCGAGATTCGTTACTGTCCTCGTCCATGATTCCAAAGATAAATCGTTCAAGCTTGCGCTCGGCGACTGTATACCTGCCCAAAAAGGGCGTACAAGATGAAATAGCCCAGATTGATTCAAGCATTGAAGACCTTTCTACAAGACTTGCGAGTCTACAACGTGAGTTATGGAAAAATCCTAGAAACAGGGAGAAAATACAGCAAGAAATTAAGACTATAACTCCTACAGCTCGAAAAGATTGCGAAAACTGGATTGAAACGTTGCCTCGCCCGCTTGCAACAATCCTGGGAGCATATCGGGTCGCAGATAGGCCCGATCAAAAAGTGGCTTATCTCGTAAACTTTTTTGAAGCTTTCACAGTTTTTAACGCATCAGTATTATTGAGTGTTTACGAAAAGGATGCTTTCTTCGCCGAGCAACTCAAGACTTGGCTTAAGAAAAAGAGATTTAAACCTGAAAAGCTGTGGCAAAGAGAGTTTGGCAGCTGGAAACTTTTGTTAGACATACTAGCCGGAAAAACACGAGCACTACTGGACGATGATAGCAACCGTGATACAAGGCTAGAGCTTTTTGGCAACGTGGGTGGGGACGATCTGTTTAAATTATTAGCAGACGATCGTTTGGGCCCCGTTCTTGCGGAAGCCTTAATATATCGCCGCGCGTGCGCGCACGACCCGGCCCCGAGTGAAGCGACTTCAAGGACTCGCTTGAAGGCGCTGGAGAGTTGCTTATCAAAACTCCGCGGAATTGCGGCTGATCAGTATGAGAACGTTTTGTTTTTTAGTCCATTGGACAACAAATATAGGTCTGGTGTCTTTCGCTACAGGGTGCAGAAACTAAGTGGAACGGGGCTTCATATTGGCAAAGTCACGATAGATACATTGACTCAACTTGAAGACGAAAAATTACACTTAGCCTATATCGATCAGAATCGAGCGATCAAACCTATTGAACTATTGCCGTTCATAGAGTTTGGACCTGTTCCCGAGAGCCAAAAAAATGCGTTTTATTTTTACGATTCTGTGGATCCAAAAGTCTTAGATTCGCAGGCCGAGTACGTTTCGTATGATTTAGATGTCGATGGCAAGGTGCCAATACCAGGAAACACCCAAGCGATCATAGATGCGATTTCAAAACTAAAATCTGAGTCCTAAGTAGATTGCTATTGTTGCGAGGGAAGTATAGCAGGGGTTGGAAAGAGCTTGATTAAACTTGTCATCTCTCTGGCCAGATGCTAAAGCACTATTCACTTTTCGAATCTCTTAAGGGTCACAGCTGCCAGGCCGCTTAGCAGCATTAAGCGCAGACGTTGCTTTTGCTTTATCTTCAAGACCTGGTGAGCTTTCTCACCGCTCGCGCGATTGTATTTATAGGGGGTGCGTGAAATTACACTAGTTTGTGGGGGATTTCGGTGTCAGAAGAAGATATTTTGAAAGACTTTGTAGGAATCCTCGAAGAGAATTTCCCTCAAGCCGAGCAGTTTCGTCCCCGAGACATCCCTGTTGGGGTCGGCAAATTCATTTACATTAATGATGAGGACATCGACAGGCACGACGATCTCATTGAAGAGGGCACAGTAGAGTTATCATCAGATATTGACAGCATAGGCGCTACCGACCTAGAACCTAATCCTGTCCCGATGCCCGTTTCGGCTGTCGATGCTTCATTCCGCCTCCCTCGACTTTCAGCATGCGGACTACTCAGCGCGCGACAGCTTCTGTTTTGCCAGATCCAGCGCAGGCTATAAGCTGCAAGTTCGTACAGGGGTGCGTAATAGCTCGTTCTTGCGCGCGCGTTAATTGCATGAGTGCCGCCCGCATTAGTTTGATCAGTCAATCGCACTGCAGCTCATAAAAAACCTCCGAGAGTTGGGAAAGTTTCAACCTTTGCTCAGCAGTTTAATTTAGCCGTACAAAGCCGGTTAATGAAACGATTAGATAATATATGTAGCAACCGAGTTAACGAGCCCCAATCGGCGATTCGCACTCGCCGTTCGAAACGCAGTTCGTGTATCGATAGAAATTGGGATGAACGAAGCAAGCGGATCGTAATGCGGGCTGTTATGGCGCCACAAGCGCTGCGCATTTGCCTTTATCCTCTCGCGTCTCGCTGTGAAGTTATGCAGTCTAACTCAATGAGCGCGTGAACTGCACGACAATATCTCTTCGATCGCTCCTGAAAAAAAATAGTGAAATGTTTGCAGCGTAAGATAGCCACTCTCAGAAAGCGTTTCGATTAGGGTGAGGTCCTCGCTGGCTGCTTAAAGGGTGAACAGAAGTGCTTAAAATTGCACCCGGTATCTCAACTCCCCTTGCACTAGTTTCAGTGCATTCTTTTCTATGTGTCCTAGGGTTATAGTATTCGATTGGTTACAAAAAGAATCCGCAAATACCTTCAAAAGGCGTGATTGCCGCAGCACGTCAACATCTGCCGAAAGGTGGCCTACCACTTGCTGAGAGACTAGTACAATCATTTTGGCCCGGGCTCGCGACACCATCACATTGAATCGATTGAGACTCATCAAGAACTCATCTTCATCACGAATTTCGTCTTCGTCCCCAAGCGAGTAAGACGCGATCATAACATCGCGCTGCTGTCCTTGGAATCGTTCAACAGTATCAACTGCCCCCCGTATCGGGGATGCGTCAATGTCCGCACCTGAGAATATTTTCTGTAGTCTTGAAATGATTAAGGCTTCTTGAGCCCGATGCGGAGTGACGATGCCGACGCCCTCTTGCCAGAATGGTTCGGGACCGTATGCCTGCATGAATGCGCCGCTGCCATTTTGTGTTGAGTTTCGATCGTTAAGGACCTTCCCTAAACGCCCATATAAAAGAAATACCAAGGCCGCGACTGCGTCCGCTTCAAAGCTGTTCCATTGCGCACTCTCGGCTTCGCTATAGACAAAACATGTTGCAGGATGACCTGGATCGAGCATCGACGACCAGTTGGGGGTCCAGTAGAGTTCAGAGGGCCAATCATCTGGTGCTGATATGACCGGTAATTCTTTAACGAAATTGGCACGGAGATCAGGAGAGTAACTTGACAGCGAGCGGTCATAACCTGCTTCGTGAGCGAATTCAACAATGGTGCGATTTGACCGATAATTCTGCATTAACATAGCCGGCTTAATATGGTGGAACTCGCTAAAGAACTCAAAAACTGGGCCGACTAAGTACTCCAGGTGCAGAGGCGGTCTTGCTTGGTGGATTGGGGGCAATTGTTTGGGGTCGCCCGCCACAGTCAATGATCCTTCTTGCGCAATCGAAGCTATGGGAAGGATCGCCTGTTCTATGTCCATTTGAGAAGCTTCATCGATAATGACGTGATCGAAAAGCTGCTGCATAGGCGACCCGCCCTGAACAGTCAGGAGGTTGTGAACCTGCATTGGCGTTGCTCCGACCAGCGTTATCGCTCGGTTTTCCCGTAGCCGTTCCAGCAACTGTTCAATTTCTTTCGACGGGTTCGACCGATTCAAAGCTAGGTCTATTTCATGAGGAACGCTATGGTCGATGGGTCTGTGAGCTGAGCGCAAACGAGCGGTTGTCACGTGACCTTTTGGAACAAATAATCCATTTTTTTTATAGATTCCCAAAAGAAGGTTGTCGAGAGCATTGTACGTAAAAGCGCTGATCAAAATGCGCACGGCTTTCCTCTGACAATAATGTTCTCGCAAAGAGCCTAAAACGACAGCCTCGAGCGCACGACTTTTCCCCGTTCCCGGAGGTCCCCATATAAGTTGAAGTCGATGAGTCAGAGCGAGTTCCCAAGCATTCCACTGTGACGGATCGATTCGAATCCCTTTTCCTTCCAGGCGCGACTTAATTGAGTCCAAATCTCGTTGGCGCAGTGACTCTGCAACAGATTTGGCTGACCATATAACGTTTCCAGCCGGGCT
This sequence comes from Candidatus Methanoflorens stordalenmirensis, assembly GCA_003139855.1. Lineage (GTDB taxonomy): Archaea > Halobacteriota > Bog-38 > Methanoflorentales > Methanoflorentaceae > Methanoflorens > Methanoflorens stordalenmirensis. The sequence continues at coordinate 51,491 of PLGY01000003.1, forward strand.
TCTCGGAGATTCCCTTTGACGTTTCCATTTTCCTCCGATTGCCCGTTGGACTAAAGGATCGGTTCGGGCATTCGGGGGGTTTCCCATCGCCTGGAGTGTCTCCAGCAGTTTATCCGTAAAATAGTCTTTCCACGTCGGATCAAGGATTACGTTGTTTCCGAAACTAGTGATGTTGCATCGCTCGAGCTGCTCTAGGCAGTTCAGGTACCAGGGGTCCGTATCGAGCGCAATTAGCTTTGCATCCCGGTCAATGGCGGCTATGGTCACCTTCGCTATTTCTTCCATCCGAGTCCACTCAAAACTAAAAGTACCCGCTAAAGGTGTGTCCTCAGTCAATGTGCGAAGCCGCCGATCCAAAAAGCCCGCCTGCCCTTCAGGGGCGAGCGCGCATTTATAATCCCCCTCGCGGAATTTGACTTCTTCAGATCCTGTGTGAATTTCATAAACCCATCTTCCCTGCCGGTCGGCGACATGCAACTGTTTTAGCTTTTCTTCCCTCTCCAGACCTTCAACACGCCTAGTGAGCTTGGCGCTCTTGAAGCGGGCCTCGCGTTCGTGTGGTGGCATCGCGCGGGTCTGATGTACTTCCAACTCTTCAAGAGCGGCGTTAAGTTTCGCGAAGCTGTACCACAGTTGCCCGTCGATACTGACGTTACTGGCGCGCTCAAACGGTTTGATCGCAGTTATAGGAGGGGCAAACTGGGATAAAATAGGCCTAAGCTCTGCTTCGAGTCCGTTCCTGACGGTTTCTAGCGCTCGTAGCTGTTTAATCACTGTCTCCTTCAATATACCTAATCGATCAGCCCAACCTGGCGCTTTGGTCCATAATTCATGTGCCCGTTCGCTCGGAATTTCGTCGCTCAGTGGGTCTTCAAAAAGGTAGTGCACGGAGAATTTAGCCAGATTCTCAGGGAGAGACTTGTCGTGGTACGCCCTGGCCACGTTAAAGAGCGTGTAATAGTGTGGTACGGGAGCGGCCAAGACTTGTTTGACAACTTCCTTAACGATGGTTATAGCAGACCGCCGAAATTCCATTCTCGGGTTTCGCACCACATCCTCCGGTGGAAATAGCCATGCGAGGTGAGCTAGCGTCTCATTTTCCAAGATATCGGTTAGATGCGTTCCTATAATGCGCATCAGGTGCCCGTATTGAATTGAATCCCAAATGTAGAACTGCACTGTGGCCGAAGTTTGTTTCTTCTTTTTCGCGCTTCTTGGTGGGTCCAGCTGGGCTTCCTGATGCAGCTGCTCGGCTTTGTCGAAGATCTGCTTGATTTCACCTAGGAACTTCAGCAACTGACGCTTCTCAGTTTCCAGATCTCTTTTGTCTATGATAAATGTCGCTGGGGGCCAGTAATGACGTTTTCGTTGTCTGTCGTCTCTGTACGGCTCGATCCAAAAACCTTTTAGCCCCAGTGCAAAAGTTATTCCGCTCCCAATGTCAAAATTGACGGTTAAATCAAGGCGCAAATCAGCCCACCGTGGCATCATGATAGAGGTGCCAGGTTGAGGCGGAATAAACGCACTTTGCGTTTGAAGCGAAGCGGCACGGCTAGAAATTATGTTTCTTGTAGCCCTAAGGCTTGAATGGGCATCGAAAGCCTCGTGTTTCGGGAATAGCTTAGCCACAGATGCTACATCTGTAACATCGTCGTGTCTTAAGAGCGCTTTTTTTGCACCTCTCGAAACGTACGGGATCATGCACAAATCTCCACTGCGCTTTGCGGAGGGCATACAATGAGCTTGGTTTGGGTCGATGTCTTCGCCTGACCTGTACCACGAGTATCCAACATAATCGCAATTCTTACATCGGCTATCGACATGGAACGACAAATCCTGCCAGTTTTTGGCTAGCACGTAATCGAGGCACTCTTCAAAGAATTGTCTGACCCGTGGCGCAAAAACTTCAAAAGGCATCTTTTCCAAATCTTGCTCCATCGCGAGCTTAAGCTCTCCCACAGTGACCGCGCGATCTTCATTCTTTGCCTGGGCACACTGTTTCATAAGACACGAAGCATCGTGAGACCCAGGCCAAACGGCTGCTTCAGGAACAACGACATATTGGCTTTCGAGACCATTATCTATTAGCCAGCCAGCGAGGGCCATTGAGTAATAAGTTGCTTCTGCGAAATGCGATGTAGACGGTTCTGCAGTGAGCTTTATTTCAATGACGCGAAGCTGCAAGCGTTGATCATCATATGGCAGCCAATGCACAATGCCGTCAGGAGAGATGTATTGCTCATATTCGCCTGGGGCGAACACCTGGATCAGATCTGTGCGAAGGCCAGAATAGGAAAGGCCAAATTTTGTCCGATAATGCGTGATGCCGAGGCAGCTTTGAAACGTTTCGCCAACAGTGAACTCACTTTCCACGAGGAAGATGTCTGGGCCAGCGCGTGCCAGCCCTTGGGATAACGGTTGTGAAGCATAGATGATTTGATCAGAAGTCTCGCGTTTAATCGTCCCAATGAGCGTATTGCGCCCAAATGTTTTGGAAAGATCCGAAATAATTTTGGCCTGCCACTCGTCGCCCAGGCGAGCTACTATCCCTAGGCCGGGCCTTGGCTTTCTCGAGGGCATGTCAGCTTTTGCCCGCTCAGCGGCAAACGCATTCTTGTCCGGCGACAAGTTCAGACGAAGCTGTCGCCGACAGTTAGTGTAAATGAACTGCGATAAGGCATCTTTTTGAAATTGAGGCATCGTTAGGTCCTCGTGATTTTTGTTCTTTGGAGAGCTTCTGTGAGAGGCATTGAACCAGCTTCGGTTTTTTGGTTAGATGCTGCCGCCACGATGAATGCCCGTTCCAAATTGAGACGGTCTGGCTCACGAAAGCCGAGTTTTTCGTCTCCTTGAAATCGTTCAAGATATTGATCAGCTTTTTGTTTCGCACTTTGCAGATTTTTGAAGAGAACGCCAATTTGATCACGATCTAAAGATAATGGGGGCGAGTTCGGTTGCTTCCGGCACGCAAATGCGGCATCCCACTTAATAGTCCCATTCAACGAATGGAGCCCTCCTTGTCCCTCTCCCCGAAGTGGCAGAACGCCTGTGCACTTAAAGCCTGATAAAGCCAAGCTCGATCCTAGTGCAGACCACGCGCCAATCGATTTATGATGATACGTAAAAACTAACAGACCGCTCGGATTAAGCACACGGTAGCATTCTGAAAGAATTGAACGCAACCCTCTTCTATACGTCTCAAACGCTTCTTTCGACTTGCTTTTTGCAGCCAAACTGTCCGCGAATGGAGCCGCCCTATCGTCATCGTCGTACGGCGGCTCCGCAACGCCAAGCGCTTGCTGCCACGACAGATAGAAATCAGATAGTTTCGAATAGCTGAGGTTATCGTAATAGGGAGGATCAGTCAAAATCAGATCAACCAAATTATCAGGAATTTGGCTTAAATCTTCAGAAGAAGAGGTTATGATCGCTGCGCGGCTCGACCGAGCTAGCACGCTAGGTATCGATCTTGTACCATTTTGCTGGTACTCGCGATGATTGTATGTTACTTGAAATTGACCGCCAAGAGGACTGAGTTTGCGCGGGGTCTTCGCTTCCTGTATTGCTTTTAGTATCTTGCTAAGGACATTCGGAAACGTCCCACGGCCGATTTTCTTGAGCCACGGATTTAGCTCTACTGGCCTTACGATGTGTCTGTAGGAATGAATAGAGAACATAGGGCTTGTTCGGCGATAGCCAAACGCATATGCTGTGTACATACAATTTGTCGTGAGGTGCTCGCTGAATGCTAGGGCAAGAATACGTTTTAGCTTCGGATTCTCAATTCCTTGAATTGCTTTTCCTAGCAGCGTAAGATGTAACAGCTGTCGATCGTTAAACAAATCCCGGTATCGCTTGAATCCATGAATCAGTGGTCGCATATCCGAAGGACTGAAATGCGGGATCGGTCTAATCGGGACAAAAGGGCCTTCATTCTGTTCGATTCTGCTCAGAATCCGAGATGCCTTCTTGTAGCGATTTCGATCTTCATTTGTCGCAGACTTGAAATGTCGCGTAATTCCTGAAGGGGTGCGCCTTACATATTCCTGAGCAAACAGGAACCATTCCGGCCGCTTCGAGGCAGGCAATCCTGGTTTGGAAAGACTGTGAACAGCAGCGCAGGATGGACAACGCGTTTTTCCATTCTCCAGTGTCCCTGCTCCCACGATTGTGCGCATACCGCAATCACACTGAAACTCTTTGACGTGAATTGGCAGTTTGTAGACAGCGTGGCAATATCGGCAGAAAACCCACTGGTACCCTCCGTCTTGATGGCGCGCCAACTGGTAATGTGGGTGCACTTCATAGCTAATGGAGCAGCTTGGACAGCTACGCGTTTGAACCCAGAAATGATGAAGGACCTCGCAATCTCCAAAGGCAGCTACGTTGCTCAAATGATAATTTGAAATGATTTCGGCTAGCGGGGCACAAAACTCGTCAATCTCAGATGCTTCTACTTTACAACGAGAGAGACTCAGCTCCATTCGTGTAACAAAAGTAGCTACTGGATCAATATCATAGCCGATTACCCGTGCGTTGCAGTGAAGAGCTTCCACAAGGCTCGTGCCGCCTCCGGCAAAAGGGTCAAGCAGCAATGCTCCTTCAAGCGGAATCTCGTTCAAATAAGTATCCCAGAAGCGTTCTCCTTTATCAGCACGCAGTGTCACCGCAGTTAGCAGTGACCGAACTTGTGAGCTCGATCGTCGAGCGAACCATCGATGGACGTTATATGGAGCAGTTGAGCTGTGCCCTTCGCGAATTGTGAGTCGGGCAATTTCTTCAATAGGCAAATCTCCTAGTTCTAAGAGCGTCTGTGCGGGGATGCCATTGAATGCTGATTCGCTTTCCCATGCTTGGTGAATCTGGGCAGAATCGCCACGTAAAGGAATCAATAAGTCTCGATCTGCTTGCAAAAGAGGCTCTCCAGGTGGTTATTGTAATGCGCCCTACCCATAAATTTAGTGCTTTATGCTGTCAACCCAGTGCGAGCTTCAAGTCGCAAGCTTCAAGTGCGTTGCACTCGCGGTCGTCCCCCAAGCAACAAGTCACAATTTAGCCCCCACAGAACCTGCTATCGCCGCGGAAGGGCCTTAACATCCGCACTCGTAACCTCAAACCCCGCACGGTGGATCTGACTGTTGCTTCCTCCAGCCCCGCAAAATAAGTCTAATAATTTAAAGTCAGTCCAACTCCAAATCGATCTCCCATCTTGTCGGCAGTTCGGGATGATCGAATGCCGCATCGATGTCCTCGGTCCGGAATACTGACGTGACTCCCTCGGCGAATTCATTGTAATACTCCTGCCTAAAGAGCCATGACGGATATAGCGCCTTTTCCTCCACGATAAAGGCTTTTGTTAATCGAGGACACTGGTCGGCGTTGATTTCGACCTTCTCCCAATCGTCCTCGTTCGCCCAAGCCTGCCAATAAAACCCTCTTTGGCCGTGAGGAGTTGATAATAATATAATTCTCCCGGCGTTGACCGCGACCATTGGCCGAGCTGCATAATATGCCTCGTCAGGAACCTGACTCGCTTCGTCAATAATTAGGAGACTGACGTTAGAAAAGCCCCGGATGCTGTCTGGCGCTTGGCCGGTGAGCGTGACGATTCGAGACCCGTTTGTCAGCTCGAGCCGGTGAACTGACTCGATGATCGAGAGAACCGGCTTTGCGATCTGCCGGTAGTAGTCATGCACCTTGCGAAACGTCTCGGCCGCTTGCTGGAGCGTATGGCTGATGATGATAACCATCGCTTTCGGATGATACAATGCGTGATGGAGGGCAATTATGGCGACGACGCTGCTTTTGCCAGTTTGTCTCGCGCAGTTGAGGATTATGCGCTTGGAGTCAGATCTGAGAATGTCCTCCTGCCATGGATCGGGGTCGATGCCGAGCGATTGCGCGAAGTCAACAGGGTCTAGGGCAGCCGCGAGGTCACTAAAAAACGGGTTCGTCGCTAGCATCTTCTTCTGGTCCTGGTTCCGGCTCCGTGCACCTGAGCGCCGCGCTGATCCGGGCCCTAACCTCAGGATAGTCACTGACTGCGGCAAGAACTGTTTGCTTGAACTCGACATACTCCGGGAGCATCAATAGGTTAAACTGCGGGCCGTCGTGCGTTTGGCCTGTGAGCGTCGCAATCTCGTGCACTTGCTTAATCTCAACCTCGAGCGCCTTCAGTGAGTTCCTTAGGTCGCCCTTCTCTCTTGCTTCGGTGTAGATGTTTCGCAGGTCCTGATGTGATGATACGAGGATATTGACACAGTTTAGGTCGTGTACCTCTGTCGGTTCAGGTTTAACGAGCTCGCCTACGCGTTTCGGAACGCAATTGCTCATGTGCCGTGATACCGTGGAAATGTCAATGCCCATCGACCGTGCGGCCGCCCGCATCGTGATCTCGTGGCTGATGATTTTAGCCTCGTAGAGGAGATGTTCCGGATGCCTGCAGGCGCCGCACTTCGGGAACGTAAAATGATTTTTGGAGGTTCTAGAGCTCATTCTTCAGATTTTGGCAACAACGGCCTTTCCCCTTCAATTGAATGTCGTCGCACATTTGTACGCCCTTGCCGGTTCACCGCGTGGAGCCGCCGCCTGATGTTGCCGGGCCACATATTGTGCAGAAATCCTGTCGCCTCCAGCTTTAGACAACGGACGATAACCGTTGAGTAGGGCCTTTCAATCTCTGTGGTGATGCGACGCACCGATGCATCTCCTGCACGCAAAACGTAGTCTAGGACCGCGTTATCTAGATCGTCGGTCAGCGCCCGAGCTCCGCGATAGAGCATAGGCACGTTTTTTTCCGGTTCCATTTTCATTGCTGCACCTCTGAAAACATCCACAAACTGTCTTATACGTGGAAATTAATTAAGTATTGGTCAATAATTTGAAACCAGTTATTAGAAAATTATGGCTGCTGCGACAAGTAAGATAAATTCGAGCCAGCTTGTCAGGAAGCTCGAAACGCTAGGAGTTCCTGTCCCAATTGCAACGCTTCGACTATGGGCAAGTGAACATATTATCCCCAATTACGAGCAGCACCAGCCTAGCAACAAGCCTCGACTAAAGAAATTCGTCGGAGCCCGCCCGAAAAAAGGAAGCGACGCAGCGAAGAAAAGACAGGAAAAAAGGCAGAAGCTCGAGGAGAACGGTGAAAAAGTGCGTCCGGGTCGCCCTTGTTCACTATGGTTATCGGAAACGGTTGAGCAAGCCGCCGCGGTATGGGCGGTACGTTATTCCGGCCTTACAAAGCCGCGGGCTCTTACAACGGAAATGATCGAGGCTATAAAGCGTGCCGCCGCGTCGCTCGACGAACGCCCCTTCGCGGTCTATACGCTCCCCTCCATCATTGGTCCGCTGTCGACACAGCGTATTGCTTCTGAGGATATCAAAATGAAATTCGTCAGGGAAGATTATGACAGGCTCGACTTCTTTCCGGGCGCAGACAACACAGAAAAAGCCGACTTCCTCAACAAGCTTGTGGTTATCTGGGTTGCTGCTATAGAGAAAGTACGAGCATGGGAATCCGATGGGATTAAAGCGCAGGCCGCGGAATCGGAATGGGGGCGTCTCCTTCCATCGCAGATCGACTTTTCGCAGATCGATCCGTGGCGAGTGGCGGTCCCTTGTCCGTGGCGAATAGACAAGCCTGCCCTTGTCAAGCTTTACTGGTTGTCACGCCAATCGAAGAACAAAAACAAGAGCAGAGAGTTTTGGAGGCCGCCATTTCCGTGGCAAAGGACTCTTAGCGAATCTTACTGCGACGATCTAATCTTATTTGAGAACTTCCTTGACACTCGCGCATTCTTCAGGATCGATGTCACTGATAGTGACGAGTGGGCGAAAACCGAGCTTGAAGAAACGGAACGTAAATTGCGGAGCAGCACATCGCCAATGGAAAAATTGCCCCTCGAAATACACCAGGCGTGGCTTAGAAGTTGGTTCGGGGTATAGGGGGTTCTCGTCCGCCTGCAGCGCGCGAATGACCACCAATGAAACGAGGGAGTTATCAAAACGTTGCTAAAGACCGACCCGCAGCTAACATATTGAGATAAACGTTGTCTGAACGGTCGCGTACGTTTCCTTCTTTTTCATGATTCTAGCTGATAGCCCGGTGATATTCAGCATGATTAATGTATCTGGCACCGAACATAGAGAGGTGAAGGTTTTTCCTATGATTAGGCTCTTCGTCTTCGATCTCGGCAACGTCATCCTTCCCTTTGAACACAGACAAATTGCGGTAAAACTCCACGAAGTCTCCCGGATACAGAACCGCTTTACACCTGATGACCTTTTCAGGTTTCTCTTTGATAGAAACCGGGGTTTCGTAAATCCCTACGAAGAAGGCCGCATATCGTCACTGGATTTTTTCGCGAAGCTCAGGGAGAGATACAAACTGGAGCTGGAATTTGAAGAATTCAAAGACATATGGAACAACATCTTTGAGGAGGATCCCGAAGTTAACGCGATTATTACACATCTGAAGAACAAAGGCTATCCGGTTTTTCTTCTCAGCAACACCAACGAACTCCATTTTTCCTACGTCATGGAACGTTATCCCATTGTCCACTCCCTCGATGAGTGGATACTCTCTTATGAGGTAGGCGCAAAAAAACCTAAGAAAAGGATATTTGATGCCGTCTTCGAGAAGACAGATATCGCACGAGAAGAAACGCTCTATATTGATGATATTAAGGCATACGTGGAGGCCTCAAAGAAGTATGGCCTTCAGGGTATGCATTTCAAAAACCCAAAAGATTTGTGGGAATTGCTGAAAGAAAAATGCATATAAGTGACAGATTTAGGTGTTATTTTTCAGTATCAAGCACTGAACGAGTGCGATACTAAACAACTAAATCCTTAGGCGCGTCTAACAATGCGTTCCGCTCAACTGAGTCAATCGGGCATATGTAAAAATCGACGCCTTCGCCCCTACCGCATCCTTTTCGTTCTATCTCAACGTAGGCGTATAATTCCAACTCAGTTTACTTTACGAAGTACTGATAGTCTATAACTTAGTGATAAAGAACA
>PLGY01000003.1:60623-62345 GCA_003139855.1 Candidatus Methanoflorens stordalenmirensis
ATGGAGCTCATCGACCGGTTCGAGGCCTTCGACATCACGGACTCCGATGATCCCGAGCTCGGCGACAAGATCGCGAAGCTGCAAGCCCGAAACTACGAGGAGCACCCCGAGCTCGCCGAGTTGGTGGCCCGGGTGCCGTCGTTCACTGTGCCCGACGCCGAAGGCAAACAGCAATAGTATATCCACATTCCCGCAGACATTGACATACAGCGACGGCTTGAATCAAGTCGTGACGAACTTGTGAGGGTTAGAGATAGCCCGCTCTCTTTTTTTAATTTTAGCGTAACAGCTTCGGGAACTGTATGCTCTTTTGGTGGCTTGTAATAATTCGGGTGGAATTTTTTCGCTAGCGAGATTTGTTCCCCTGTTAAGGCGTCTAGCCGTTTTATCGTTTCGTCTTCAGCCTGTTTGATCGTTTCATCTTGTGACATGCTCGCCAAGATGCTTTCGTCGAAGCAGGTGGCGAGATGCGATCAGAGAATGCCTCTAAAAACTCTAAATCCTCCTTCTGATTTAGACGGAGGTCACATCAAGTGCCCTGTTAGAGCCGTGCCTGCTCATTTAGATCAAACGGTGATTAATGCAGTAGGTCTGTATTCGCTCATACAAATTATCTCGACGTTAGGTCAGAACTATGGTTGTGATGTGTATTTCACCGATAACGCTGTTATTATTGCCCACGCCCCCGCATCGATAGCGCCGCCAAGCACCGCTAACGGTAGACTAAGCGTCGCGTATACGCAACTTAATACAACGAGAAAAGAGAACGTTGTCGCGCAGGAGAGTATGTTCATACCTGTCTTTTCCCTGTGCATGTCGCGCATTTGAGGGATAAGAAGGAAACCGAAGACGAGGCTGCAGATGAGGATTACAGTGTCCTGCCACATCTTTGTTATTTATCTCCTGCTGCCATAAGCGCGGGTTTATTTAAACGTTAAGGGTTAAGGCCGTTATGCGTGATCCCACCTTAACCGTTGACAAAGCGAGCCTCCACATCAAACGCCTTTTGACAATCCTTGGAATTTCTCTTTACCCCTCTTTGCTTTCGCTTCGACATCAAACAACGTTGATTCGTATTTCGAATAATCATTGATAGGTTAGGTAAGGTCACCTCAAAACGTTGTTCGTTTGTTTTTTTCACTCACCGTCAACTTGAAGCAACTTGGAAAGGCATAACCCGCATATCTCACTGGCCGTGCCGTCTAGGACAAAAAGATACAGCTTCTGTTTACCGTCCTGCACACTTCAAGCCCGTTTTCGATATTGCATGCGTTATGGGTCGAAGGCGCAGGGGCTTGGTTTAANNACCGCTTCGTGCGTCCTTACTCCCGCAACACCACGAACACATCTCCTTACGGGCAGTGGTGGAGCAAACTGCCGGGGTCAGATTTATGGCTCCGGCCCTAATTTCTAGCCGTATGCTGTTAGCAGATTACTGGGGGTGCTTTTTCAGTCGCAATTTCGTTTTCACTTAAGTGAGTAGAGAGCCCACCACAATTCTCGGGTAGGTCCGAACTATAATAGCCCAGCGTGTTTCTCCTTCGTCATCTGTTTTTTCCTTGTGTATGTCTTATTACCTCCCGTGCTCCTACGTAATTTGATGATACTATGGCCGACGAAAAGAAAAAAGAGAAAAGAATCGCCGCGGAAGAACGAGAAGAACAACGCAAGTATGCTTTTGAAGCAATCGTTACGCCCAAGGTGCTCGACCGGGGGCGCCAC
>PLGY01000029.1:0-10593 GCA_003139855.1 Candidatus Methanoflorens stordalenmirensis
GAACCTCAAGTTCCGATCTCAAGCATCTTGTCGAGTGCCTTTTTTGCGCCCGTACGGACATCCTTGGTCACAGTGACAAGGAATTCCTTCTGCTCGAGCGCGCGGACAGCGTCTTCAAGGTGTGTGCGTTTCATGTTCGGACACACTGTTTCGGCGAGCGCGGAAAACTCCTTCGTTGGTTCCTGCTTCCTGAGTCGATGGAGCATGCCTACTTCGGTTCCAATGGCGATGTGGCGTGCGTTGGTTTTCGCGGCGTGACGCAGCATGCCGCCGGTCCCGTACACAAAATCAGCTGCTGCTATGACCTCTGNNCAGAAGCCATCCCAAGAGATAATCTCCTTGTCGGTTTTCGTGGCGAGGTAGTCTCCGAGATTTCGGTCGGGAATAAACACGATTCGATCTGCATCAAGCGCATTGATAATCTTCACGGCGTTTGCAGACGTACAGCACACGTCGCTTTCTGCCTTGACGGCGGCCGAAGTGTTCACATAGCACACGACGGGCGTACCCGGATAGCGCTTTTTTAGTTGTCGCACGTCGTTTCGAGTGATCATGTGCGACATCGGGCACGTCGCCTCCTTCACGGGAAGCAGCACCTCCTTGTCGGGCGAGAGGATAGCAGCGTTTTCCGCCATGAAGTCGACCCCACAGAACACGATGACTGCACACTTCATCTCAGACGCGATCTTTGAGAGCTCGAATGAGTCGCCCACGTAATCGGCGGCGTCTTGAACTTCGTCGCGTTGGTAGTTGTGCGCCAAAATGACGGCGTCGTTTTCCTCTTTCAGGCGTTTTAGGTGGCTATTCATGGCTAGCGACTGGAGGCCGTGCACTTCTCATCGCCCTGGATATGCATGCATATCGCACATATCCGCTCGTTCAAGTTGAGTTCTTTTCCCGCGGCAACGTCTTCAGCCAGCGATTGAATGAGCGTCCTTACATCATCGCTGACCGCAACAGCTGTCCCCCTTTTGCTCGTTACATATTGACTGACTGCCGGCTGCGTGACGCCGAGACGCGCCGAAATCATCATTTGCGATAGACCTAGTTTTGCTAGCTCCTTTGAAACCTCGCAACGGATGGTAGGGAGGATACTCCAGACCGCTGTTTCACAGGGCGATCGTTGCGTTTTCATGAGTCGCTCATAGGACATCAGCTTCACATAAAACGGCTTGCCGTATACTGTTTTTGCCTGCTCCGAAACCTTAATGCTCAAGTGCTCAATATAACAGCTCGTATATATGTTATAACAATTGTTATATCTCTATATTATAACAATCGTTATATAAAATAATTGCCGTTTAAAGAGGTGTATCATGCAAAGACCTGGAACGATAGCAGTTCACGGAGGGCAATCGGTTGATCCTACAACAAAAGCGAGGGCCGTTCCGATCTATCAAACAACTTCGTACGTATTCGACAGCACAGAACACGCTGCAAAACTTTTTGGGCTCCAAGAGATGGGAAATATCTACACGCGCATAATGAACCCCACGAATGATGTGCTCGAACAGCGAGTTGCCCTGCTGGAAGGCGGTAAAGCAGGGCTGGCGGTTGCTAGCGGTCAAGCCGCGAACGCGTTTTCAATCCTCAACATCGCTAGGCCTGGAGATGAGATCATATCATCATCGCAACTGTACGGCGGTACCTACACCCTGTTCTCATCGACGTTGGCAAAAATGGGCATCAAGGTCCACTTAATAGACTCGACTGATCCGAACAACTACAACGAGTACGTCAATGATAAGACGAAGGCCTTTTTTGGAGAAACGCTCGGCAATCCGACCTTGGACGTTCTCGATATCGAAAGCGTCGCTCACATAGCGCACGACAGCGGTGTTCCCTTCATCGTCGATGGCACTGCAACTACGCCCATCCTGTGCCGACCAATCGACTTCGGCGCGGATATCGTCGTCAATAGTCTCACTAAGTTTATGGGTGGGCATGGCACTTCTATCGGGGGGCTCATCGTTGATGCGGGAAACTTTGACTGGACGAACGGAAAATTCCCCGATTTTACCACACCTGACCCAACCTACAACGGGCTTGTGTACGCTGAAGCGTTCGGAGAACTCGCTTACATACTGAAGGCGCGAGTGCATCTGCTACGCGACATCGGTCCAGCTTTGAGCCCCTTTAATGCCTTCCTGACCCTTCAGGGACTTGAATCACTCCACGTGAGGATGGAACGCCACTCCGCGAATGCGCTTGCTGTGGCGCGATTCTTGAAGGAGCACGAACGCGTTTCGTGGGTGAGTTACCCTGGACTAGACAACGATCGTTCTCATCGACTAGCGCAGAAGTACTTGCCAAACGGTGCGAGCGCGCTCGTCGGATTCGGCGTCAAGGGTGGGTACGACGCTGCCGTGAAGTTCATAGAGAGCCTCAAGCTCTTCAGTCACCTCGCCAATATCGGCGATGCGAAATCGTTGGTGGTGCACCCTGCGAGCACCACGCATCAACAAATGAACCCCGAAGAACGCGTTGCGGCAGGACTCGGCGACGACTTCATCAGGCTTTCTGTGGGGATCGAAGACGTCGCTGACATCACTGAGGATATAGATCAAGCACTCGCATGTACGTCGTAGACGCCGTTCCGCGGACCCAATATTACGCGATTGATGCACTTAAGTTAGACTGCGGAAGGACGCTTTCGCCGGTGACGGTCGCGTACGAAACATACGGCCAGCTGAACGCTGCCAAAGATAACGCAATATTGCTCCTGCACGCCTTATCTGGCAGCGCTCACGCCGGTTTTGTAAACGATAAGGGCGAGCAAGGCTGGTGGTACGACTTTATTGGACCAGGAAAAGCACTTGACACAGAGCGGTATTTTATCGTCTGCTCGAATGTCCTCGGAGGGTGCAGCGGGTCTACGGGACCAGACAGTATCGATCCCGCGACAGGGCGCCCATATGGGCTTGGCTTTCCGGTCATCACGGTCGGCGACATGGTCCGCGCGCAGAAGTGCCTGATCGATGGCTTGGAAATTGAAACCCTCCTGGCTGTTGTCGGTGGATCCATCGGGGGGATGCAGGCGCTGCAGTGGGCCGTTGATTATCCTGATATCGTGCGATCCGCCGTGATACTCGCCGCGGCCAATCGACTCTCCGCACAAGGAATAGCGTTCAACGAGGTAGGCCGGCAAGCGATCATGGCAGACCCGTGCTGGCAGAACGGCGACTATTATGACGGCACGCCGCCGCGCACGGGCCTTGCGCTCGCCCGGATGATAGGACACATCACGTACCTCAGTGAGGAGTCGATGCACGAAAAGTTTGGGCGGGCGCTCAAAGGGGCGGATGGGTATCGCTACAAGTTTTCAGAAGATTTCGAGGTTGAGAGTTACCTGCACTACAAGGGGAACCGATTCGTTGAGCGTTTCGATGCCAACTCGTATCTTTACATAACGAAAGCGATGGACTATTTTGATCTGCCCGATCTCACTTCAATCGAATCGAAAATGTTGGTAATATCATTCTCGTCAGACTGGCTATTCCCCCCGGCGCGACTGAAAGCGCTTGTGAGAACGTTGCGCAGGAAACGCAAAGACGTTACGTACTGCGACGTTCAGTCATCGCGAGGCCACGATGCATTCCTGCTCGAGGTCGGGCCGCTAACAGAACTTCTGTCAGGGTTTCTCGATAACGTGTACGGGCGGTAGCGGTGCAACGATTTGACCAGGATATCATTGTTAATCTGATTCCCCGTGGCGCACGCGTACTTGATCTCGGCTGCGGAAACGGGGACTTGCTGACGAAGCTAAAACGAAGCGGTGTCTCCGATATCCGCGGCGTTGAAATCGACGATCGATGCATAGCCGCTTGTGTGCGCAAAGGGCTCACGGTCTTTCAAGGCGATATCGACGAAGGGCTTGGCGACTATGATGATGCATCTTTCGATTACATCGTGTTAAATCAGACGCTACAAGTCGTCCATAAGCCGACCCTTGTTATTCAGGAAATGCTCCGCGTAGGAAATAAGGCGATTGTGAGCTTTCCAAATTTTGGTTACTTCAGAATTCGATGGTACATCCTCACCAAAGGACAAATGCCGAAAGTCGATTTTTTGCCCCGCGACTGGTACGATACCCCTAATATCCACCTTTCCACTATCAGCGATTTCCAGGCGTTTTGCCGAACGCGAAACATCCCCATAGAACGGCTCATCGGTTTGAAAAGCTGCGCGACTGGCAAGACGGTGGGACATTTTCAGAACGTGTTGTCTCAAGTCGGCATATTTGTGATTATGTCCGAACGTGAGGTTCCGAACTGAAACTCGTATTTAGGTTGGGCCTTTTTTCTCCTAACGGGCGGTTCCTGTAGCGTCATTTTTTTTCCGTAGGCCGCGGATTGCTCTAATTTGCCTAGATAACCGTCCTGCGTATTTCTATTAATTGCTCAGCACGCAGAAGTTTCGCGACAGCGCACTTTAATCCGCACCTCCTAGGCATCTAGTCATCGAGTGTGCGAAGCAAAGTAATGGCGACAAGACGCTGTCAGACCAAAAGCCTGCCGCAAAAAAAAGGGTCTTTAGAACGCTAAACGAGCCTCTCTGGATGTGAATACACCGCAAACTGACGCCCAGTAGCAAAACATATGAGGGTTACCCCAGCTTGAACTGCTGCCTCGACACCAGTGCTAATAGGTGCTGCTTTCGATAGAATCAATGGTATGCCTGCCCGAGCCGCTTTCAATACCATTCCTGCAGGTTGCCTGCCGGACGATAGGAGGAACGTGTCGGAGAAGTCGTTGCCCGCGTATATGCCAATGACCTTATCGATAGCACTGTGTCTTCCAACGTCGACCGCTTGCGCCAGCAGCTTGCCCGTTGCATCAAATAGCGCGGCTACGTGGACGCCGTGCGTCTGTCTGCGCGCTTGAGTGTCGAGGTGCGTCAAGCTCTTTTTTAGGACCACCTTTTCAAACGTTGCTGCAGAATCAACGCGCACGTCTTCGTTTGTCCACCATTTCATCCCGATGCAGCCTGAAGAGCGCACTTCCTGCCAGAGCTCGACCTGATCAAAGGACGATACAACGATAGAGGCCTCGTTCTTATCATCATCAACGTCAATGCTTTGAATCTCTTCAAAACTTGAGACGACTCCCTCAGAGATCAAGTATCCGATGCAAAGTTCTTTGAGCTGTTCTGGCGACGCAATGAGCGTCGCGATCCTGATGTCGTTAACAAACAGTGTGAGGCTGTCCTCAACGGCGACGTCATCATAATCCGGACGCTCGCCGCCATCATAGTCCATCATGACTCTAGGGAACCGTTTGCTGTAACTCATATCCGCCCTAATTATGTTGATCCGAAACTTAAAGGCAACCGGTGACTGTTGGGTGCCGATTGGCGTTCTTGATGCGTTTAAAGTGCTTACACAGTCGGCGTTTGTCTGGGCAGTTGAAGCGGAACTGAACAGCGGACGCAAAGCGATGAGGGCGCCGGCGTGAACGCCGGTCGAAGCGAGCCCCTGCAGCGGGACACTCATCGCCTATGGATGGCCGGAGGGCGTTAGGGTGAAGACNNGCCGACGCGATATCGTCCAAGGGGGTACTTTCGGGAGTACAGACCGCGAATTGGAGGCCCTATTCCCGGCACTATCCACTGCCCTCCGTGCGAGTGCCCTGAAATCTGTAAGCTAAATCGCCCCGTACGCGCGCTTACATCCGCGAAATCGGGCTCGTGGGCCAGCAGGATTGCAGGTCCGACGGGCGGGAGCTTCTTTAGCACCTTATCCAAACGTTGTTTATGCGATGCAACGCTATCAACGCCGGCGACGTGCAACGTCGCTTGTCCCTTGTTCACCGTCATTACGTCGTTGCTCAGGTCGATAACGTTGCTTTCCCACAATACGTCGCGAACGGCCGTCGCCCCGACCAAGTGATCGTGATTGCCGAGCACCGCAACACTGCAGTCTTTTGGCCTCAATTTGTTCAATGAGGCGGCCATCTGCTGAGCCAGTCCGTCAACCTCGTACGAGAAGAGATCGCCGACAATTGCTACTAAGTCAGGATGTTGCTGGTTAATGAGGTCGATCACCTCGCCAAAACGCTGCGCGTTGAGCCACTCATCCAAATGAATGTCCGCGATACTTGCAATCTGGTATCCGCGAAACGCGGGATCGAGGTCGGGAATGGTCACGTCAACGTCACCGATCTCAACAGCGCTCGGCTCAAATCCGCCCCGGTGCATCTTCTTTAACAGGCGAATTATCGCGAGCTGCCTTCTGCGCCGGCGCTGAAAGCTTTTCGAGGACGCGAACCTTTCATTAGTCACTCTTTGACCCGAGCACTTTTCAAATCACGGCTATTTTGTACAAATCCGCGTGTCGTAAGAAATGAAAGTTGATATCCTCAAATGGAGGCACGAGCGGATCGGTGCAACTGAGCGAGTACTCTAAGTAGCGATATATTTAAACATTTGGCGGTGTGAGCGCGGTCGTAGCTGGAATTTCGCGCTACCTTCTAACGGGCCGTGCCTTCATCTGTAGACCCGAATTCCCGCTGTCGGTGCATACGCCGGCTTGGTTAGTGTTTTTATTCACTCGGTCGTGCCAGACGCAAGCCGAGATTTTGATTAAGCGATCGATTGCCTAGGCTCCCAAGCTTAAGGCTCCCAAGCTTCGGTCATTGCCCAGCTACTGTTTCAATCAGGCCTTCAGCATGCGAGCCGTGTGAATCAATCGAAAAGAGCGAGTGCAAGCAAACTTTGTCACGATAAGACGTATTATTACATGTGAACGGCTACACTATAGCGTCGACAATGCCAGCCTGGCGGAATGGCTACGCAGCCGCCTGCAGAGCGGCGTATCCCGGTTCAACTCCGGGGACTGGCTCTCATTTTTTTGTCCCTTCTGACACCCTGTTTGCGTGTATACGTAGGTCAATTCTGATCCTGACACTTCATTTTTCTTTCTTTCGGTCGCATTGAGTGAGTGCCCGCGGGGCTAGCATTTTGTTCTTCTCAGATGATGCACAAGACTAGAGAGTAGTCCTCAGTTGTGCACGCACGGGCAGGGTTTTTGCAAAGGGGCGGCCATTGACTAAGTCGCTCGGTGAACAACCCTGAAGCAGAAAAGGGATGCCGCTCGTCTTGATCTTTGCTCGCTATGAGAAATCGTGCTGCGGCGTCAGCATTTATTGAGAGCGTATTCGTGTAAGTCTCANNTCGTCTCATAGCGACATCTCCAATAGGAGCTAGCTTATCAAGCAGAACTTGCTTGTTGGATCGGGGCGATCGCGATGGTGTGCACAGCCTTTTCTTTAGATACACCAGCTGGTGGCAACCGAGTTTGTGATCAAGGGCAACCGCTGGTCCTTAGAACCGGCTACTCAAACAAATCACTCGTGCATAACTGTTTTATCGTATCGAACAGAGCGTCCATCGAAGTATCCGTCTTTAGGGGCACATCTTCATCAAAATGTATGTTTTCCTCAAGCGCCGTAGACCACTGCGAAGCGGTCGAACGCATTCCGACGTTTATTGCGTGGTCGATTATAGAGGGAATCATTCCGACCGTTTTTTTTGTGTGTGTCACTATTGAGCTGTCTCTCGCGATTTTGTTTCGTTCAAATCGTGTCTTCAGATCATTTTGCGTGTTGACGATGAACGCTATCTGCTCCTTAAAACCAGCAGCTTTCCTCGTTGCGATCGCACGCTTTAGATTGTCTAATGCTGATATTGCCCCGTCAATGTCCGCGAGAATGAGATCCAATTCGTTGCCGATGATTGCCGCGTCGCACGCAACGTCATTCCTCATAAGATCGTATTCTGATCTTACCCTTAGCACCTCCAAAATCGCATCCAACTGTCCAACGCCTCCGTATATATCTCTCGGTCTCCAAGTGGAAACGACGGGAAACTGCATGCCGAGCTCTTCGGCTATCCTGCTCGCTCGGCTGAGGTATTCGGCGCCGCCTTTTCCCCCAACATAAAATGTGATGCCGATGCCACTGAAAGCGATCAGCATAGACTCCGCCCTCAGCGATACGTTTGGCAACATCTGTTCTAGCGCTTGACGCATGCCTCCTTTGAACTCTACGGTTGTATTGCACGCACGGCACGTCGCGACGAGCTTGTGATCAGGTGAGCGTACCACCTTGACGTCAGCTTTACCATTGCAAGGGCAATGATACCAAATAGGGGTGGCGATCTTCGTAACTGGATTTTTCTGCGAATCGACCATCAATTTTGCGTACTGATCGAAGTGTTCCAATATGAACGCGATTTCGTCCTTGAACACCTGTTGGCATTGTGAAAACCGCGCGAAAGCAGTTTCATACCCACATTCCTGAATGAGGTACGCGAAGAAAAAGGCATTAAAATCAGCCGCATTGGTGCTTCTTTCGTTGGCTCGATCGATCACATCAAACACCTCACGGGTACAGAGATCAACATCCGGGGGCTGTAGTCCCAAATGCTTAGAGTGCTTCATGATTGAATCTCTTGACTCGACCGTCCAGCGTTGAATCTCGCTTTTTATCTTCTCTACTTCGTTATTGTCTGGCTTTGGCACGGCGCGCATGATCTTATTGTTGTACGTTGGGGCGACCGACAAACGCAGGCTGAGCGTACCGTTTCGACTTCTGACACTCGGGAGCTGTGCCTCTCGGAACCACCGTTCTTCAGCAAAGTCTTGATCCGCAAAACAAAAGAGCTCGGCGACGGGACAGCCGATTACGTTTCGCAATTGCTCGGCCACCGCGTGAACGAGCACTGCCTTTCGCACGACGCCACTGTACGGAAAGAGATTTGGCTGGTGGGCCGACATCAGTACAATTCCTTCGTAATCCGCGCGAAGCGGGATCTGAGCATCATTATGAAACGCGGCGACATGTTCGGCGAACGCCTTGCGCTTGTCCAGCATCTTGTCATCCGGGTAGATGGCGTGACCTGCAACAACTCTTGTCAGCTCCTGCAGGTTCGTACACTGATCTCCTTTCATGAGTAACTCAAAAAATGCAACTTGAAACGTGCAAACCCTCAGGGTTTGCTCAGTGGGAGTAGTACGCACAACAATATGATAGTTTCTTTCGCGGCAATAACTGGCGGAACCAGTATGCCGGCGCAAGTGTAAGCTATCGAGCGCGCCACGACGATTGCTCCTAACAAACTTCACTCGTGACCCAAAGAGATTAGTACAGAAGGCATAGCCGCCACGAGCTTGAGGCTGGGCTAGCATCAAATGGTTTTGAAAAGAATGGAAGCTGTGAGGCAATCGCGTTCATGCGTCGCACTTTAGCTGTCGAGCTCTTGAACGCGTCTAACTTCCTTGTCTAATTCGAGAGATTGTGCTACTTGTCCCCGTCATTTTTTGAATCCCGTTTTGGTCACGCTAATGCTTTCATGCTGGATGCTCTCAAGGGTTGGTCACTCTCGCAAGGAAAAAGGAAAACAGCGTGTGACGGGCTACGTGCCTTACCAACCACTCTTGCAGGAAATGGCTCATCTCATGCCTCTAAGGCGCACGCGCTACCAATACCTGGGTAACGTTAAATATCGCGGACTCTACCTCATACGAGTGGCCTTGGTTGCTTATCTTCCGGCAACACAGGCAGTTTCATAGTGTTAATGAGTATCGGCGTCGTGACTTCCTTCGCTCGCTCGAGCAACAGGTCCTTTCCTTTTTGAGACAACCCGAAAAGCGGCACGCTCGTTCCAACCTGAGCGAGGGCTTTATCCGCCACCACTCCCCTTATAGCTCGTGATGCACATCCGGTCGTTATATCTACCGTATCGACGAAGTTCTTCGCATCATCATCTTTGATTCCGGTCACGTGCACGCCGATGATAATCACGTTGGCGCCGGTTTCTTGTTCTATTTCACGGCATTTCCGAGCGTCGCCTAACGTCGCAACAGTAACAGCCACGTTCTTAAAGCCCAGTTCGATCGCGCGTGCGACGCCCATGGGCTGATTAATAATGGCGCTCTTCCCGTCGAGCACAATTCCGCCTTTTTCCTCCACCCGGCGCTTCAACTTCGGTATGAGCGTCGTTTCGATAACTCCCGAAATCCGTGCCCCGATACCTTGGGTGAGGATCGGATTAGACGTGATGACCGTGCCGACGCCCTCACATACCGTTATGCTGGAGTCAATCAACCCCCGCCGCAAGCCTGTCATCATCACCTCCGAGGCTCCAAATCCGACGAAGATTTCCATCTCTATGTCACGCTCGCCGGTGCACATCCCAAAATCGCGGATCCGGAACTCGATATTCGCTTTTACGACGGCCGGATCAATTCGTTCGATGCCGCGCGCCTTGGCAAAAATGGGACAGTATTCAATCAGCGATTCTCCAACTTCAACCACGTGTCCATCTTCGACCACGATGTACGATTTTCCCATCGCTTCCATCACGTGTCTGTCTTTCATCGTGCTTTTTCCTGAGGCCTTGAGCCTCATAACTCTTACGACTGAGTCAAAATTCGCCGGGGTAGTCTTGAGCGAAGGCGAGAAGGTCTTACTCCGGCC
Organism: Candidatus Methanoflorens stordalenmirensis; assembly: GCA_003139855.1. Taxonomy (GTDB): domain Archaea; phylum Halobacteriota; class Bog-38; order Methanoflorentales; family Methanoflorentaceae; genus Methanoflorens; species Methanoflorens stordalenmirensis. Next base: position 10,476 of record PLGY01000029.1, read on the forward strand.
AGTATTCGCGCAAGTGAGGTGAACGCAGGCACCGCCCCTTGCTGGGCGAAGCGCGGCCGACAAACGAAGAGGCTAGCCTAACGTTTCAAGGGATCGAGGGCAAATTTGGCCTGCTTCC
>PLGY01000029.1:10685-13865 GCA_003139855.1 Candidatus Methanoflorens stordalenmirensis
AAACTACGAGGAACGCTATCGGCAAGAGATAGCGGGCAGACCTGAGGCACAAGCAGAGCTTCACCGCATTTTAGCTAGGGCTCGGCGAGGATTCACTATCTATAGCCGCGAGAAGGATTGGCCTTGCCATCGGTTTGTGCTATTGGACATTCTTAGAGCAATGGCTGAACAGCGGGAAGGGCTAGCTGAAGTGCTGCGAATGGCACAATAGACGGCAAGGCTAGACTCGCAACCCTCTTCAGACTCCTCCTCGCCCGCGTGGGTGCAGAACAGTAGGCGTGGGAGCCCGAATAGGATTTGTGAATGTCCAACACGTGCAGGGTGGATCCCAGACATAGTCAGGCGTCCGGAAATCAAAGCACTATTGAGAAGCGGGTCGTAATCAGAGGGACGGTTGCTTTTTGTAAAAGGCTATTCGCCAAAAAGGAATAGTAGACACTGGGAGTGAAACTAAATTCACCAAAAAAAGCCAAAACTAGGCGAACTACACATGAACGAACTGGAAGACAAATTGCTTACGTACCTGTACATTATCGTGTTCACCAAACTACTTCGCGAGGCGATAGAGGCTTTGCCGTGCATCTTCTATGTGAAAGATGCGCGCTACGAACCCGCCTTCTTTGAGTCTCTTAACTGCGTATCTCACCGTTCTATATGGCAAGTATGTCTCCTTTTCGATATCGCTCAAAGTCATTGTTCCGTTGTTCTCAAGCGTCTTAAAGACCAATTTCACACTTGGAGGATACTCTCTGAGCCTCTTTGTGAAGGGCTCGTTGTTCGAAATTGCTTCAGCAATCACACCGTTCATGGTATTCACCAAATAAATTAACGGCGTTAATACTATAAAACTATTTCTTGATTTGGGGCTTTGTNNGATCGAATAAGATACTGAAGAGGTAAGAAAGCTAGGCGCTAAAATCTACGAAATCGGGTTCAGGGACAAGCAAAAATTGCTGTCCGGACGGCGGGAGCTTCTTGAGTCCTTACCTTACCGATGTGCGCGTGCCTATGAAGAGTGCAATTTGGTTCTCGGGGGCCGATTTGGCGCCCCCCAATAGCCCTCGTGTTGCGACATACCAAGGTTGAGGAGAACAACGTTTTCCGACTATGGAAACTCGCGAATTAGAGCTTAATAAGATACTTTAGGGTCTATTGGGTCATAGAGGATGCCGTGATCTTCTTCATACGGCGTCGTGTGGAGGACCGTATTCGAAAGAAGGTCTTCAGGGATCTGGCGCTTTGGATCAGGGAAAGCGTCGCAGTTGTACAATCTTTCAGCCGGGTAGGCGTCACATTTGTCCCCCGTATAGAAATGTTTGCAATTGAAACACTGCGGAAGCATTTGTGTTATTTTCTCACCTCCGTGCTGCGTGCGTACCGTCTCTTTCACGCATATAGGTTTTGATGATGACAGTTGACTGCCAGCACCGCAGACGAAACGCCGCCGCTTCGATAAGGCCGGAACGCAAGAAAAGCTGAGAAAGAGTTATCGTTCCAGAATGTTATTCTTCTAGCGATGCTCTCATCAAAAACCGATGGCGTAAGCTATTCCGAACATCGAAGGGGTTTTTTAAATCGAGAGCGACGCGCTCAACGAGGAGCGTGTTGAATTCAACTACGTAAAGGAAGTGGAGAAATGCTATTCGTTTTATGGTATAAATTCGATCCCGAACATACTGAACGGGTTCGCGAGCTGTGGAAGCACTTTAAGTTTCCAGAAAGCGTCAAGGTGATAGGCCGTTACGTTCTCATAGGCAGACATATGTCCGTGGCAATCTTCGATGCACCAGATGAAGCATCATTGCTGAAGATTACCGGCCCGTTCAGCAGCTTTGGCGTGGCCCACATCGCGCCGGCTATGCCGCTCGAAGAGGCGAACCAAGTAACGTGGTGAGGAAAGAAGAGCAGACGAGCACAAACCGATTCCTCGATTTATCCGTTTGAAGAACGGAGGCGCCGAGAAGCGTCTCGCATAAGTCAGCCGATAGAAAAGCTACATCCTACAACCAAGTCGAAAGGACGGGAAGGCGTCTTTGCCCAACCTGTGGGGGGTACAGAAACAATAGTTCAGCTGCTTATCGTTCGCACTTCAGATTTTCAAATACAAACGCATGCCCCGCAACAAATGAACGCATTTTTCGAGAGACTGTCGCTGCCCTTTTCTCACTGTGCTATGGCAACGCACTGAAAATCCACTCCGTTTTATTGGTGCGTGAAAAAAAAGAAAAGGCGGGTGTGCGCCCGCCTGCGATGTTGCAAGCGCTAGACAGCGCTGGGACCGCGGTCGCCTGTTCTGATGCGGATCACGTCGTCTACCGGGGCGATGAATATTTTCCCATCTCCTATGTTGCCGGTTTTCGCAGTTTCCAAGATCGTGCGGACAATACGCTCCACGTCTTCTGTCTGGACGACCATGTCAATCTGCGATTTGGGCAAGAGATCGAGGCAGTACTCGCTGCCTCGGTAGACCTCCATAATGCCCTTCTGCCTGCCCTGGCCTTTGACGTCCGTAACCGTCATCCCAGGGCCGAGCTCTCGCATCGCGTGCTTTACTGCGTCGAGTTTTTCCCGTCTTATAATGGCCGTGATTCTTTTCATACGCTCACCTCCACGCTGTTTGTTAAACTCCCCGCCCACGCGGACGTGGTGCGGGGACACACTTTCGGCCTGAGACACGGCGAGCAACTTCTTTTTCGAGGTTGCCTGTCCAGCTCAGAGCCCGTAGCCACCATCGTACCCTCCTACCCCCATTTCTGGGACGTCTAGGCCGTCTACTTCGGTTTGCGATTCGACCCTCAGTCCGACAACTTTGTCTATGAACGCGAAGATCGCAAGTGAGATCGCCGCTGTATAGACGAAGCATGTCGCCACTCCGATGCACTGTGCAGCCAACTGACTGGGATTTCCGTAGAGAAGACCGGTTACCGCGCCGGAAACGCCGTTCCAGCCTGCGCCGTACGTGCCATCCGCGAGGAGTCCTAGACTGAGACATCCCCACGCACCGCACACGCCGTGCACGGCCACCGCTCCGACCGGGTCATCAACTTTTAGCCTTTTATCAATGAAAAGCGCGGCTTCAACTACGAGAACCCCAGCGACCAATCCGATGAGGACCGCGCTTTGCGAGTTAACGAACGCACAAGGGCCGGTTATTGCAACGAGTCCGGCAAGCATCCCGTT
>PLGY01000063.1 GCA_003139855.1 Candidatus Methanoflorens stordalenmirensis
GGCTCCTAATGCGCTTCGTGTGAGGTACCTAAAGCGGCAGGCTATCTGGTTTTGAAGATCCCGTTCGCGTCGAGGCGTTGGAAATCCGGGTTAAGACTTCCAGCCGAGTACGTCATCGAGCCAATCAAACTCTATTTGGTTCTTCAATAGCAAGTTGTTAACCATGCTGTGTCCCTCGCCTCCTTCAGCGGCTGTGACAATCCTTGCTTGGCTCTTGGGATGGTTCATTACCTTCTTCCATTGGACTTTTTCCTTTTCCGCTCTCGCAGGATCGAATTCGCTTTCTCCGGCAAGAATGAGCAACGGGCAAGTGATGTTCTTTTCGAGTCCAACCAAACTAAATTCACGCATTCTATCCAGCCATTCCGCGATGGTTTTGTTGGCATATCCAGACCTCATTCGTATATCGCCTTTGCTCAACGCCTTAACAAAAGATTGAGACATATCAAGGCGTGATTCCAGATCGCGCGGATATGGCTTTGTCGGATCCAACCCTAAAAGTTCAACGAACATCGGCTGAAGATCCGAGAAGAGCGGAAGTGCTATGACAGCTGCCAAACGCTTCTCGAAGGCAGCAGCCCTGGGGGCGAAATATCCACCAAAACTTGCGCCGACTAAAGCGAGTTTCTTTGGATCGACCTCAGGACGACTCAGGACATAATCCACGACATATCTAATCGGGACTTCAGCATCAGGGCGAAAGAACAAGTCAGGATAGTCAAAGAACATTGCTTTTTGTCCGGGCACTTCGAACATAAGCGCATTGTAACCCCGCCTCTGCGCGCCCACCGGACTCGGACCGTAGAGCTCCTCCAGGGCACTATCACCGCCTCCAAGCACAAGAACCGTCGGTCTCTTCTCGCCTTTAGGGCCGCCGGGAATGAAGTATCCGGGAATCGTCCTGCCGTTTTCGTAGGGGATGTTTACAACTTCTATGGGCGGGTTGAAAAGCTTAGCGGCTTCGCGGAAGCAGGCCCGCTCTTTTTCGTAAGATGAGCGGTGGCGCGGATCAGTGGGATCGATGTACATCGTCGTAGCGCCCCAGTAGGTCACGGCTCGTAAAAACGCATCGCGGGCGCTCACCTTGTGCCCCTTCTTGAGACAATCCCATCCAATGGCTTCGACCCGCTTCGCAGTTACCTCCCAAGCATTTGTGTAGCTTTGAAAATCTCCATCAACAATTCGGCTTGCCGTTTCGTAGCATTCTCCTACTGCCGATCCACCATAATTGCCTCTCCCTATTACTCGCGTGAAGTGAGAATCGAAATAGGTCCCGAATCTATTCGCCTGGCCCGCCGTGTGGCGAAACATTAGTTCCTGTTTTTCTTCTTTTGTGTTTTTCATTTTGATTTGTTCCTTTTGGTATTGAAGTTGTCAATAATTTAACAACGATTGACATGGGGTCGTAAGAACTATATATAGATAGCGGCTTAGTAAATAGTAATTTGACAACTAATAATCAATGGGGACAATGATGAGACGATTACCCAGTCAACTATTAGTATCCTTAACAGAGCTTGGGTTGCTCGAGTCAGAGGCGAAAATATACGCAGCGCTGGTAGTATTGCAAAGCGCAGAAGTAAGGGACTTGCTCGATTTTCTAGATGTATCTAAGCCGAGGGTATACGATGGCTTGAGGAAACTTGAAGAAAGTGGTTTGGTCGTGTTAACAAGTCCGAGACCGGCTACCTATCAGGCGATAGAGCCAAGAGTTGCGCTGGAACTGATAATAAAGAAAAATCAGGACGCCAAAAAGGAAGCGCTAAAAGAATTCCAGATCCTTAAAGAGCAGGAGGTAGTCCCCGAATCTTCTTCCCCTCTATGCTTTATTTTCGGCGCTAAAAGCTTTGAATTTAAGATCAAAGACATGTTAAATGACGCTAGGGAGAGCATAAGCTGCGAAACATCAGGAAGATACCTAGAGTATATAGAAAAGGTCGCAAAAAAGAACATTAAAATAGACTTGTTAATCGTAGATGGTCAAGATACAAAAAAAAGACTGGAACACTTGTCCAAAAAAAGTAATGTGAAAATCCAGATAATTGAAAAAAGCCAGATTTTAGAGCGTCAGCATCATGAAACTGAAACAGAGTTACAAAGGCGGTCCCGTGCCAATTTAAAGGATATAATAGACGTAGATAACCTGTTCATACTGGTGGTTGATGATTCTGAACTCTTAATAATACCTCCTCTAAAAACCGGCTCTCTTAGCGCTATAACATCAACAAATAAAGTATTGATATTTATTATCAAGATGCAGAGAGAACAAGCATTATTAGCTTTCGGATCAGGTAAATAGAGTCTTCTTCTGTTTTTGATTCCCATGATATTACCTTGGCTATAACATATCAATGCTTTTATCGTGGTAGCTACGGCTTCGTAATCACGGTAAAACGGACGCGGTGACGGGCCCCGTTATTTATTATATTTTTTCCGTCTGAACCGGTCCCGAAATGATGCCTTAGGCGCGCCTTCAGAGAGCAGCCGCTGCGCTGGCGCGTCGTTGATCTAGCTGTATACGCGGGGGCGGTTAATAACCTTAGTTGCGTCTTGTTCTACACACTTAATGCAGCTGATGGAGCGGGATATGTCTCTGCCGCAATCTGCTGAGCAGCATTGTGCTCACGTTCCCGGCCAGTGAATCAATGTTATTGCGCGGATTGAATTAAAAAAGGGACTGATCTGTTCCCGGCAATGCACAAAAACCATATCGCGACTGCGAGAAGCGCAACAGCATAAGTCGTACCCCCGTCTATGAGACCAACTTGTATTAAGACGCCAAGGAGGGCAAGTAAAGCTGCTAGCGCGTAGAGCATTCTCAAGAAAAACTCGATTCGCTTCGTATTTTTTTCTGCCATGTATCTACCTCCAGACTGCTTGAAAAACGAGTATTATATTTTTCAATCTTACCACTTTCGTCCTACTTTGGCTAACAGTTACCCTAGTAGATCCCCATTTCTGCCCCATGAACAACGATCGCGCAGAGGTCGATGAACTCATCCTTGAAATCCCGGACTACAAAAACGACTATGTCGATATGGCTGCCGAAAAACTTTTGGTGGAAGTGCTCGACTAGTTGGGAAGCCTATCAATACCTGCAAGACCGCGCGCACGATGGCTGGCTATCCAACAGCGCACGTCAGCAGTTGCAACGAATTATCAAAAAAATACAGGAGCGTTTGCTTCAGAGCCGCGAATACGGGTGGGTATGTAAGCAGTCGTGAACGCAGATCAATACGTTTAAACCTCCTTGAACCTAGTAGGTGAGTTTTGGGGGCTCTCGCTAAAAGAGGATTCGGCGATGGCGTCAGGACAAGCACCTACTGAGGACGTAAAGGGGGTCGTTGGGGGAGAACAAGGAACACCCCCTCCGCCTAGAAAATTGCGCGACCGCCTCTATTTCGCCGACAACCTGCGGACCTGGCTCATCACGCTGGTGGTGCTGCACCACCTGGCAATCGTTTACACCGGGGTGGGGGCCTTCTATTACGTGGAGCCGCCTCCCAGCTACCCGCTGCCGCTCGTCGTGCTGGTCATTTTTATAGTCGTCAACCAAGCCTACTTTATGGGTCTCTTGTTCCTGATTTCGGGTTACTTCTCGCCTGGATCGCTCGAGCGTAAGGGGGTGAGGCGCTTCGTCAAGGATCGACTGATCCGCTTGGGCATCCTCTGCTCGTGTACTTCTTCGTGCTCAACCCGATCGCATCTCTCGGCTCGTACGCAATGCCAGCGTCCCTGAGCGGCATCACCACGCCTCTGTCCTGGCAAGCTTACCCCCAGCTGGTCGGTTTTGGACTCGCCTGGTTTTTAGCAATGCTGCTCATCTTCGACATCGGCTTTGCGATCTGGTGGGTTATCAGAAGAAACCGTGCGCCACGGCAGGAGAGCAGCAACGAGCCTCCCCGCTATCAGATCATAGCCGCGTTCATCCTTGTCCTGGCCTTAACCAGTTATTTGATTCGCATCGTCATACCGATAGGTGAGTACGTAGCTGGATTTCCGACCCTGTCCTACCTCCCCCAGCATCTCAGTTTCTTCATCATCGGCATCGTTGCCGTCCGTCACAATTGGCTACGGAACATTCCGAAATCGATGGGGAGGGGGGGCTTCGCTCTGGTGCTGGTCGCGACGATCACACTCCTTCCCCTTGCGCTCACCGGAGGCATCACAAATGTCGCAGGCTACGGGTCCTGGCAGTCTGCGGTCTATGCGCTGTGGGACTCGACCGTTGCGGTGGGAATGTCCCTCGGGCTGATCACGCTCTTCCGCGATAGATTCAACTGGTCGGGCAGCTTCAGCCGATTCCTGAGTCGGCACTCGTACACCGTCTATGTCATCTCGGCCCTGATCATCGTATTCGTTGCCGTTGCACTGATGGGACTCTCTCTCGAGCACCTGCTCAAGTTCGGTCTGGCGGCGGCGATTACGGTTCCGCTCTGTTTTGCGGCAGCCTATCTGGTTCTAAAGATTCCCTTCGCGTCCAGGGTCCTCTGAATCTTAGAGATCATTGTCGTTTTTAAGTCCGAACGCTGACTCATTTTAGTAATAGCTGGGCGAGTTACGGCGCGCCATGTACCTACCGCAGTTTCCCAAACGCTCGCCGTGACGAATAAGGGCCATTTTGATGCGAATATCGCCATCGTGACGCATCTTTTTCTTAATGCCTAATTAATGGTTGGTTAATCACTCTTTATGCGTTCTTATGAGCGTCATAAGCAGTAATTAACGGGATCAAAATAGCAATCCTTATTGTCGCTCCAACAACGTAGGCAGCTATGCAAACCGTAACCATCTCGCTTAATAGTGAGGCGCTAAGCGCCGTAGATCAAGTCGCGTCCATCCTAACTCGCGCGGAGTAGGCTATTAATTTGAGCTGTAATCCCCGTGGTATTCGTGGCGTCGATCCAATGCCCGACTTCACGGCCGTTGTTTAGCAGGATCAGCGTCGGGACCGACGGCACCTTGTACTGATCGGCCAGCGGGCTCGCATAGTTCACGATCGACTGTACGGGGACCTTCCCCGCATACTTCTTTTGAAGCTGGGTGACGTGTGGCTCCAGCGCTTGGCAATAGGGACAATTCGTCTCATAGAAGAATAGCACCTTCAAGTGTGCCGGCACACGCGTTGCCGACGCTGAAGTCGTAGTATTTGCTGTCTTTGCTTTCATTGATGCTGTACTCGATGCTGCTTGTGATGCACTGCTTGCCGTTTGGTTGCTATTAGTTGATGATGTGCAACCCGCTACTGATAACGAGGCAACCATCACGAGCACTATGATGGCTAACAACTTTTTTATCATATGCGTCGCCCAAAAAGGCGGCGAGATAGTATAAACGTTGTTGTTAGCTGGGCCCCATCTGGTACCGTTTGATGGCTCGAAGAACGGGGGAGTTATCAAAACTGCTTCGCGGCGATTAAGGAATTGGGTATTTTCGAGCTTAGCAGGTCACACGCTGCCGATGACATAGGCTACTATTGGTCACTTCCCGCGAAAGCAGCCGCCGTTAGGTGTGACACAAAGATGCTGTCACGCTTTCCCACACAAAGATGCTGTCACGAGTTCCCACACAATCTCTGTCTCACGCGGCCTTATGAAACCATTCCGTGTAGTCCTGATTGGAGATGAACGTGATGGCTACGAATGCATCAACCATAAAAAACGGGGCCTGCTGGTATGGCCTACACTTCGGCTGCTTGAACACCTCAAACGATCCGAACTGCACCAAGTGCGCAGAGCGCCTCGGCCACGCCGTGAACAGCGTGCTTCGCCCCCCGCAGCGCGATTGACTGAGTGGTTTAGCGCACCGGCTGAGAAATAACGAGTGCTACCTCATAGGTTTGGTACCACTTAATTTTCCAAACTGATCGCTGAGGTTATGGGGCACAAGGCCTTTATGCCTTCAGCACGACGCTGTGCGCAACGCGATCGCCGAGACGCTGTTTCTTATGAGTCCAAATGAGGATTACGCAGCAGGTAGGGCTGACGTGCTGACTCTCGTCGATCTATAGCAGAATCGTGCGCACAAACGCGCTCCGTAGGTGATCGGTGTGTTGTCCGCCTCTCTGACCGCTTTTATCTTGACTACCACCTCCAACCGATTGTCCGCAACGCGCTAAGAGGGACGCAACGTAGAGCAGCACGATGACACTGCCCAAAACGGTAGTTGCGAAGTAACCATCACCTTCAAAAGTGCGCGATGAGTTCCTAAGATAATGCCATCAATGAGTAACGCTGCAACGGGAATAGCGACGCCAGGATAAGGCATTCCAGCGCCTAGTGCGGATGCGGCGCTTGCGTCAAAATGAGGATGCCCCCTAGCAGGAATAGCACGAAGGTAAGAATGCCGAAAAACGATATCACAACCCCGAGTGGAATGAGGGCGGCTCCCGCTACGAATTCTACAACGCTAAGACCACTTAAAAGGCCGATCGATATCAGAGCCCCGAGCGCTCCGATAATCATTACAGTTGCGCCGACGATTTTCCAGTTTTCGAGTACGCCGCCAGCGATTCCAACTAGTGAGAAGATGAGTGCTGCCCCTGCTGCGGTCGTGTAGGGCGGTAACCCCCCAGTTGCGTTAAACGCGTCGCTCATTCCTCCGAGCTGAACGGCGAGTACAACGGCGAGGATACCGCAGACTCCTCCGGTTATCCCAAGCCAAAATGCGTTGCCCACATGTCACCTCCAAGGTTCAGCTTTAGCTCTGTGCCGCCCTAGCGCACAAAACCGTTAGCCGTAGAAACGTGCGTGAACCCTTAAATGTTCGCGTTTACCGCAAAGGCTAACGGCCTCGCATCCGATCCCACATGCTCTTTTTAGGCCTGTCTGGAAAAGGCGGGACAGGACAAGGAGAAAATAGTTCGCGACAGGAGATAGCGCAAAATCAAAAAAGAAATAATGAGCTAGAAATTAAGGATAGGGCCGTAGGAACACGTAGACCGTGACCTTCACGGTTGGGCTGAAGGCCTCGCGGTACACGGAGCTTCCGGCGTCGTAGGGTAACTTAAACTCCAGCGGCGCATTAATAAATCATTTTTGAACCAACAGAGATCGCCCACTCATTATCGGTACATCGGCGTTTCAGGCGCCACCTGCGTGTAAAGAAAAAGAGGGCGGAGGGGGTTAGCTCCTCCTCCTCACTATGTATGCGACGATCACGATTCCGACAAGAGCGAGCGTGACCTCGAAGCCGGGCGTTCCCTGACTTGTGGCCGCAGCTGCGCTGCCGATGGCGTAGACGTTGCCATCATCGCTCCCCACGTAGACCACCCCCTTGGCGACGGCGGGGGATGAGTCCACGTAGCCCCCGGTTGTGTAGCTCCACAGCTTCGCCCCCGTGGTGGCGTTGAGGGCGTAGAG
>PLGY01000022.1 GCA_003139855.1 Candidatus Methanoflorens stordalenmirensis
ACCCCGGATAGTCATTGGCTGAGCGCGGCGCGGAAGTGGTCGTGTGGGCATCGCCTATACTCCCCGGCCTATGCACGCTGGTGTGACACAAATGCACTGTCACGTTTTCCCACACAATCCCTGTCTCACGCGGCCTTATGAAACTACTCTGAGCAGGGTAGCTTGGAGATGAACCTTATGGCAACGAACGTAACGAGCATAAAAAACGGCGCCTGTCTGTATGGACTTCACTTCGGCTGCGTGAACACGACCAACGATCCGAACTGCAACAAGTGTGCAGAGCGCCTCGCCAACGCCGTGAACAGCGTGCTTCGACCGACAGCGCAGAATATCTAGAGGAAAACGCGTTGCAAAGCTGGCTAGAGCGCCTTTTTTGATTAACGTGCGCCGGCACTTGTTACGTTCTTCTTGTAGCACGTAGTAGCAGCGTTTCGATGCGGTTTTAGGGCGCTTCTGCCTATATTTTCAATTGCTAATTTATGGCACCACCAAAAACTGGGCCACGAACTGTGAGGGTGCGTAGGTGCTATCTCCTAGGTAGTCGATTTTCAGTGTGTGCCATCCGACTGTTAACTTTGCCGTGTCGTTGGGGTAGAGGTAGAGCCCCCCCGCTCCGCCAGGCAGTCCTGCGGGACAGCCTTGCCAATATTGGGGCTGTGGCTTTGTGATATCCCACGTACCGCTTGCCGCCTGGTTATCTATGTAGTAGTTCGCCACACCACACGGGTGCTTGCCATCCGTGCCGTTGATCACGTACCGGACTTGCTCAGAGCCTCCATGTTTGAGCGCCACGTGATATATCGGATAGTCAAGCCAAAACGCGGGCTGGCCCATATATCCCTCCCAAATGCTGAGAGTCGTGGCGACCCGAGCCCCGGCCGGGGTGGGAGAAGGCGTCACAATTGGAGATGGTGTTATCGAAAGTATTGTCGGTTGGCCGGCGGTGGGTGATGGCGTAACGCCAGCGCTAGTTGTGGCCTTGCGTCGATGGGGTTGGGCTTGCGGGGTTTGCGGAAGTGCAGCCGGCTACGACCACGAGGACGCTCACCAGCACCGACGACGCACGTTATCGCTACCTTTCGTATCATACGGTCGACCTCCTCATGGGGGGGCTGACATGTATTCATACTGAGCGATCCAGACGTACTGATCAGTCTGCGCAATCAAACTGCCAGGCGTTCCTAGCGAGGACCCTGTATCATAAATGGCATAAGCGGTCGTTGCGTTCCCTTTTGCGCGCTGATTCGCTTCTGGACTGTGCGTACTCGGGTACGAAGTCGCCACCAACCGATAACCTGTGCTATTATTATCAACGTATGCCGTTGCCGCGTCAGGGGAACTGAACCGGATCAGTGTGATGTTTTCAGTGTAGCTGAGATTTACCGCGCTGTTGGTAGACGATGGCTACGTCCACGCATCTGTTATATTCGCAGATGATGCATTTATTGGCGTGACAAGCCACGCGGTCAAATTATTTGGATGTTCGGCCCTCAACGTGGTGTTGTACGCCTCGATGTATTGTGCAAGCTGCGGGTCGGGCGGCGTCACTGGCGTGGTGGTTGACTTAATGCAACCGGCGATGAATAGGGATGCGACGATAAGGAGCGCAATGACCGCTGCCTCTTTTTTGCCATCCGCTTCGCCTTCTTGAACGTGCTGTGCTATCAAAAAAATTAATCGAAAACGTTGAATGGGTGAGGAGAAACTTAAGCCTTTCTGAGCGGGTGTCAACGCACAGCAAATAAAATGGCGAGCGGCTTCGCTACAGATGTGGTGGCCGAATGTCGATTGGGGTGGCTTGGGCGACCATTGGACGAATCCTCCGCTTTGGTTGTAGCGCTCCAAGTGGTATAAACAAAAGAAGACGGGACAGCTGTGGTGGGATCCACACAGTTGCTCCAACGAAATGCCGCCTATTATCGAAATGGGCGACGTCGCTCGGCACCCGATGTGGCATGTCTCCTAGCTTACGGAGACCACCGAAAAGTTTATTACGTCCTTAATTGCTACACTGTGGAAGAGTTCAAGGAAAGGCACAGGATTTCAGCGTTTAGGNNCAGGCAAATTTTAAACCAGGCCCAAGAGCAGATACGCAGCATGACCGATGCCATCGTAACAGAGCACTTAAGCAAACAGTTTGGCCAGTTCGAGGCACTGAAGGACTTGAACTTGACAATAGAGCCAGGCGTCTGTGTGGGATACCTTGGCCCCAACGGCGCCGGCAAGACCACCACAATCAAGATTTTAACTAGCCTTCTTCGACCGACTGGTGGCAAAGCGTTCCTCAACGGAATCGACGTGGTGCGCAACCCTAAAGAAGCGCTCGCAAGCGTTGGGGCTGTTGTCGAGACACCCCAGCTTTATCCGCAGCTCACCCCTATGGAGATCCTATCGTACTTGGGGCAGTTACGCGGCTTGGACAGCGATGTGATTCGAGAGCGCTCAGTCGCACTGCTCGACGAGGTAAAGATGTCGGATTCAGCCCACAAGCGAACGGGGGACTTCTCGACCGGCATGAAGCAACGAGTTGCGATTGCCTCGGCGCTCCTGCACGACCCATCCATTCTGATATTCGATGAGCCAACGATCGGCCTTGACCCGCGCGGCATGATAGAAGTCAGGGAGCTCATTATGCAGCTTAAAGAGAGAGATTTTACTATTTTCATGAGCTCTCATCTCCTTTACGAGGTGCAGGAAGTGTGCGATAAGGTCGCGATCGTTGACAAGGGGACGCTCCTCGTCTATGATACCGTCGCCAACCTGTCGAACGCAGGTGAGGGGGGCGTCTCGCTCACCGCCGTTGAGCCCATAACCGCGGAACAATGCGCCTCCGTGCAAGCTCTGCCTAACGTGAGATCGGTAAAGCGAGTCGCTACGTCAGAGCTCCTTATATCTGTCGAGGGCGGATTGAGCGAGCAGTCGGACCTGCTTGACCACGTAAAGAGTATCGGCATACGCGTAGCGTTCTACAGACCTGTACGGTCTGCTATTGAAGATGTTTATTTGAGGCTTGTGCCAGAGGAGGAGTCATAGTGCCGCCAAGTGATCTCAGGCAGATGGCGGTTGTGACAAAATACGAGCTCCTCAAGTACCTGCGCAGCAAGAGGCTGCTCATCATAGGTGCACTGCTTGCCATACTACTCATCCTTAACCTCGTGGTGCCCCCCACCATAGGATCCGGATACGACCCCGATCCGATGACATTTACGTCGGGGATGCTTGCCGAAATCGGAATCCTTATAGTGCTCTGTGCAACGTTCTTCGGGGCAGACGCAATCGTGTCTGAATTTGAGCAAAAAACAGGCCTTCTGCTTTTCCCGAACGCGGTGAAAAGGCACGTGCTCGTGCTTGGTAAGTTCATCGCAAGCGCAATGATATCGGTCGGAGCAGTCGCGCTTTACTACGCCGTTACAGTAATCGCGGTGGTTGCAATTGATGGGAGCATTGCTGCGAACACTAGCCTCTCATTCTTGTATGCCTTAGCCTATGTGTTCGGGATACTGGCGATCGCTTACCTCTTCAGCGCCATTTTCAGAAGCTCAGTGTATTCGATCGTGCTCACATTTTTTACGTTTTTTTTGATACTGCCCATAATTGACAGTTTGGGAGCCAGCATTGCACACTTTAAGCCGTGGTTTACACTTACCTTTGCATCGGGCATCGTTCTCGACATCTTGCAGCAGCCCTACCCTGTGGATGTAGTGCGCACCGTAGAGCGGACGTTTCGTAACACGACGAGAACCCTCACTGTCGCGCAGTACTACCCATCGGTGCCGCAGGCTTTTGCGGTGATTTTCGTGTACTTCATAGTTGGTCTCATATTGGCGCTGTACATAACGAAGCGACGGCAGATGTGAACACGACAACACCTTGAGACGCAGCTTAATTGGTCGCCACGGTGCCCACAAACTTGTCAATCTGCAATTTCACGCCTCTCATCAAGATCACATAAAAGGAACCGGACTACGTACCACACGAGGTGAAACACCTGGACGACGAGAAGTGTGCTCAGTGTGGGAATCCTCCGTCAATTAGGGCAAGGTTCTGCTAGAGTAGTAGTGCGCCGCTTGTGCGCGAGGACACACCAACTCCATAAGCTGTAGGTCCTCTGCAGCCCGCTTACGGTGCCGCCCCATATCCGCCCCCGCCAGATTATCGAGGCTACCGTGCACCGAGTGCCGCGGCGCCCTACGAAGGCGTGGCGATTCGGTTTGTCACCATACTCCTCAACACCATTATCATCGGCATCATCTCTAGCATTTTGACCGCCCCGTTCTTTGCGTTCTCCCTCCGCGTGTAGCAACGCGGGCGATCCTGTTCGGCCCCATCGTAGGGCTGCGCATTTTGATCATATTGGTCATCTGCTTCCTTTACTTCACACTGCTCGAGGGTCACTACGGACAGACCGTCGGCAAGATGGCGGTCAAGATCAAGGTCGTAAAAGAGGCGGATGGTTCATCGATCGACTACGGAGAGGCTGCAGTGCGGACGATCCTTCGCGTCATAGACGGCTTGTTTATAAACCTCGTTGGGGCAATCTTAATCCGGTCACCTGACGAGAAACAACGTCTCGGCGATCGGGTCGCACATACGGTTGTCGTGAAAGCCCGAAAGGGCTCGGTCCTCTTTTTTCAGTGTGCGCCAGTGCTAGGGCGCAAACAAGTAGCTGGGTGCCATCTTTTTAGTGCAGTACCAGTTGCCTAATGCCGGAGCAAACCGTCATCGGAACTTACCGATGTGCGTTCGTTTACAGCGTTGGACACGTCGCCGTTCGATCAAGCAGCTCACTCAGCAGGGCGAAATTGGCGGCATCCGCGGGGATAGCGTCAGCGTCGGGGCGTTACCAGTCGCAACAAATATCCCAGAAAGACCCGCTGCGTCTGCGCAACTCGTGCAAGCATCGCTTCGGTGGAATAAAATGTCGCTTTAACGACCGCCAACTCGCGACGTGGGGAATAGAACGTGTAAATAGGGATCCCTATTGCGATCGTTATGAGTCCAAGAATGACTGTCGTTATGCCGCTTTCGAAGATCAAAAGCGCCGACAAGAGTATGCCGGCGACAGGAAGAATCGGCCCGGTCAGCTTTTCAATGACTGTGCGGCCCGCCGTAGTCCGTTCGCGCTCCCGTAGTGCAAGAACCACGGCACTGGTGACGAGATACACGAACGCAAGGTTAAAGGTCGAAAAAAGGATGAGCTGACTCAAGCCCCCGAACAGCGAGAGGCCCAACGCAAGAACGCCTTGGGCGATGAGATTCTTATGCGGTGTGCCGTATCGCGCGTGAAGGTCGCTAAAAAAACGTGGAAAGAGACCGTCGAGTGAGATGGCATAGGACAGTCGGGACGTCGACAACGTGCCCGACTCATCGGACCCAGAAACAGATATCAGCGCGCCAACGCCGAGTATGATGCCGCCGACCATCGCCAGCATGGGCGTTAGCGAAAACGCCACGCTTCCAGCGGTGGCAAGGGGCGCGGGAGCGAATTGGAGCGACGTCCAGTTAACGACGCCGATGATGACGAAGTTCGTCGACAGGTAGAACAGCGTGACTATCGCCATTCCGACGATGATGGCGTTGGGTATCGTCCGGGTCGGATTTTCAATCTCGTTCGACGGAATAACGGCGAGTTCAAACCCGGCGTACGCCCAGAAGATCAAAACGAGCGCCTGTCCAAAGTGGCCGAAGCCGAGCGGGGCAAAGGGCACGAAGTTTGCATAGGTTGCCGCCGGATTAAATGCCATGTAGATCGCCCCTGCGACGATCAACAGCAGAAGAGGGCTTAGCTTCGCAATCGTGAGAACGTCATTGGCTCGTCCTGCCATCTTCGTCCCGCGTACGTTGACGTAGGTGATCGACGCGATGAAGAGCACCTTAATGACCACGCCCTCCACGGGGGTGAGGGCGGGGAAGAAAAACGTGAAGTACCGCACGAAGGCGACGGGAAAAACGGCGAGCGCTGCCACTTCGGCGACCCAGAGCGGCCAGCCGACGATAAACCCCGCGAAATCTCCCCACACCTCCCGTGCGTACGCGTAGGGTCCGCCGACCCGTGGCACGAGCGTTGCGCATTCGGCAAAGTTGAGCGCGACGATAATGGCGATCAGTCCGGCCGCCACCCACGCGACGAGGCTTGCTGGCCCGAGATACTGGCTACCTAAGGAGGCAACGACGTAGATGTCGGCGCCGACGATCGCCCCGACGAGCAAATTGGTGACGTCAAAGAAACTAAGCTTTTTCAATGTTGCGCTGGGCTGCATGCGATTAGTCTTACAAACGAGCGCTACCAGTAGTCCGAACCATTAAGCACCAACACCGTGCAATCAGCGCAAGCAGATACATCAGCCATCGTCTAGTGATTGCTATCGGGTCCGTATGTGTAATCGCTTATAAGCCTTTTCTCCTTGCTCAGGTTAAGCTGCAGCCGATGGCTGCGTTGGTAACAGTGTGACTGCGCGTACGCGTTCCCCAACGCGTCGTGGCAATCCAGGTGCCTCATCACACGTGCATCCCGGTGCAAAAAGCCCCAATCGGTGGGCGACGATCAGCCGCGCGCGGTTCAAGTCACCGTGCGCGTCACAGAAGCGTGAGTAGGTCGCTAAGCGACTCTATGGCACGCTCGTAGGTCGGCGGATTGCGATCGTTTCGGAGACGACATACCGTGTGCATCCCCAGTTGCGCCGCGGTCTCCAGGTTTCGCGGCTGGTCATCAACAAAAACGCACTGGTGCGGTGCAACACTGAGTGAACGCAGGAGGACGTGATACAGGCGACGGTCAGGCTTCCTGAAGCCGTGATCACCACTGATAACGACTGACGAGAAGAGCCGGTCGAGGGCGAAGCGCCTTCTCAGATAGGCGGACCACTCGCTCACGTCGTTTGACAGCATGGCAAGCACGTAGCGCTTCTTCAGCCGTTCAGCGACGGCAACAAAGTCAGGATCGAGCGTCAGTTGCGTGTCGAGGTACTCCCGCTCGCTGGCGGGATACGTGCACCTAATCCGTGCCCAGAATTCCCGAGACGATATATGGCCTAGACTCGCCGGCAGGTACAGCTGTCGAATCGCGTCCCCGTTCGTGCAGCCACACTCGCGCGCGACAAAAGGAATAAGCAGATTGCTGACGTCGTCACCCTCCACGAAGGTGACGCCCATCGCATCGAAAACCACGACATCGATGTTCCTGAAGCGCATTGCGTGCTCCTGTGACATACAGGGAGCGCATCCTACTTGTGTCTCACTACGTTAGCGTCCGGGTAGCAGCTGACGCTTGGTTCCTCATTGGAGAGCGCGCAGGGCTAACGCGCACATTGGCTAATTGTTCCTTTGTGTAACGTGGGTCTGCCGGTCACTTGAAGCGCCCTTGCTTCGTCCGATTTTTGTACTGCGGGACGGTCCTAAGGCAAGGATTTGCGCAGATGAAATGACACAGCACAGAGCTGCTGTGACAAAAAGCACCGTGTTGAACGGCGCGGGACTGAGGATTCCTGCAATGAGGAGTACTACTCGCTCAGGCCTCCCAAACGTAGTGAACACATGGTCCCTCCCGTGCGTCCGACCGTAGACCCGTGCGAATAAGAGCGTGAAAGCGCCTCCAATCACTAAAAAAGCAGAAGGAGGCACACCTGCTCCAAACACGGCACCGGCGACGAAGAAGAGCTCTGAGAACCGATCAGATATGCCGTCAAAGTACAATCCGAATTTCGTTCCACGGTTTGTGCCTCGCGCAACGGAGCCATCGAGCGCATCGCAGAAGACAGCGACGGCGAAAAGGATGATGCCAATGTAGAGGTGGCCACGGAGCGCCGCGAGTCCGGAGGAGAACGCAAGGCACAGTCCGATCGCCGTGATTTGATTGGGGGTAACGCCAGCGCGGTCTAGTCGCGTGGCGACGCGCAAAAGAACTGCATCTTTGTGTGGCTTATAGCGGTAAAAAAGGCTCATGTTGTCGCGATTGTCCGTTCGCTTGTTGATTCACCAGGCCCCCCTCGTAAAGACGTATCACTGAGTTGATTCTTACATCTTTACTCAGCACATATAGATATCACGTATAAATATCTCAACCGGACGTGGACTCTTTTGAGATACCCCCTCAAATCCTGAGACGTTCTGAGCGCTAATTGGTTGTGTGCGATGGCACACTACGACATGTCGTCCGCTCCCCCAGAATATACTTAGATCGCGCGCGCCAAATAAACGCAATCGTGGCAACGGGGATTTGTTTCAAAAACGGGAGGGCGTCCGTAAGCTAACTCGCCGTGATCGTCGTGCGCTTAATGACGAACAAACGCGAAGCTATATGTGACAGCGCGACATCGTACCCTCAGTGGGATTCTAAGATGCGAAAACACTTTTTCGTGATAATCGTGGCCCTCCTGCTAACGGCCACGGTCTGCGTCGCGGGGTGCACTAGCAATAACACCTCACCTAGCGCTTCACCGACGCGAAGCCCGACGTTCGCCCCTAAAAACATCTCAGGATACCGCACATACACGAACAGCTCTGCCGGCATTGCGATCCAGTATCCTCCTTCATGGCAACACTCAGAACCCGGGGGTGGAATCTACGCACCAATTGCCTTTTTTAACGTGAGTGGTGTCGACATGTCATTTACCATCGTATCTGAGAATTTAGGACAGGGTACGACGCTCGATCAATATTCGCAGGATCTCGTATTGGCACTACAGCAAAACTCGACTAGCTTCACGTACAATTCAAGCAATACTACGCTCGCTGGTTATCCTGCGCAGAAACTCGCCTTTACTCTCGTTAGCGGAGGCACTACTAGACAAGGGATCATCGAGTTAACGCTAGTCAACAACACCGGTTACGCTTTGACTTACGTGGCGACACAAGATGTGTACCACAATTACGTCGGGATTGCACAGAACATGATGCAGTCGTTCAATATTACCACGTGAAAGACAACGACGCCAGTCTGCGTATTCGCAACGCCCCCGTACTAGTGTGTTACCGAGACCCTCTGCCTCGGCCGCTGAGAGGGCGATCAAGGAGTTGACTAAGTCGAGGCTAAGCTGCCCGAGACAGTTGGTTGGATTGCACCCCCTCTCACGCTTACAGGGTTAGCGTGGCGTCAGAATACCGTGTCGTGATGTGAATAACCGGCGTGACTCAGCAGTCCTGCTCCTCCAAGCGCGATGTCACGCAGTGGTTTCCTCAAGCCGTGTACATGAGCTGAACTAGTACTGAAGCGCGTACCAACACGCAAGCGCCGCTGCTAGCACAACGTCATCGTATTCGCCGTCGCGCCACGCCTCTTCCCATGGGCTGCCGGAACTGATGCTGACCCTCGTGCCGAAATCCCGCAGTTCATCTTTCAACAGGTCCCATAGCGGCAGGTCGTTTGCGGCGCGGAGCCAACTTTTGTTGAGCAGCAGCTTCACTGAGCGTGCGAGCTCACGCTTCGGGACGCGGTAAAAGCCGTCTTCGTACGAAACGTCGTCTCCGCCGATCACTACGGGCATCGGCTGGAGGTGTGCCGCGCGGAACGCGTGGATGGCGGACAGGCCCACGCCCGTGGCGTCCACGACGAGGTAGTGTGGCACTAACCGCCGTGCCCCGGACGACCGTTTCGGTGTGAGCGCGCGAACCCGACCAATGATCGCGAGTAGGGGCGTGCCCGAGGGTAACCGCTCTATGTGGCGAACCTGCAGATTGACTGGTTGATCGGGCGGCTCACCGCGACCCTGGCGCAATCCACCGAGCGTTGCCCACGGGGCATCGGGCGCTCCGCCGGTGAGTAGGCTGTGCCCGATCTTTTCGATCGCGACGATAGCGGAAAAGCCATCGGTGCGGCCGAGATCACAGCCAATGAAAACTCCGGCCACACTGGGCTGTGGGCGCTCACCCGGTTTGTAGCGGGCATAACGTCTGGAGAAGTCTTGGGCGTCTGAGTCGCTTATCACGATGATCGGTCGCTTATATACCCCTCTTTGCCCTTAGTCCCTTCCCTGTTTTTTCCCGTTCCGCTCCGTTACTCGTGTATCACTGTTGATTCAGGCTGCGTGTGTAGATAAAACCGCTCGAGAGGCGCGTTACTTACCAGCGCCGCATTTGCGTGTGTTTCGTGCAGTTTTCGCCGCTATCGCGCTTGACAGCTGTACGGTGCTATTGCTGGGACGCGTCAGAGGGAAGCGAGCATTCAAACTTCAGAAAACGCGATCAAATCACAAAGTTTAAGCCGATTGGCAAACCAGCGGTTTCGTGGTGTAGGTAATGCGAGTAAGCACGTTGAATCAAGCGTGTGCCGAAACGATTGACTTTGGTGCCGCCGCTCAACAGGAGCGCCTCCGTGAGCTGTTACAGCGGGCGGTCGATGAAGTTGCACGAAGATACGAACACCGATACCTGGAGCCAAGTCTCGTTTCGTTTGTGCTCGCGCGCATGGTGCACGAGGCTGATCCCACGTTCTCTGAAGCGCTCGTGCGAGCCGAGTTTCTCAAGTCCGCCCTTGAATTCACCGAGCAGCTAGATCGGGCGACTCGCGGCAGGTTTTCGCTAAGCCACGTGTGGAAGACGTAATTGCCGGCGCGAATGCAGCCGTCACGGCGTCCGATGAGCGCGCACATGACCGTTGTTCGAGACAGTTACACGTGTGAAGCAATTGCTTCGTACGACGCCCTACGTTAAAAAAACGGAATAGGGTTTCGTCTCGTCCAGTGCTGGGCGCAAGCTCAAAAAGCACAAAAAGAGGACATCGCAAGCGGTAGCACGTAGGGCAGTTGACCATCATCAGGCCTGCCTACGCAGAGTCCATCGTGGATCCTGCGTGAGTGACCGACGCGTCCGATAGGTAGCAAACGGATGTTTTTACGCGAGCGAAGTTCCATAAGAAATGAGCGCGGCGCGGCACACGATCGCACGGCATCGGCATACATATAAATTCTGTAATGACTTTTAAATGGCAGAGCGGCGTGATACTGGTGAGTGGGAGCGGATCCAGAAAACGCGCTCGCGTCATCAGCCGGTAGCTGAGGCGTCTAGGTCTAGGCACGATCTGGTTCGCGGAGAATCTGTGACTGCGGATGGCACGTGCAGACCTGTTGAGGCTCAAAAGAGCAGACGCGCGATTCTTTGCTTTGGCGGGCGTTACCATCATTATCGTCGTGATGCGACGCGCTGGCACGTGAGCGATGACACGGCACCAGCGGCTTGAACTGAGCGTACGGAGTTGATCATCGCTGCGTACGTCCCTCACAAGTGCGATGGATGCCGACGGGAGAGATTTCGTGCGGCATTCCTGTGGAAAAGACGACCTCGAAAGTTGCGGTCCGTTGCGCATTTTCTGGGGCGTAGATTGGAAATACGGATCCCATTATTCTCGTGTAAAAAAAGATTATCAGGAAACTCCGCTTATCGGGCACGAGGTGCCGCCGCTAGGAAAGGGAGAGCGCAAATAAAGAGAGATCAGCGGTGCTCGGTCGCTTAAACGCCAGGCAGGACGCCCGACAGTGTGATGAGCAGCGGCACCAACGCCAAACACCCGATAAGGATGCAGAAATAGCCGAAGTTTATCCGTTCAGCCATCCTCAAGAGCGTGCTAATGGTTAATAACGAAAAGAAGAACGCGATGACGATGGCGATAAGAGCGTAAACGGTGAAGTACGAGCCGCTTTTTATTACGGTCAGCCCTATTTCAGCTCCGATCACGGCAGGGATGTACATCAGAAAGCTCAAATTGAGAGCGTCCTGTGCTGAATAACGACGCAAGAGGAGCGCCGACACGGTCAGTCCTGAGCGACTGAATCCTGGGAGTATTGCCACGCCTTGCAACA
Organism: Candidatus Methanoflorens stordalenmirensis; assembly: GCA_003139855.1. Lineage (GTDB taxonomy): Archaea > Halobacteriota > Bog-38 > Methanoflorentales > Methanoflorentaceae > Methanoflorens > Methanoflorens stordalenmirensis. Next base: position 11,793 of record PLGY01000022.1, read on the forward strand.
TCCCTACGATGATAGCATCTATTGACGAGAGCGACCTGTTTCGTTTGCCGACTCTCTGCCGTGCGTGCAGTTGCAGCAGCCCGGTGCCGATGAGGAGCGCGCCGATAAACGCGATGGCGTAACTCCCCGTCAGCTGCAGCTTTGTCAGGCCAAAGACGAGCAACGGAGCGCCAACGAGCGCGGTAGCAAACGTCGCGACGATGAGAAACGTCGTCAGCCGGTTGTACCCGCTCGGATGGCGAACGTCTCGCACGTAGGTGGGCACGTTACGCAACAGTTTGAGGATATCGCCTCGGTAAAACAGCGCGACGGCGAACAACGACCCGATATGCAACCAAATAGCGTAGTAGACCGCTTCGGTGAGATTCATATTGTAGAAGCTCACCAGTATCACGGACATCATCGCCTTGCTGCTGACCGGAAGCCACTCGGTTATGCCCTGTATGATACCGAGCACGATTGACTGTATGAGTTGCGAGATGTCCATGCGGGGTATGCGTAAGTGCGACAAACTCTATAAGAATCTTTGGTCGGGCTCATTCTAACGAGGCTGTTTCTCCCAGTTACCACTGTGCAAAGGTGTTTAGAGGCTCCCATCGATCCTCTTTGGCCTTCGGCATCGGGTGTTCCGAGGTGCACCGATATACTCACGTCAGCTGGCCTCGCCCCTCACAGGAGTATCGCCAACGCTATGTGTTGCGACACGACCCTTAACTCGCGTTTGCCATCGCTGTTTTGCACGCCGTTTTGTCGTCTTCGTCGCTATGCTGCACCGGTCGTTGTCCAGGTCAAATTAAATCCGTACTGAAGACGAGCACGCGCTTTCGCTTCGGTCGCCGTAATTATCGCCCCTGCCATCGCTCCCCTCGCTAAGCTTCGCAGAAGATAACAAGATTATGTTGATTGTTCCAGATGACAACGGGTTTGTAAGACCAGCAGCAATTAACGCCGCAGCACACACATCGCAAAATGGAAAACGAGAATAAGAGCACGAATAAGCTGTAGATCGTCTCAAGACGCGGGTATTAGAGAAACCCTATGAATATGAGTGCGATGCTCAATCCGATCATGATGGCGACCGTTGCCCCCGCGATGTAATTGAACATCCTCGTATTGACGTACTCGCCCATGATCTTCTTGTCGTTCGCGATGACGAGCATATAGATAAGGATGACAGGGAGCAGAATTCCGTTGCCGACTTGCGACAAATAGAGGATTGAAAGGAGGGGCACGTTTGGGAGCGAGATGAAGAACGCTGCTAGCACTATTGTCCCTGTGTAGAGTCCGTAAAATACTGGGGCTTCTCGGAAGGTCTTGGAGACGCCGGACTCAAAGCCGATTCCTTCACAGACGGAATGTGCCGTCGAGAGGGGCAAAATGCTCGCTGCAAACAGTGAGGCGTTCAAAAAGCCAAAGGCAAACAGTGCAGATGCGTAGTTTCCTGCCAGCGGGGCAAGCGCGGCGGATACGTCAGCGACCGTGTTCACGGGAATCCCGTGCACGAAGATGGTTGCCGCACAGGCTATGATAATAAAAAATGCCACGACGTTCGTCACGATCGAACCGGCAATGGCGTCAAGCCGTGAGTAGATGAGGTGCTTGAGCGGAATCCCTTTTTCGACAACAGACGCCTGGATGTAGAACTGCATCCATGGCGAGATCGTCGTCCCCACCAACGCGACGAGCATGGTGATGTAGGCAGCAGTAGGCGTAATGTGTGGTATAAACGTATTTGCAGCAGCGAGTTTCCAATCAGGATGTGCCAAAAATCCCGAAATGATATACGAGGCGTAGAGCGCCGATCCGACCAAAAATATTTTTTCGACGCTTCTATAGCTCCCGCGAACGACTAACAACCACACGAAAAGGGCGGCAAGCGGCAGTGACTCGTACGGAGGAATGCCAAAAATTGAGCCACTCACCGCTATGCCGGAGAACTCGGCGAGTGTGTTGCCAAAGTTCACGGCCAGCAGCAAGACCATGATAAAGAAGACCAATCTAACGCCTGTCTTCTCACGTATTAAAGAGGCGAGCCCCTTACCCGAAACGACGCCCATGCGTACGCCCATCTCTTGCACCACAGCGAGTGCCACCGTCATGGGGATGAGCGTCCAGAGCAATAGGTAGCCGAATTGCGCGCCGGCAAGGGAGTAGGTGGTGATGCCGCCCGCATCGTTGTCGACGCTGGCGGTGATAATCCCCGGCCCCATGATGGCCAGGAACAGAGCGAGTCTGATGAACCACGGGCTCCTGAAGTACCGAGTGACGATCCGGTAATCCAAGACGCGACACTCCCTTCAGCCAAACGCCTTAGGAACCCGTTTCTTCCACGCGGTCGGTAAAACGATGTCAATCGCGTCGTCAACGGTGACGATGCCCTTCAGTTTTTTCTCTTCGTCCACGACGGGAAGCGCGAGCAGGTTGTATTTGGCGATTTTCTTTGCCACGTCGCGCTGGTCGTCCATCAGCTGAACTGTGATAATATCGGTGTGCATGAACGCAGAGAGCTTTTCCTCAGGGCGTGCGAGCAAGAGATTACGCAGTGAGATCACCCCCACAAGCGTCTCGTCCTTCGCGATGACGTAGATGTAATAAATGGTCTCAACATCTGCTGCAGCGTTGCGGATCTCCTCTATCGCCTGTTGTGCGGTGAAGTCTGCATGAACCGCAACGAATTCATTTGTCATGATGCCGCCTGCCGAGTCCTCTGGGTATTCGAGGAGCTCTCGTATGTCCTCCGACTCGTCCGGTTCCATAAGGTCGAGGATAGCTTCTGCGCGATCCACGGGGAGATCCGCGAGCAAGTCCGCGGCGTCATCTGGTGACATCTCTTCTAGAATCTCGACCGCGCGCTCGGTCTCCATCCCTTCGATGAGCGAGACCTGCCGCTCAGGGCTCGTTTCTTCCAACGTATCCGCAGCGGCCTCTTCATCAAGCGAGTTAATAAGGTTCAATCCGTCGTTCACACTGAGCTGGTCGAGGATGTCCGCGATGTCGGCGGGGTGAAACTTAGTTATCTTGTGCTTGGGGACTTTCAGCTGCACCGCTGATGGCCCGCTGTGTAGCGTATCAACAGCGTCCCAACTGATGTAATTGCCCTCTAAGTGAAGCCGGGAGCTATCAGCGACTTTTTCTAATCCGAGCCGCCGCAGCAGCCCACGGATGCCGATGTCGACGCCGATGAGTCGATAAGAGCCATTGGTGCCGGAGAGCTGCAGGTCATTGACGCGTCGCAACTTCTTTCCCTGCACGTCGATGACTTGCTTGTCAAGAATATCTTCGACCAAGTGCACCTCGTGCTCTTGCACGTCGTACGGCTGTATCTCGTCACGGCCGACTTTAAGAGGGATCTGTCTTCCTAAGCCTTCTACCTGTGTCCACGGAACGTTAAGCGTGTGTTTATCAGACGTTCTCACCGTCAGGGCCTTTACTTTTGGATACGGCGTATCTGCCGACACGATCACGTCTGCAAGCTTTCCTACTTTTTCCCCGCGAATGTCAATCACAGGCTTCTTCACGATTTCACTCAGGCTTAGCAAGGCCATTTCCTTCCCTCCACTATACTAGGAGAGGCACAGTCCCCTCCTTTACACGCTCCATGACGATCATCTCGGTCAAATCGTCGACACCATCAATCGAGCGTATCTTGCTGTTTATGATCTGATTGAGCTCCTCCATATTGTGAGCCCAGAGTTTTGTCAGAAGATCATACTCTCCTGACACGCTGTACACCTCTGAAACCTCGTCAAGTTTCGAGAGCGCGATTTTTACCGCGCCGTGCTTTTCGGTCTCTGTCTGGATGATGATGATCGCCGTTATTTCTAAGCCCACCTTCTCAGGGTCGAGAATTACTGTGTATCCCTTGATCACCTCTCTCTCAAGCCGCTTAAGCCGGTGAGAGATGGTTGCATCAGGCACGTCGATGTCTTCTGACATCTTTGATAACGTGATACGGGCGTTCTTCACGAGAGAGTGAAGTATCGCTAAATCAGTCTCATCTATCTCAGAGTCAACGTCTGCAGTCATAGGTGACTTTGAGTGTATTACTTATTGTTTATATTATTTTTGGAAAAAAAGCCCTAATTACGATAAAAATAGAGCAATTCACTAAATATTTCCGTCAAGTTGGGAAATAGCACAGCCGCTCGCGCGTGCCACATTGTTCGCCTTGCGAGTGAAGACCTGTGTGCGCGACCAAGCCTCAGGCTCCATGATCACACGTCATGTAATCCAAAACAATGTGCGCGCGACACCCAGCTGCAAGAGTGCTCGCGTCGGTCGGAGCCGCGTGGTAAATGGGCTCTCACGCTCGCCGTAGTGCGCGTCACGTCACGACTGAACTTGTTGTGACGCCTGCTCCTACTTTTATTCAATACTCATCCGCGATTTCAGCGTTCCCCAGTCTTGGGCGTTGGGAATGCGCTCGGCAAGATTAACCGCATTGTGGAACGCGGCGGCAGGCAGGCTTTCCACATATAAAGTAAAGAGGGACGGAAGCTCTTCGATGTTGACGGCGGCGACATTCATCGCAAGCTTTGCCTTCGCCTGTTCAGGCGTTGCGTTGACACAGTCTTAGCCACGCTTACGAGCTCTTTGCTACGTCTTCCGCGTAACCTCTTCGCCACTCGTTGTTGCGTCCAAGCCTCAGAGCGGGGGTACTCATCGCGCTTGCTAACCAGTTGTCGATTCATGCTGAGGGTAAGCCGGCCAATAGGCAACGAATGTTGGCACGTAGCTCTGTACGCGGAGTTTTGCCGCGGCAATCAATTCTATGAGCGAGAAGAAGCGTTAGCGTTTGCGACAAACAAATCGAACTCGTGTGGCATCGAGTATGCGTGCGCGTGGAGATATGACGCCACGACATTGCCCTCCACGATGCCATCGCGTCCGTCGATTCCGTCGCCCTGTGTCACGCGATAGGCGAATCGCGCGTCAGCATCAACGGATGCAGTCGAGTAGTGATATTCGTGCCCGCGAAGAATATCGCCGCTGCGCGCAATTGCACAATCCCTGACTGCCTCTACTGAGACGTGTCCCAATGCTTGTCTTTTCTTTGTCATTTGGACGTCCAACGGGAGCACGTTTCCAAGTGAGACTCTTTTACCCTCAACAGTGGAGAGTGAGCGTGAGAGGAACATAAGCCCCCCGCACTCGCCGTACATAGGCATGCCGTCTTCTGCGTTCGATTTGACGTCGTTCAGAAGGTGCGTATTGGTGCTCAATTGTGTGGCATATAGTTCGGGATAGCCGCCGCCGAAGTACAACCCATCTACCTCGGGCAGCGCGTCGTGAATCGGAGAAAAATAGACCACTTGCGCGCGCTTTTGAATCGCTTCAATGTTTGAGCGATAATAGAAGCAAAATGCGGCGTCGTATGCGACCCCGATCAGTGTATCGGTTGTGTGACGCAGCTCCTCCGGCTTATCGACCGTGATTTGCGTCGCTACCCGTTGGATGGACTCGATATCGAGTGAGTCGTAGATTGACTTTAGGGTAGCGCCGGGCAACGACGTTTCGGACCCCATGTACAATCCGAGGTGCCGAGACGGAATTCCCTGAACGTCCGCGGCAACGACCCCCATCAGCGGGACATTTATTGCAGCTAACGCCCGGCGAATGCTTTCAGCGTGCTTTTGACTGCGGACGCGGTTTGCTATGATCCCGGCGATCGTCAACTGGTAAGGGGTATAACGCGAATACCTGATGAACCCCAATGCCTGTGCTGCAACGCTTTCAGAAGAAGCGCTCGCGTCAATCACAAGAAGAACAGGGACCCTGAGAATATCTGCAATCTTAGCGTCGCTCGATATCCCGTCGTACATGCCCATCGCCCCTTCTATGACTGCATAGTCCGCGTTACATTTTGCAAGCTCTCTCTTGACGCCTTCCTCACCCATCATGAACGAATCAAGATTGTAGCAAGGTGCGTTGGTCACCTTTTCGAGGTGACTTGGATCGATAAAATCTGGGCCGACTTTGTATGACTGCACGCTGTATCCTGAGTCCTTAAGCGCTTTCAGGATGGCGAGCGCAATTGTGGTCTTTCCGATCCCGCTTTGAGTTCCAGCAACGAGGAGGCCTTGCATCATCTGTTCATGCAGGATTCCGGTTAATAAATTTGCCTCATAACTGCCCCGGCCGTCACAAACGTTAGCGCGCGCAACGGGACAAGAGCTCAAAAATACGCATTCTACGGTGGGTATTACAAAGCATTAGCTTTCGATACGTTTCCCGTGCCGCAACCTATACCGGCAAATGTGTCACCATCGTCAATTTGCCGTTTGTCGAAGGCGAAATTTAAGCTTTTGACCTGCAACTCTGAGCATTAATCTTAGAGTGGTCCTCAAACACCACAGATAGCGTGCACGTAATTCGGCAACCTTTTCCAGCGGCACGCTTTTTAGGTGCGCGATAACAAACAGGGTATAGTACGTGCTTCGCTCGTGTCCGTGCAGATATTCCAAGACATGTTTCATTGAACGGGGCAGCAATAGGAGGAAACGCTTTGTGCGAACTCGCCAAAATACACCACGGAAGCTCCTTTAACAGGCGATAAACACCACATACCCNNATGTCACCGACTCCAATGGCAAGCCAGAGGGTGATGATTCCCGGAAAAGCGAGCACCGCGCAACGTATAAATGAAAAGACTGTTCTTACAAGGTAGCGAATTAAGATAAATTGACTTATGTCAAAAAAAATTGATTTAATTGAAAAAATTTGACTTAAACCAAGAAAAGGTGATTTAGTTGCACATTGCTGATGGTATCTTGTCACCGGCGTGGGTAATCTTTTGGTGGCTAGTCGCTCTAGTGTTTATTGGCATCGGAGTTATTCAAATTCGACGGAAGTCAATAAACAACCCTCAGTATCTGCCTATGCTAGCACTAATGTCTGCAGCCGTGCTGGTTATCTCGGTATGGCACGTTCCTGTACCAGTCACTGGGTCAAGCTCCCATCCTTGTGGGACGCCTATGGCCGCTATCATCGTAGGACCATTTCCCGTGGCTGCCGTTACTTCCATAGTTCTCTTCTTCCAAACGTTCGTCGGACACGGAGGGCTAACAACGATCGGTGCGAACGACTGGTCGATGGGAATTGTGGGAGCGTTTAGCGGATACGGGGTGTGGCTAGGTTTGCGGGGGCGTACAAGCATTTTTTGGGCTGCTGGGCTGGCGGGATTTGTAGGTGACATCCTCACTTATCTCACAGCGGCATTTGAGCTCGCCATATCGATTCATCCGGAAGCGGTGCTTCGTTATATTGGTATCTTCATGCTGGGATATGCGCCGACACAGCTCCCCCTCGCGATAATGGAGCTCGTGTTTACCGGGCTTGTCGTGCGCTACATCGCCGAGGTGCGGCCTGAAATGATGAAGTATGCCGGCTGGACACCGCCACCGGTCAAGACGACTGAGGCGACTGAGACGACTAGAGGTGCGGGCTGAAATGATGAAGTATGCCAGCTATACGCCGGCGCCGACCAGGTCGACTGTAGGAGGTAAGTAGGATGGACAAATTTACTAAGAATGCGTTGATAGCATGTGCGCTACTGTGTGCGTTCATCATCACCAGCTTCTACGTTGGAACCGCCCTTGGCTTCAATATGAGTGGGGGCGCTGATGACAAGGTTAACAGTTTAGCTACCGCAGATGGGGGTGGACAGGCCCACGATTCGTGGTACTACGTTACTCAAAACATGGAATACATTGGATTTGGTTCGATAGGTATGGCGGGCGGCTTCTTGTGCGGCTACCTTTGGGTAATGACGTTCGAAGAAACAAGCAACATACAAGGACAAGGCAAAACTGAAGTTACGAGGCACAACTGATGGTTGAAATAATAAATGGGGATCCATTATCGGGGCTGCTCACCACTCTAGGGTTTTTTGCGATGCTTTTCCTGGGCCGGTATGTGAGACACAGACAGGTGGATAAAAGGCGGGAAACCACCCGCTAGCTCACCGCCAGATGCGCTAAGGGTACGCATCACGTCCATTGCAAAATGAAGCTCCCTAAAGTTCTGGAAGGAACCCCACAGAAATCACAGGCGAATATAGACCGGGGGAACGATGGATCTAAAGAAATACGCTCCTGAATGGAACCCTGCAAAACTACTAGGCGAAAGCGGTTTAGGCTCGGATCGCCCCGGCACCAGCGTTTTCAGGCACGTTGATGCCCGGGTCCTGCTACCCGCCGCTTTTATTGTCATACTCGCACTTTCCGCAGCAACGCGGTGGTACGTGCCCGGTACCGTTTTCGTTGTGGTGCTTTCCATCACGATGTACTCGGTCCGTTCACGTGCTGCCTACCTGAAACTGTTGTTGTACCCCATTGGTATCGCTGTGTTCCTTTTCGTCGTCCAGGCTTGGACGTACGGATCTACCGTGTTTTTTACGGTGATATGGCCAGTATATGCCCAGGGAATCGCCTCAGGGTGGCTGCTAGCCAATCGAGTCCTTGCTTCAGTGTCGATTCTGTTCCTCCTCGTGGAGTCCAAGTCGCAGTTAGAATTGATCGAAGCGCTCAGGTGGTACAAGATGCCGGTTGAGCTGAGGAACCTCATGTTGCTTATGTTTCGCTATGTCTCGGTGATTGCAGAGGAGCTCACGACGATGTTTCACGCTCAACAGGCGAGACTGGGATTCTCCTCGAAGTTAAGCTGGTTTAAAAAAATAAACAACCTTTCTGTCATCGCAGGGATGCTGTTCATTCGATCCTTCGATAGGTCATATAGAGTCATTATGAGCATGCAGGCGCGCGGGTATAGGCAAAACGCCGATATCGGAGGTAAGTTTGAGCGTTTCGCCAAGAAAGACTATCTGTTCGCAGCATTCGCGCTCGCTATCGTCGCAGGCATAGTGTTGGTGGGGGTGATGTGATGGCGTTAGCCATAGAGTTTAAGAACGTCGTGTTCAAGTACCCCAGCGGCACCGCTGCCTTGGACGGGATCAATCTCAAAATTGAAGAGCACACAAAGGTAGTCCTCTTAGGGGAGAACGGAAGTGGCAAGACGACCTTGCTCTTGCACCTAAATGGCCTCCACATGCCTACGAGCGGCGAGGTGACAATTCTCGGCAAACCTGTCAACGCTGCCAATATCGACTGGGTGAGGACCAAGGTCGGAATGATTTTCCAGAACTCCGACGATCAGTTGTTTGCGCCGACGGTGTACCAGGACGTCGCCTTTGGGCCCAGAAATCTTGGCATGGATGAGACCCGCATAAAGGAACGAGTGGAGGAGGTTCTTGAGGTGCTCAACATCACTCGCCTCCGAGACAGACAACCGGGCGCGCTCAGCAGCGGGGAGAAGCGGCGGGTTGCCTTGGCAGGCACCTTGGTTATGGATGCTGAAATTATCTCCCTTGATGAGCCACATTCTGGACTGGACCCGCTGGGATGCCTTGAGTTTAACGACCTCCTCGATGAGCTCCACTCCAAGGGACGGACAATCGTCGTTGCCACACACAACGTTGAGTTTGCTGCCTCGTGGGCGGATGAATGCGTCATTATGAAGAATGGAAAGATAGTGGGGCGTGGAACTCCAGAAGACGTATTTTCGGATGCGGAGATCGGCCGACTATCAAGTCTCGAACTACCGTCATTTGTATCCATATATAACGAACTGGAGGCGAGGAACTTCGTCTGCAAACGTGGAGAGGCGCCATTTGACATAATGGACCTCGTCACAAAAGTCGAAGCGCCATCGATAAAATTTTTTGAGAATTCAGAGGGGTTGCATAAAGGAGCGCGTGTTGCGCTTGCTCATTCACGTGATTCGTGGGTCGTGGCACCAGAGGGTACTAGCGATGGAGAAATCCTCACACAAAAAGACGGCATGGCAGTCGTCGGGTTGGACGATGACAGCGCTCCAAAGAAAGGGGAAATTGTAATCTTCAAAGTGCACGACAACGAACGGTACGATGAGCGTGTCGCAGAGCGTGCAAAAAAGTTGATCGAAAGCAACAGGGGAACAAAAATCGGCGCGATGGGGACAAATGCCAAGCTGCTAGCGAAGCATCACGCAATTTCACTTGATTTTGGAGTAGATGTGATTAACAAGGCGATTTCCTATGCATCGAGAGGCGTTGACGTAATCCTTCTCGCATCCGGGAACATGGCTGAATACGCCGGAAAGAAGGTATACAAGATATGTCCGGACATATTCTTCCATTACGTCAATACGAAGGACGAAGAGATGTTGTGAGATCAAGACGCTCTACGGAGGCGTTGAAGTCCGGTAGGTTTGCGACTAACAATAAGGGAGGATACTACCGCTAGTAGACTGCAGTGTCAACGGTCACTCTTAAGCGCCCGCATCTGAGCGCCGATATGCATTCTCATCGAAGTGAGCATTCACACGGCCACACGCACGGTGTGATTGACCCGTCCATCCCCCACCTCGAAACGAGGGATCTGGGTACTCAAGTGGTCGTTGGTAAGACTGATGGCGACTGCGATCATACAAGCTGTTATCGTTTACTACTCGGGAAGCGTTGCGCTGCTGGCCGACGCCATCCACAACGTGGACGACGCATTGACGGCTATCCCGCTCTAGCTCGCCTTTCGCATGAGCACGTGGAAGCCGACGAAGCGCTTCACCTAAGGGTGCGGACGGGTGGAGGATCTGGCGGGCATCGCCATTGTGCTCACCATTCTTTTTAGCGCTATTCTAGCAGGCTACGAATCAATTAACCGCGTCTTTCATCCGCAGGTGGTGCAGTTTCTGTGGGCGGTGACGGCCGCGTCATTGATCGGGTTTGCAGGCAACGAGATCGTTGCGGTCTTACGCATCAACGTTGGCAAGGAGATAGGAAGCGCTGCGCTCATCGCCGATGGCCATCACGCCCGCATCGATGGGCTGACAAGCTTGGCCGTGTTTTTCGGAGCCGTGGGCGTATACCTCGGCTTCCCGCTTGCCGATCCACCGTCGGACTTGTCATAACCGTGGCCATCTTGCGTATTGTGTGGGGCTCAGGCAAGGAGGTATTTACCCGGGCAATCGACGGCATCGATCCCGCCATTTCCGACGAGATTCGGGATGCCGCCGTGCACACCAAAGGCGTGAAGGACGTTACGGAGGTGCGCGTCCGGTGGAGTGGTCACCGCCTCCACGCTGAGGTAAATATTGCCGCAGATCCCGAGTCATCAGTTGAAGCAGGGCGCGTCATTGCGAAAGAGGTCCGCCAACAGCTCCTGCATAACCTTACCTATCTCTCGAACGCCGTGATACACGTCGATCCGCTCAATGCATCGAGGGAAGAGCATCACGATGTGAGAGGACACGACTATGGCGACTTAACCTCGCACCGGCACGATAAGTGATGCTGAAAGTGACGTGGAACAAGTTTCATGCCGTGACTAGCATCGAACTGGATGCCCGAGATAGCCACGCTGCTTTTGCAGACCTGCAACGCCGCTTACGCGCCTTTGTCTCGCACTTGGCCCTCTCTCGCTTGTAGCAGCGTCCTCAACGTATTTATGCAAGTGTAGCGGGATAGATTATGGCGCGAAAGGAGCCCTAAGGAATGGTGAGCGGCGGCCCGACTAAAGCAGAAATCATTGCGATAGCATTAGAAAAGCTCCAGATAAGCAGCGGTGAGACATTTGCCGATATTGGCTGCGGAACGGGCAGCGTGTCAATCGCAGCCTCGAAAAAGACTAACAAGATCATTGCCGTGGATCAGAGATCTGAGTCTATTGAAACGGCCAAACAAAACTTCAGCGAAGCAGGGGTCTCGGCGCTGATTACCCTCCTCCGGGGCGAGGCCCCTGCCGTCTTGGAAGCGTACGCAAATGCGATCGACAAAGCATTCATTGGCGGAACTAAGAACTTCAGACGGACAGTCGACCTCCTCGTGCCACATTGCAGGCGCTTTGTTCTCAACGCTGCAAGACTTGAAGTCACTGCCGACGCAATCGGGTACATGAAAGAGATCGGGGTATTCAAGGAAGCGCTACTTGTCAACATCGCCAAGGGCCACGAACTTGAAAACCTCACCGCATTCACCCCCTATAATCCAGTCTTCATGGTGGTGGGCTCGTGCTAATTGGGGTAGGACTTGGACCTGGAGATCCGCAATTGCTGACACTAAAGGCAGTGAACGTGCTGACGTCAGCGATTAAAGTGTTTGTTCCGGGGCGTATCTCTTATGAACTCACCAAACCGTATGCCGATCCGGAGATCCTCCAGTTTCCGATGACGTACGATGAAGCGGAACTTGAAGCGGCGTGGTATGACAATGTAGAGACAATCGCCGCCTATGCCGTTACGGGGCGGACCGCTTTTGGAGTATTGGGGGATCCAAATGTTTTCAGCACGTTTTCACACATATCGAAGATGCTCAGAAGGCGCATGCCGCACATCGACGTCGAAACAGTGCCTGGCGTGAGTTCAGTTACCGCTTCCTTCTCCCGGTTCGACGAGTCGATAGAGGGATCTTTTGTCGTGTCGGACGGATCAGCCGTGCAATCGACTCTTGTTCTCAAAGCGACAAGACCTCGCGAGATAGCTGCGTCGCTGGAAAAGAGGGGATTTTTTGACCTCAAGTTGCTTGAGAACGGATTCACCGGACGCGAACGGGTCTACAAAAAGGATTTTCCTCTAAAGGGCGAATATTTTAGCATAATGTACGGCAAACGACCATGAAAATCTATTTTGTTGGAGCAGGGCCGGGAGATCCAAAATTAATAACCTTGAGGGGCAAGGAGCTGATTGAAGACGCCGAATTGATTGTTTATGCGGGGTCTTTGGTAAATCCTAAAGTTCTATCAAGCGCGAAAGGAAAAAAAGTTGATAGTTTTGGAATGACGCTCGAGCAAACGACGCGCTTGATCGTTGATGCGTGGAAACAAGGCCTTCGCGTCGTGAGGCTCCATAGCGGCGATCCTACGATTTACAGTGCGGTGCGAGAACAGATTCTGGCGATACAGCCGTATGGTATCGACTATGAAATAGTTCCTGGGGTTTCATCGGTGTTTGCCTCCGCCGCTGCATTGGGCCAGCAGCTGACAAGTGAGACTCTCGTTATTACTCGGCCATCCGGCAAGACTTTAGCAGAGGATCAACTCGTCGAGCTGTCGAACCTAAAGCCAACCATGGCAATCTTTCTGGGCGTTGACAAGATTGATACGATTATGCAGCGCGTGCGATACGCGCCAGAGACTCCAACGAGCGTCGTGTATCACGCGTCATGGGACGATCAGGTTATAATCACCGGTACCGTTTCAGACATAGCCACCAAGGCACGCGAAGCCGGAATTACGAAGTCGGCCATCATCTTGATTGGCGATGAGCTCACCTTCGAAGGCGAAAGGAGGTCGTACCTATACTCGCCGAAGACCTAAGTATTGCTATCCTCTGTTTTGAAAGAAACATAGCTAGCGCACAGCGCATTCAATCGGCAATCGGAGGGCAGATTGTCACCTATCAAAAAAACGCGTTCAAAGAAGCACTCCTCTCCTACACAGCGGTGATTGCCATAATGGCCACCGGCATTGTCGTTAGGGAAATTGCTCCATTTTTAAAGGGAAAATGGGTCGATCCGGCCGTAATAGCCGTAGATGATCAATTAAACTACGCTATTCCTATAGTTGGCGGTCATCGGGGGGCCAACCGAATCGCGCGCGAGCTTCACAAAAAAGACGTCGTACGACTCGCTGTGATTTCTACCGCGACGGAAGCAAATGACGTTCAAAGCGTAGAAGCTATCGCAGCTCGCTTGAATCGCACAATCGTCAATCGCACCAGCACAAAAGCACTCAATACGACTTTCCTTTTCGAACCGGTCGAAATTGCGCACTTGACCGGGCCGAAGATCGTGATCGTCGACGATGATGTGGCCGTGCTCTCGAGAAAAAATGCTAGTGCCCTCGCAGTCGGCGTCGGAGCTCGCAAGGGTATTGACAAATCTATGGTGCTGGAAGCAATCAATTCGAGTCTTGTCGAACTCAATGCGTCGATAGAAGATGTAGACACTATTGCGACCGCATATCTGAAATTGAGTGAGCAGGGCATAAGCGAAGCTGCGTTCGAGCTAGGAAAACCGATCGCCTTTGTGCCAAAACAGATCATCGACGCTACAAGGGGTCAAACGAGCTCAAGAGCGGAAATGCTCGGTCTTTCTGGCGTAGCAGAACCGTGCGCGCTCGCTCTTTCAAACCTTTGTGAGCTGCTCCTCACAAAGCGAGCGTATGGAGGTGTTACAGTTGCGATCGCCCGGTAGAATTCAGGTCGTTGGAATTGGTCCTGGCTCACTTGAAGACATTACCTTGCGAGCGACTAGCGCCATTGCCCAATCCGACTACGTTATCGGGGTCTCAACGTACATCGACCAGATCTCATCTCTGCTTCGCAATCAAAAGGTCATCAAAGGCGCTATGGGGGAAGAAGTGCAGCGGGTAAAAAAGGCGATAGAGCTAGCCTCAGAAGGAAACAGCGTTTCGATCGTTAGTGGCGGGGATCCCAACGTATTTGGTATGGGGAGTCTCGTCTTAGAACTGCTGGCAGCACAAGACGGTACGATCGATGTTGAAATTGTGCCCGGCGTGACTGCGGTAAATGCTGTGGCTGCCATACTGGGGGCGCCGCTTTCCAGTGACTACGCGATCATCAGCCTTAGCGACCTGTTGATACCGTGGGCAGACATCGAGAAGCGACTCACATCAGCAGCTGAATCCGGGTTTGTCATCGCGTTGTACAACCCGCAGAGCAGAAGACGGAAGCGCAATCTAGCGAGGTCCATCGAACTGCTTAAAAAACACCGACCTCACGTTCCCGTGGGCATCGTCCAAAACGGCACGAGGCCGGGAGAAATGACCGCCGTGACCACGTTGGAGACGCTTATGGAACATGAAGCGATAATCGACATGCACACAACTATTATAGTGGGAAATCGTGAATCATTCGTCTGGAAAGACAAGATCATAACGCCAAGGGGGTACCAAAGAAAGTATGGATACTAAACGCGAACCAAGGTCAACCAGCAGCTTGATGGGCGCAGCCACCGCAGAAGCGCTGCGCATAGCGCATCGATCACAGCAGATAGTGAGCGAAATTATTGCGGATGAGAGCCCTGAAGGCAAGATTAAGCAGCGCGTGGTAATGGCGACAGGCAATCCTCAATTCGCTGAACTGCTTCGGTTCTGTCACAATCCGATAAAAGCAGGGATTGCTGCAATAAGGACAGGTGCGAACCTTTACACGGACATCAACATGGTTCGCGTTGGCATAACGAAGGACATAGCCCGTTTTGGAGGGAAAGTCATCTGCGCGCTTCCAGAAAGCGACGACGTTTCGGATGGAGAACTCACACGCGCTTCCGCGGGTCTATCGCTGCTAGGAAGCCACCTAACAGACTCGATCGTCGTGATCGGAAACGCCCCTTCTGCAGCACTTACAGTGGCAAAAATGGTGCACGACGGTATAGAACCCGCGCTGCTCGTTGCGACGCCCGTAGGATTTGTCAATGCTGCTGAGTCAAAAGAGCAGATCAGACAACTCAAAATTCCGTCAATAACGAGCGTCAGTACCCAAGGAGGGACGCCTGTGGCAGTGGCGGTCGCTAATGAGCTGATATCGATGTCATTCCGATAAATCGGCTGAAAAATGTGCAGCTTAATCGACCCGGTGGCAGGCTTTGCGATCCCGCAAAAATGGCTAACGCGGTCTGGGCTTTCCCTACCTGAACTTAAGCGACGCATCGACAGTGGACTTTACACGCTGACTGCTTCCGGGACGTTGCTGAAACGTGGGCTTACCACCGGGACGATTTCTGCGGCTGCCGCAAAGGCATCGGTGCTGTCAATCGCAGAGCCAACGACGCAAGTCGACATCCTAACGCCGATTGGAATTCGAGTAAAAGTTCACACCACCTCTGCCGACGGCTGGGCAAGCGCACAAAAACCGAGGAGCGATCACTCGAAAGATGTAACTGAGGGGCTCATTTTTGAGGCGGAAGCTTCCAAGGCAGTCGGAATCCAGCTATCTCCTGGAGAAGGAATTGGAATCGTCAAGAAACGCGGATTGCGAGCACCCTACGGAACTCCAGCCATAAGCCCGGAGGCGCGGTGGTCGATCGAAAACGCGATCGGTGAGGCCACGCGCAGTATAGGGCTCAAGGGAGCGCTCGTAAAGCTTTCGGCCATCAATGGAGCTGCGATAAGCAAAAAGACGCTTAACGAAAAAGTGGGCGTTTTTGGCGGAGTCTCAGTCCTTGGTACAACCGGATTCGTTGAACCTTGGAATGAATGCTTGGTTGGCTCAGCTGAGAATCTCGCAGAAACTGCCGATAGGGTCGCTTTGACAACAGGCCGAACGGGATTCAAATATGCAAAAATGTACTTTCCAGATCACACCACGCTCATTGCGGGCAGCAATCTCGAAAGAGTTTTTCAAAAAGCTGAAGGCAAAGAAACGATCATAATAGGTCTGCCGGCGCTGATTCTAAAATGGGCTAAGCCCGACATATTGAACGAAATGAAGGCTGACACCGTTCAAGAACTGTTTGATAGGGACCCCTACGCAGAAGGGATCACGGTAGCATTGACGGCTCTGAAGACGCGCACAAAAGCAAGAATCATCATCATAGATAGGGCTGGGAAGATAATCAGAGACATTGGATGAGAAGAAACACTGCTGCGCAGCAAGCGGCAAGAGGGCGAGCGTGAAAATTGTAGGCGTTGGTGCAGGACCCGGGATGCTGACCCAGAAGGCGATTGACGCCATCAAGAACGCAAGGCACGTTTACGGCTCAGCTAGAGCACTGGGACTGGCAAAAGAGCACATTCGGGGAGACGCGACCGTTTTAGAAAGCTACGACTTGCGAGTAGAAGACGAAGCTTGTATTCTCTCTACGGGAGATCCTATGCTTTCCGGGCTAGGCAGGAAAGCTCCGCACGATGCCGAGATTATTCCAGGAATATCGTCGTCGCAGTTAGCCTGTGCACGGCTAAAAGTCGATGCAACAGACATCGTTGCCGTCACAACTCACGGCAAAGAACCGAGCCAATCGAAGAAAATGCTTCAAGAAGTCGCGCTTCTTAATAGAGATCTCTTCGTGCTTGCCGACCCAAGTTTCGACTTGGTCGATATTTGCGCATATTGGGACAGCCTTGGATATGACGGCGAGGTCGTTGTGCTCGAAGATCTGGGGTACGAAACTGAAAAAGTGTCTCACGGACGAATCACAAGCCCACCAAAGCGGGAATCACCGCTTTTTTGTGCCGTCGTTCGGAATCTTGCGCAAAAAAAGCAGAAAAAGAAGCGCCCCACCGGGTACCCGTTCAGGTTGGCCGACGGATAAACCTTTCCAGTCGTTAACAGCATCCCTTAAACGGCGGGATGATGTCCGTTCCGCAAATCTTTATGGCTTCTTCGACGTCAGGGCCTGTTGGGCTGCCAACCGCAACCTGCGTCACTCCAGTGTCGAGCAACTCGGCGATCTTTTTGTTGCAGGTTTCCGCGTCGCCTGCTCTAACGAAGACGTCGGTCATGTTATCATCCACTAACGGCCCGACATCACCCCATTTACCTGCTCCGATAGCTTCACCGATGGCTTTAGCTTGTCCCGATCGATACCACGTCGCCGAAACTAAAAACACCTTGTTTTTCTTTGAAAGTCCTTGCCAAGCGTCTTTCTTTTGTCATCGTCCCAATTCGGTGCCGTAGCAGCGTTTCAAAGATTGGCTACGCAGTGCCCTGAAAGAAGAAGAGCCCGCCAAGAAACGGGGGGCTACTAGTAAAGCAGCGGTAACGAAGGCGGTGGAAAAAAGTAAACGAGCATTAAAGCGGGCAAACGGTTTCGAGCGCATGCGACAACAAGCCCGCAATCGGAACTATGCGATAAGAACCTAAAATGGATTGATAACAACTTAACAGATTCACGTCTCATTGCCTATACCAAAAGCAGTCTCTTCTTAACGAATGCGATGAGCGACTTATTGCTCGTGATGGTGCTCTCCGTCGGGCGAATGCAGATGCTCGTGCATTAGCTTGCCGTGCCGGTGCATATGCTTGTGAATCAGGTTTGCGGACATCAATAATTCAAGATTGTTCATCACCGTATCACAGTTGGAGTCCGCTTTGATAGTATGATCCTCACCAAAGACGATGGCCCTTGTGCTTATCTGTTCTACGATATCTAGATCGTGGGTGGCCGTGATAATCGTTTTCCCCGCTTTGGCCAAATCCTGCAGAAGCTCAATAAGCCACAGTTGGCTGCGTGGGTCTAAACCACCGGTAGGCTCATCTAACAACAGCACGTCGGGGTTAATCGATAGTATCGAGGCGATGCACACCTTCTTTTTCTCGCCGCCGCTCAGCGTATGCGGTGCCCGGTCCCGTAAACTGGAAAGCTCCATCATCGAAATGACCTCCTCAGTCCGCTTCTTGACTTCATCGTTGGGCAGGCCGAGCTGCAGTGGGCCAAAAGCGATCTCGTCGAAGACTGTGGAGGAGAATAGCTGGACATCCGGGTTCTGGAACACGAAGCCGACCTTTGTCCGGAAATACTGAGCGAATTCGTTGTCTTCGAGCGCGTTGAAACGCTCTTCCGTCACCGGTTTACCGAACGCATAAACTTCGCCAGACGTCGCGTATATCAGCGCATCCAATATTAACAGAAGCGTTGATTTTCCACTGCCGTTGGCACCGAGAACCGTAATCTGCTCTCCCGCGGTCATCGTTATGTTTATGTCTTTCAACGCCTCGAACTTATCCAAGTACGAGTGAGACACGTTTTGCAAATCGAAGATTGTCTGCATTAAAAGGCCTTTTTTGTGAACTTCAGATGCTGATGAGACTCTGGGAGATGAGTCCCAGGATCACGCAGCATGCAAGGACCGTTACGATCGCCGCGTAATCCCGATGGCGCATGACATTAACGTGCATGAGCTTTACGTCGCCATCAAAGCCTCTTGAGATCATCGCTTGGTGTACCTTGTCACTCATGTCCAGCGATTTCACGAGCATGTAACCAACACGTCCACCTACCCACTTTTGCTCTTCCCGCAGTGGCAAGCTTACGATCTGCCGGCTCCTTCTGGCCGTAAAAAGGTCCGCTATTGTGTCCAAGAGCAGGAAGATATACCTGTAGCACATGTTGATCGTCAGGACGTACACCTTGGGCACCTGAAGCGTTCGCAGCGATTTGAAAAGCAAATCCCGCTGAGTTGTGAGAAACAGTAGTATTGCAAGGGATACGCACGCAGCAACGCGCAGGATGAACGTAACAACGTAAGTCGTGCCTTGCTGGGTGATGTATATAGAGCTAGGCAGCGCGATCGGCCCCAAGTGGCTGCCGTTGCCCAAAGTGGCAATCGGGACCAATACGTTGCCTGCTAGAAAAACATTGAAGAGCATCGGTATCACAATAACGCCTGCAAAAATAGGGATGAAGACCCACACGCGTTTGACAAACCAAAGCACCTCTATCTTGCTGAAATAGGCGAGCCCCAAAGTCAAGAGATAGATGATGAGTAGCACCCAGGGACTTCTCATTAGGGTCACGCCGACAATGAGCACGAGCATCGAGATTAATTTTACGCGGGGATCCAAGCTTTGCAATAGCCCTTTACGTTTTGCAAAGGTTTCGGAGATGAGACTCTCTTGGAAGAAAGCGAGGACGCCATCAACTGTTTTCTTCGCAAAGCCCTTTTTCTTGGCTAAACTGGCGGCGCCCTGATATGGCCCTGCTTCAGTCGCGTTCATCCAGTCGGGTATCATGGGAGTTGTCGATAGTTGGTGCCTGGCGATATGGCGTTAAGTTTGACATATTTGACGCCCTTTAATGCCATCACAGTTTCAGCGACTTGCCTGATAGCCTCTCCATCACCGTGCAAAACGATGATCTCCAAGCAATTTTCGTGGTCCAGATGTACGTGCACGGAAGACGTGATCAGCCCTATATGGCGGTGCTGTATCTCAGTCAGGTCATCAGCCAGCCCTCGCTGGTCGTGCTCGTAAACAAGCGAGATGACGCCTACCCGTTCGCCCTGGACCTCATTCATCCACTCATAATTTACAATATAGTTCCTAATGGCATCTCGTAAGGCCTCTGAGCGAGACGAGTAGCCGCGCTTCTCGATAATCTCGTCGAATCGATCCAAGAGATCGCTAGGTAAGGACACGCACGTACGCTCCAATTGCTTACTCATCAATTTCACCGCTTAATGTGTAATACTTCTGTTACAAAAGTATTACTTCTGGCCATAAGAATCACAAAAAAAGATGAAGGGTAATGAATAGGCTCTCTACTATTCATTATTGGTTCTCTGTTCCACCGTGTCTTCCTTGTCTTCCTTGTCTTTTGTTAACTCTCTTCCGATCAGGAAAAATAATACGGCGAGGAGACTTACCCCTATGATTGCCGCTAGGTAGTATCCCAAGCTCTGGCCAATGAAGGAACTGGCCCAGTCGGTGCCGTAATCCGGTATCGGAGCATGGTACAAACCGTTCAGACTGGCGAAACCCCCCGGGACGTAACCTATTAACGACTGTAGCTCATCGACGCTCCACTCACCGTATGCAGTGCCGCTTGCAATTATGCCGAGGGGTACCAGGATGACGAGTATCAGCAACCAAATGAGCAAATTTCTTAAAACCTTTTCCATGACCTTCACTTCGCGTCAAGCTGGTGCCGCGGTAACCCTTGGTTTTGATGCTGATTCTATTGCTTTGTAGTTCCATATGATGCTTGGATCGTTCCGTGCAATGTAGGCAAACGCCGCTGCCGTAACGACCGCTTCGATAATGCTGAAGAAGAACGCGTGCCCGAACACCATTGCCGGCACCGTTACGTTGAGCCCATACGGCATGTACAGTGGCACGCCGGTGGCCGAGCTATTAAGTATGGGCTGGATGCCCATCTCAAAGCCAGCGCAGGCCGCAGCGACTGTCAAGCCCAGCCACCCACCGACTCCCGCGCCAATGATTCTTCGACGTTCGGTGATCTTCGTCTTTCCGGCGATAAATGCGTAGGCATAGTACCCGACGAAGGGTATGACCACGGCCATGTTGAAGCAGTTCGCGCCAAAAGTTGTGATCCCTCCGTCACCAAAAAGCAAGCATTGTATGAGAAGGGCCACGGATGTCGTTACGACTGCCGCCCACGGCCCCAATATGATTGCGACTAACGCGCTGCCGACTGCGTGTCCTGTACTCCCCCCGGGTATAGGCACGTTGAACATCATGATGACAAACGAAAAAGCGGCTGCAAGTGCTAGATATGGCACCTGTTTTGTTCTGAGATTCGTCTTTAGCCATCTTCCCGCGTAATACCAAATCGGGATCATGATAAGCCACAATGGTATGTACGTATTCGGTCCCAAATAGCCGTCTGGCATATGCAACTAAATCACCACGCGAAGATGTGCCGATAGTTATAAAAAACTATCGAATAGTATTACGAAACACACACTTTTGGTATAACAGTAATAACGCTTAACATACAAAGACGGTTAAACACGCCGCCTCGCTGGCCAGACCTCAACGGTGCTACGCGCGTGCTGGGATTTGACCTCGGTTCCCAGCACGTCCCATTTTGCAGAAAGATTTGTCCTCTGCAACATCGCGCGTATGGGGTCGAAGCTTGCACTGGAAGAATGGTCACAAAAGAAGTTGCCAACGCATACAAGAAGAAGACAAGTGCAAGAGACGCCAAGCAGAGGAACATGTGCCTAATTTTGAGCAATCAGCGCCACGCACAAACTCTCAACAACCATGATTTATCAATTAAAACTGATAATTATCAAGATAAGTTGATATAGGATAAGGTACACTTAACCGATGGGATCTAGAGGCGGCTTCGACAACGGTATGGCGGGCGGTTGTATCCCCCGTCGTGGGGTTGAGGCGGTTGACGTTAAAATCAAGCTACGAGCGGGCCCATCAACTCCTCCCGATGCACGCTCGCACGAATGGGCGACCGATTTCACGAAGGGCGCGGTACTCCCGTCTGCCTATCACCGGCTCGTGCCCCCATGCCGCGACACACCGCAGCCTGTATTCGAATTCGCCTCAGGATTCGTTCTTGTCGTTTTTTGGCTTATGGGGGGGCTATGGGCGAGCACCTGGCAGTACGTGGAAATAACGTTCCCCGTGATCCTCGTCGCGACGGTCATCCTCTACGTATACGCGCGCGATTTAAATCTGATGCTGTCTGGGGAAGAATCAGCGCAGCACCTAGGCGTAAGCGTGGAGAACCTCAAAAAGATCCTCTTAGTAACGTTTCGATCATAGTAGGGTAGCTGTCGGTTTCTGCGGCATTATCGGGTTTGTCGGACTCATGGAGCCCCACGTGGTGCGGATGTTTACGGGTCCGGATCATAAGGCGCTCATTCCCGCTTCCGCGCTCTTCGGCACTCCTTTGCCATCAACTTGGTGCGGCATAACACCGACATTCGCTGGG
This sequence comes from Candidatus Methanoflorens stordalenmirensis, assembly GCA_003139855.1. Lineage (GTDB taxonomy): Archaea > Halobacteriota > Bog-38 > Methanoflorentales > Methanoflorentaceae > Methanoflorens > Methanoflorens stordalenmirensis. The sequence goes on from PLGY01000022.1 coordinate 34,198, forward strand.
TTCAGATGTTGCTCGGGCACTCGCGCTTAAGCGTCACGTCGGTGTATCTGCAGTTCAAGGAGAGTGACTTACAGCAGATCTATGACGCCGCACCCTTTTGACTTTTTTTCATATGATAAGTTGCTCCCCAAGGTTTTTTCGTTTGCGTTTTGGCAAATTCAAGCTCAGTCTGTAGCTCTCATATTCTAGTCCGTCTGACTATTAATTAGCCCGGCCTAAACTATTTATATTAGGGCCGCCTAAATATTATACAGAGAATCATGTCGCAGGAACATAAGCTAAGCTCCTCAGAAGAGGAATATCTTGAAGCCATTTACACGAGGCAGGAAGGGGGTGCCCGAGCCGCTACAACGGGAGATTTGGCGGCCTGCCTCGGCGTGAAGGACGCTAGTGTAACCGAGATGCTCAAGAAACTGAGCGAAAAGGAACTCGTGAACTACACACCCTACCATGGCGCAACGCTCACCGAGGCGGGACTCAAGATCGCCACCAAAGTGAAACGGAAGCATCGGCTGCTTGAGCGCTTCCTGGTGGATATCTGTGGGATCGGTAAACGCGAGTCCCACGAGCAGGCGTGCGAGATCGAGCACGTCATTTCAGATAAGGCGATCGATAACCTCTCCACACAGCTGGGAAACCCTGCAACGTGTCCCGGCGGAAGCGCGATACCTGAAGGCGAGAAAGGGGACGAAACGGAGATCTCAAAGCTGTCTGAGATGGGAACGGGGACGTACATGATACGCTTCTTGACGTCTCCAGAGCCCGAAACGATAAGCCGGCTGTGCTCACTCGGCCTCATCCCGGGACTTCCCGTGAAAGTGCTGCGGAAGATCTCGAACGGTCCCATTGTCATCGAGATGAAGGACACACAAATCGCGCTTGGCAGGGACGTCGCGGAGTCTCTTCTCGTGAGTCCAGAAGAAGAGAAAGAAAAAGGAAGACGAGAGAGAGCGAAAATGGCGCCCGCTCACGTTATCCCAGGCTAACGCGCATCGCCACGTAATGCGCGACGCGCAGACTTGTTAACAATGGAGCGGAGCCGCTAGCTCACGACACATATGTCAAAAATATCCTCGTTTTTGAAAAAGTGGAAGAGCGCGCCGAAGGAGGCGCTGGCAGAACCAACTATGGGTGCGTTATGCCCCCCCGTGCCGGAGACGCCCTCGCTTTCAAGAACGCAGGACACCGCATCGAAGAAGTTCGCGCTGATGGGTAACCCGTCTGCAGGGAAAAGCGCGATGTTTAGCCAGATGACCGGAGTGAGCGTCATCGTCTCCAACATCCCACAGACAACCGTGATGGTTCAAAAGGGGCTGTCGCAAGTTAACGGGCATAAACTCTTTATTTATGATCTTCCTGGGGTCTATTCCATCACGGCCGTTACAGAAGATGAGGCGGCGACAAAGGAATTTCTGCTCGGCACTTCCCTGGATGCCGTCATTGATATCGTCGACGCCACACGGCTTGAGCGGAACCTCTATCTTACGCTGCAAATGCTTGAGCTCGGCCTGCCCGTGGTCGTGTCACTCAACCAGGTCGATCTGTTAAAGACGCTCGACCTNNACGCCGAACGGCCGTCGAAACGGGCGCCCCGTCAGGCGAGCTATGACGACCACGTCGAACGCGCCTTAGCGGCGATCATCCCACTGCTTCCCGAAACGGGCATCCCAAAACGGGGGTTTGCGGCGCGCCTCCTTGAGGGCGATAAGGACTTCGAGTCGCGCGTGGATGAGCACACGCTCGCGCGCGTCAAAGAGTTCAGAGATGAGGTAGAGCGGGCTCACGGCGAAGACGTCGCCATAACCATCGCACGGGGGCGCTACTCGACCGCCGACCTCATCGCGAGTGCGGTGCTGGTGAGGAAGGTACACAAACCGACGCTCGCAGAGAAGTTCGGCGACATAGCGACGCGCCCGCGGACGGGGTACCCCCTGCTCGTCGGGCTCATCGGCGGCATGCTGGCGCTCATCTTTTTCGTGGGGGGCTATTTAAGCGATCTCATCTCCGCGTTCTTTGAGGGAATCGTTTTCCCCCCTGTCTTTGGGATCGTTGATGCACACGTTGCCAACGTGTTCATCACGTCCGCCGTCCACTCCACTCTGCTCGCCTTAGCGGCAGCGCTCGCCATCGCCGTTCCGTACATAATGGTCTTCTTCATTTTCCTAGCGATCCTCGAAGACGTGGGCTACCTCCCACGGGTAGCGGTTTTGCTGGACAGGCAGGCGCACGTCCTCGGCCTGCGCGGCAGATCGATCGTTCCCCTCCTCTTTGGCTACGGCTGCAGCGTGCCCGCGATTATGGCGACACGGGCACTTCCCACGAGAAAAGAGCGGATCATCACCACCGCCCTCATCACGATGATTCCGTGCTCGGCGCGCACTGCGATAATCCTCGGCGTCGCGGCGACCTACGCGGGAATCCAGTACGCGCTTGCCATCTACCTCATCTCCTTCGTGCTCGTCATCGCCTCTGGGAGGCTGCTGCGATCAACTGTGCCGGGAAGGACGGCGGGGCTCGTGCTCGAAATTCCGCTTATCAGGAGGCCGGCGCTCGTCCCGATCCTGAAGAAGACGTGGCTGCGGATGAAGGAGTTTCTTTACATCGCCGTGCCCCTGCTCATTATAGGGAGTATCGTGTTCGGATGGCTGGATGTAACCGGCCTGAGTCAATTCATCGAGGGGCCGATGACGCCGATCACCGTCGGTATTTTGGGACTCCCCTCCTTCACGGCCATCTGTCTCATCTACGGGGTGCTGAGAAAGGAGATGGCCGTGGAAATGCTTGCCATCGCGTCGGGAACGTTCATATTTAGCACAGTGATGACACCGGTTCAAATATTCGTATTCTGCCTCGTCGTCACCCTCTATGTTCCATGCATTGCGACGTTTGGTGTTATAGCACGGGAGCTCAGCGCGCGGTGGGCTGCGGGCATCGGGATCTTCACCATCGTTGTGGCGCTCATCGCTGGCGGAATTGCGTTCCGGGTGCTCACGTACGCGCATTGGTGATAAAAATGAGAAGCAGGACGTTTGCGAATACGGGCGGACCCGCACTCACCCCTCAGGTCGGTTTTTGTTCTTTCTTCGTCGAACCACGAATATAGAGGCAAGTGACACAACGAAAATCGCTCCAACAACCGCGAAGACCGCCGGCTCAACAAGCCCACCGTTCAGGCCACCAATGATTCCTGCGTAGGCAGATGCGACGTCGCTGCTGGGTGAAGCGTTGGTGCTTGATGAAGCAGCGGTGCCATTACCTGTCGTCGTCCGAACGATCGAGCGCTGTGAACTGCACGCGTCCTGTGCCCTCAAAATACTTGATGTAATCGGCGAGCATGTTCACCTTTGAGGCATTAACTGTATAATTGGGCATCTACTCGATGTAGAACACGCTTTTTTTCTCACTGACTTGCGGGTTTCCCGCTATCATCGAGGACAGTTGTTAGGAGTAAGAAAATCTGCCCTTCGGCGGTGCCTTGTTTGGTCTTGTTCTTATCCTTAGAAAGCAGGCAAAGCAAAAAACTGCGATAAATGGGAACGTGGGCTCTTTATTATCTACGTTCTTTTCTTTGGAATTACTGTTTTTGATGGGCTTTTCCATTTTGACGCGCG
>PLGY01000067.1 GCA_003139855.1 Candidatus Methanoflorens stordalenmirensis
ACGGAAATGCGGCAGCTCGAAAATCCGTTGCAAGAGCTGTTCGAAACAGCATAACCGGTGAGCGCGTGCAGAACAACGTTGTGCGCCAACTGGGGCGCAAACCTGCAATAATCACTGTTAAGAGAGGACTCGCTCTGAGCAAATCGTACATCGTGTTCGCGATATTCTTCACGTCGGTGGCTATCCTCACGGCAAATTTTGGCAACGCATTCCTGGGAGGGGTGCCCGGGAATAGCGGCATCTACGTCGGGACGTCATTCTCGCTTCTCTCCGTCCCGCTGACCGTAATGGCCGCAGTGATGCTTACGACGTCCGTCATTTTGCTCTACGTCTACGACAAGAATAACGGCGTGCTCGAGTANNGCTACGGGCGTTGCCACCGCATTAGCCCTCTCCATCGTCTCTTTCGATACGATGGCTCTGATGACGTTCAGCTCATTGCAGAAGCAGAGGGCAGGAGCAAATCAACCATTAGGCCTCGCCTTGGGGGGGTTGCTGGTGTTGCCCGCGTACTTAACTGCGTTCATTTTGCCTGGTATTGTAGCAGTCGCGGTAGATCTTGCCGAAGCCGTCATCATCGCTGCTCTGTCGATCGCGCTGTTTCTCCTTTCAAGCAGACTCATCAGCAGAGAGAAGCTACTTCCGTAGCAACTCGCGCGTGCCAGACCAATTATTACAGATTTTTAGTAAGAAAGTAAGAACTTCGGCTTGAAGTTAATCGTCGCTAGCCTCAACGATCCGGAACGATTTCTCCTGCCTTGTTTTTCCAGAGGTCTTTGCCGAAAAGAAGACTGGATGATGGAGCGCGTGTGGGAGCGGCGGTGAAACAGCAGGGAACTCCGCGAGATGCAAACGTGAAAGCAAGAGCTGCAGGAGCTTTCGGCACAACAGCGCTCATGATCCCTCATACGCATAGCCGTATTCGCGACACTGATGTATCTGCACTTGCATCCTTTTGATAATTCGTGGCACCTGCTGCCGCGCGCTGTCGGGCAGCCAGACATCGTGTATGCTGTCTTGCAGGTACTGGAAAGCTTCCCAACTAGTCGAGCACTTCCTAAAAAGTTTTTCGGCGGCCATATCAGCATAGTCGTTTTTGTAGTCCGCGATTTCAAGGATGAGTTCATCGACCTCTACGCGATCGATGTTCATGGGGCAAGATGGTAGGTCTATTTGGGTAATTATTAGCTAAAAGTAGAGCGAAAGTGTGGTAAAATTTAGAGGGCCCTCGTGCACGACGTTCTTAAGGCAGTCACACAACGAGATTTGCGTCAGCTCTCAAACGGAAGCCTCTACGCCCGTTGATTGCCGATTTGCGTTAATCTCCTGTGCGCTGTCGTATAGTCAAAAGGAACACGCTAAGCTATCGACTTTTTTAACAGACTATGTTAATCACGATCTTTATGCAGATAGAAGCTAAGTCGTTTAGTGCTATGGGTGAAGCAACTTCGACAACTACCCCATTAGGACATCGCATCAGAACTGATGAACACGGAGAGAAAGTAGTTGTGGTTCCTATTCGCGAATATAAAGAAATGCTCGAGCGGCTAGAAGACGCGGAAGACATAGCTATCATAGACGAGCGGTGGAATGGCCCAACTGTGCCGTAGGAAGCTATAGGGGCCGTCGAATCCGTAAGATCCTCGACGTTTGGCTCTGATACCTGTCATTTTGATTGCGCCTTCGCTAAGCTAACAGAGCGTTTTTGCTGCGGCAATCGCCTTATTTTTCGTAGTCCATTCGTATGGCATTTGGAATCACCGTATGATAAAGGGCCGCACGACGCGTATACCTACACAAGTTTCTGATACGCCCGGCACGTGATCACTGCGTGACGTTCTCCGCTTGTTCTTCCTCTGCCCTTGCCGCGCGACTCTTTGAAGCGCCACTGGTCAAGATTCCTCAACGGCCCTCAACTCCTCTGGCTGTTCTACTTTCACCGGACCTTTGATCAGGAGCGTGACGAGCATTGCTATGACGGCAATGCCGAAGCCGGTCAAAAATATGTAATCGAATGCCGTTGCATTGGGGAGGAGCGGGCCCATTACAGGGCCCCGGGACGTTTGAATGATGAGCGGTGAAACGTACTGGGCGAGATAGACACCCGTAATAATGGGTCCTACGGTGCCGCCTACCGTCCTGAAGAGGGTGTTCATTCCGGTTGCTTCTCCCGTTTGTGATTGTTGAACAGATTGTATGATGACGTTAATCATCGCGGTGAACATAAAGCCGACGCCGATAAACGCAACGATAACTCCGAGCGCGATTTGCAGCTGCGTTGCTCGGAATACGTAAAAGTAGCAGAAGCTTGCTGCGAGAACTGCCGCGCCGATGAAGAGCGGCAGCTTTGCACCACGTCTCGCGACGAGCGCACCGGCGATTATGGACGCGACTAGCATGAAGATCGCGCCCGGCGCTAGAACTACCCCGGCCTGGAAGATGTCGGCACCGAATCCGATGGGCGGCGGCAACTCCATGAGGTACACGATGGTCGAGAACAGCATAAAATTCATCAGACCGGCGATAAAGGAGGCAATATTGGGGAAGAACACGTTTCGCTTGCGCAGCAAGGTGAGGTCTATCAGCGGATCGCGGATGTGCGACTCGATAACGAGGAAGAGTATGATAAACGCGAGCGTCAGCCCTAACAGGCCAACGATCCCCGCAGAAGCCCACCCCCACGTCGTGCCCTCAGTCATCGCGATGAGGAAGGATACGATGGTAACCGCAAGCGTCGTGGCTCCAAGTACATCCACCCGTGAAGGGGTGCGAATGGGGGACTCTTTCAGCGTGAACGCAGCTAAGATGGTGAGCACAATTGCCACGGGTACGACGGTGTGGTACGTCGTCTGCCAGCCGTAGTTACTTGCTACCCATGCGCCGATGACCAGCCCTATTGCCGCGCCGACGCCGAACATCGCGCTTATAATCCCCGTCGCGGCTGGTACCCTCTCAGGTGGGAATTCGTCTCGGATGATCGCGAATTCGAGCGGGAATATCCCTAATCCAACCCCTTGAATGGCCCTGAATACGAGCAGCGATGGTAAACTCCACGCAAAGCCGTTGCCGGTGACGCCAATCGTGTAAAAGATCAGAGCTACGAGAAGGAACTTCTTTTTCCCATACGAATCCCCGAGCTTGCCAAATATAGGGATTGCCACGGAACTGACGAGAAGGTAAATCGACACGACCCACGCGGTCCACGCCGTGGTGGTATTAAACTGAGCCTGTATCGTGGGCAGGGCGGCGATAATCATCGTTTCCGTGTACAGGACCATGAGACCGATGAGTGAGAGGAGCACTAAAATTCCTGTACCAGCTCGTGTGCCACCAGTGCGAGTCCGTGTGTTGTTGTGTGCCGTCTCGTTCACGTGTCGACCTTCTTTGAGATGTGACGCATGGCAAGCGCCCGATTTGCCCTCTTTCCTCGTTCAATCACGTGAGGGTTCAATCGAATTGCCACCACTCGTTCGTTACATTTTAGGCTAGTCTGATGGATACACCAGTGATATATATCAGTTATGCAAAGTTGTTAGTTAATTAACTACTTTTATCAAAATGAGAATCGCCATGGACAAAATTCCACAAGACCTTATACAATCGTTACGGGCGCTCGGACTGCTCGAGTCAGAGGCGAGGGTCTACGTCGCGCTCGTGATGATGAACAACGCGGAAGTCAAGGAGCTGATCGATTTTTTAGGCCTCTCCAAGCCGGGCACCTATGAAAGTCTCCGGTCGCTGGAGGACAAAGGGCTCATCGTGCTCGTGAACTCAAAGCCCATCACCTACCAGGCAGTGCCGCCAAAAATCGGCCTGGAGATACTCATAGATACGTACGTGAAAGCGAAAGAGGACGCGAAAGATCGTTTCGCCGCGCTTGATACGAGCCAGGTCAAGGCCCAGTCCTCAGATTCGTTGTGGTTCGTTTTCAACAAGAAGAGCATCGAACACAAGATCCGCGATATGCTTCAAAACGCCAAGAAAAGCGTATTTCTGATCGCATCGGACCAGTATGTTAAGCATCTCACGCCACTTGCTAATACGAACCTTGACCTGGATATTATCGTGTTTTCCGACGACCCGAGCGCGGAGCGGTTGCTGAAAAAGGTTCTCAAATCGGATCGGGCACACGTTCAGGTGGTAAACACCATTGAAGTGGTAAGAATGCTGTCAAAGCTTAACTCGCTAAACCAAAAGGAGTTCATGCAGCCCCTCGAGGAGACGTTTCTGATGTTCAACTTCAATAACATACTGCTCCTGCTCGTGGACGATGCAGAGATTCTGAGCGTGCCGCCACTGTCCGGCGACGGCACGATCGCCTTTAATTTAAGAAATACGCACGCGATCGCGAATATGAAGTTACAGTACAAGGCCATGGCCACGTACATCGCGAATGAAAGAGCCAATTGACGAAGCACAAACCTTTGAGTTCTCTAAAGAATTGTGATCGAATCGGCGCGCGTAGCGCCATCATAATGTCGCGTGCTTACACATTCTCGCCGCCTTGCCCACCACTATGAACGTTCGATCATGCTTCAGAGTGCATATCAGGTACATTTAGAAGCGCGGCACTGCGTGCCGTTAATTGGGCTTACCTAGCTATTAGGATCGCTACGAGTAGGGTCAAGATTACAATAAGCAGTTTTACACAGCGTCTGTCAGGGTGTTTTTTTGTGCTTTAATCAACACGCGGTGCTAGCCTGGCCGGACCTACTCAAAAATTGCTACGGCACTCCTGCTTGGATTGCCCTTCTTCTCTTAGCACAAAAACGCCTAAAGGGGCCCTAATTATTGTAAGAGCTATCTCAAGCCGTCGGTTTTGAAAAAAATAAAAACACGCNNTCTCAGAGATCTCTTAGATAAATTAGCATCGCTCACTGATGAACTTGACGAAAACGCCAAGAGAACTGGCGACAAGAGCGCGTATTTGGTTTCAACTCTCATCAAGGCGTATGGTGCCGTCGAGAACCAAAAACTTATGATTGAATTGCAAAAGTTTGAGGCGCTTGACGAGATTATGACAGCACTAAAAGATATGCAAAAAAGGGGGGTAATGAATATGGTAGAAAAGGATGTAAAAGCTATTAAATCGGCGATAGAGTCTATGAAGGCGTCTGATTGGGCGAATAAGAATGAGATAATCAAGCAACTAGAGGAGAACCTCGACGCGCAGTATGACGAAATAACCAAGGGGAGTTATTCGACCGGCTATGAGGAGGCCCAGGGGTTGATTAAATCCTCTGACTGGGGCGAATCAGAAAAGGAGCGCGTGCTCGAGCTTTTGAGCGAGATTAATGAAGCTGAACAGGTCGAAGAGCGAGAAGGACAGAAGGCGAGAACAGCAGCGATTCAAAAGATGATAGCGAAAGACCCCTCTTTTTTTGCTATTGCCAAGGTTGCCCGTTCAACCGGGCGCGCCCTTAAGAGCGGAGTTATTTCAGAGGGGGACGCATACAAGTTATTGTCGTATGCGCTGGAAACTGAGGGCTTGAAAAGTTAAAAACGCTGGAGCAGGCAAGCAGGGAATACGATAATGAACACCCTTATCGTTTACAAGTCCTACCATCGCATGAACACCGAGAAGGTCGCAAAGGCCATGGCGGATGCATTGAACGCACAGCTCGCAAAGGTCGAGGACGTGCGGCCGGAAGAGCTGGCAGGATACGACCTCATCGGCTTTGGCTCGGGCATCTACGGGTTAAAGCACCACAAGGCGCTGATCGAACTGATCGAAGCCATGCCTGCTATGGACAAAGACGTATTCGTTTTTTCGACCTGCGGCAACGTTCGAGAGGTCAACCACAAGCAGATCAAGGAGAAGCTTACTGAGAAAGGTTGTCACATCGCCGGCGAGTTCACCTGCTTTGGCGAGTTCGCAGGCGCGCTGCGATTAAACAGAGACTGGAAAGGGGCGCTCGCGTTTATTGGCGGCAAGAACAAAGGACATCCGGACGAAAAGGATCTGGAGAACGCCCGTGTGTTTGCGAAGGGTCTTTTGAGTGCGTAGAACACGCCTGCTAGAGGCGGTCCGTTCTCATTTGCGATGCTCGTCGCCGCGTGACCGAATCCTCGCAACTCCCAACTTGATTGCCCAGTGTGCCTCACTAATTTTGAAATGACGAGCAATTTGTTTATCGTTTTCCAATGCTCGTTGTTGCTACGATTTTCAGCTTCATTTCGAACATCGCGTTGATCAGCATTGTCCTAACATACCCGCCGGACAATAGAGATCCACGGTTGTGCCACCTATCACGATAACGCCGTTACAATCAAGAGAGGGCACAACCTATCATGTCGAGAAGCGCAACAGATGACTGAGACATGGGACCCCGCCGACTATTACGAGCACTCCTACCCACAGTACGCGCTCGCGCTTGGATTACTAGAAAGGCTTCGGCTTACCGGTAACGAGCGCATCTTGGACGTCGGCTGTGGCGACGGAAAAGTGACAGCCGAGCTTGCCACACGCGTGCCACACGGCTCTGTGCTCGGCATTGATGCCTCTACCGACATGATCGGATTCGCCCGGATGACGTTCCCCCAATCGGCGCATCCGAACCTGTCATTTCGTTATGGAGATGCAGCGAAGCTCACGTTCCGCAACGAGTTTGACGTCGTCGTCGCGTTCGCGTCGCTCCACTGGGTTAAAGACCTGCCGATTGCGGTGCGCGGCATCAAGCAAAGCCTCACGCCTGGCGGGCGCTTTGCGGCTCAAATCGTGGCAAAACGACACGCCACAGCGCCGATCAGGTCGCCGCTGCACCTAGCGCGAAAAGAGGTTATGGACCGTCCGACGTGGAGAACGTATTTTGATGGATTCGAGCAGCACAGGGCGTATACTGCAGACGAATGCGAACAACTGCTTACGGATGCCGGCTTCGTGCTGCGGCGCTTCAAGTTCGTCAACGAAGAAGTAATGCATCGGGATGCCGACGCGCTCAAGGGATACGCACGATCGACGTGGCATCGATACACCGACCAGATTCCTGCGCAGAAGCGCGACGCCTTTCTTAACGAGGTCGTACAGCGCTGCATCGAACTGTCACCCGCAGATCGAAGCGGGCAGATACGCTTGCGCGCGTACATGCTCGAAGTCGAAGCAACGGCCGGGGCGGCGTAAAAGCCCTTGGAACTCGATACCAACATCGCAGCACACGACCTGTCGCGGCGCCGCGTCACAGGATCCGCAATTCCCAACTTGATTGCCCAGTGTGCCACACTAGCTTAATTTTGAAATGACGAGCAATTTGTTTATCGTTTTCCAATTCCTGGTTGCTGCAGTTTTCAGCTTCGTTTCGAACATCGCGTTGTTCAGCTTTGTCCTGGCATACCCATTCGGGCAATAGAGATACACTTCTGTGTCAACAATTACGAACTTCTCACCTTGGTCGAGTTTTATATCTAGGGCTGACGTGACCGTTTCGTCGGGCGTGTCTGATAAAAAGGTGACATACAGCTTGTCGGGCCTTACGCCTGCGCTATCGATAAGCGGATTATTCTCGATGATAGTCTCGAGTTCACGCTGCGTCCTGATGAGTACGTTTGTCGAAAACCCAAAGGTTTCGTGTAACTTTTCTTCCACGCACGCGGCAACTTTTGCCTTTTCCGCACGCCTGCACTCAAAAATGACGTTGCCACTCTGAGCGTACGTTGTCACATTTTCAAAACTCAGCGATTCAAAAACCCTTTTTACATCCGTCATAGTTGCGGTTTTTCGATCGCTGACGTTGATTCCGCGCAACAAAGCAATGCATCTCACCGCTTCACGCCCTCCTCTGGTTGTTTCGCTGCACGGCGAACAACGCCTGGCGGTCATTCGTACACTAGTGCGGCAGAGCCCCGCTCGTGCTGCCTTCGTCAGTTCTTCGCGCTAGTACTAACGCTGGTCCGCGTGGTGCATGGCCCACGGAACCCACACGAGGACCTCTATTACCCCCGCAACGGCGAACGATATCAGAACGACACCTATGTTTTGCAGAATGCTGAAGCTGCTTGCATAATAGAATAGCCATAGCGCTAGAAAAACGAGCCACACGAACGGCACGGCGATAGACTCGTATATCCTCCTCGGCTCTGGTTGTTGGTTGCTCATTTCTGAATCCCCTGGTTTTAACGCTGAGTAGTTGCACGACATTGCTCCTCATTACTGTTTCTTTTTGATGGTCGACTTGGTTGTCTAGGGCACACGTTTCAGTGAGCAACCGCGGTTTTCAGAGGATCACCTATGGCAAGACTTATTGAGACGCCTCACCTGTATGGCTGCAATGAAGGCACTATTGTTGCGTGTCGGTATCGATAAGGGGTGCGGAGGGACGCTTAGTCCCATATTTGACGATGGATCGTTCGAGTTCGTCCCAATTCCCGAGAGCTTTCCCGCACCTGGCGGCGCGACGTATAACGACAGAATTGGGAGAAAGGGAAAGCGCCTTTCAGCTTACGTTCCGTCGAGCATCAAGAACGCGCCAATGCACGAAGACCCCGAGTTTCTCACCTGCACCTACGGCGATCCGACACTGAAGCGCTATTACCTGCTGAAGCTCGTTAAAGGAGATCTGCTCGTATTCTACGCCGGCTTGCAGCCATTTGCAACTGCCAAATACAACGAAGCTCTGTACATCATCGGATATTTCGACGTGGACAACGTCATAGAGTTTAACAAGTTATCAGAAGCTGAGCTCACAGAAAGCCTTCAGCGGTACAGTCACAACGCACACGTGAAGCGCCGAAATTCCTTACGCGATCTCGTCGTGGTAGCAGGTGCCGGAGACAGCAGACTTTTAGACAAAGCGATACTGATCAGCCAAAAGAAACCAGATAGGAGAGGACGACCAATGAACGCGCTTTCTCCTGAAATGGAAGCATTGCTTGGAATCTCGGGGTTCATTCAACGCAGCATTCCGCCGCGATTTGTCGCCGAACAGCAAAACGTCCGCAATTTGGTGGCTCTGCTTGCGTCAGCGAGGCTGTAAAGAATAACTAGACCGCCATTCTTCTGTTAATTTCCGCAGCGCTTTTGACCACCTTCAGGATTGAGCAATATATCGATAGCAGTTAAGTCGGGTTCGTCGTTCATCTGAAAATCTCGTTCCAGTCGTTTTTCATACTTACGATGGTGTAATCTTTTTCCTGAGCAATGGCGAATAGTTTTTCTGCTCCATTTTCATACGCGTATTCGCGTTCCTCATCGTCGTGGTGTATGAATAATCTGAATTTGGCAGATTCCAGCATTTCTATATCTACGTCACCATTCCCCGCTGCAAAAACAGGCAAACGTCCAGTTTGGGCGAATATGTGCTCGACTTTTCCGGGACCTAGCGCAATTCCTCCAAGAGCTTTGTCAACCCTCGTTAACGTGCCCTTATTGTATTCATACTGGGAAGCGGTCCCTATGACGTTTTCCTTGAAGATGCCCCATGTTTCCTCAGAGATCACACGCATGAAATCACGACCGCCGCCAGAGCACACAAACACCCGGTATTCGTACTTCTTCAGCACGTCGAAAAGCTCTAATATAGGCTTGTACACCAGTTTGGTGAAATTAGCTGCGAATTTCTCCTGTTTTACAGTAGCAAAAAACTCTTTCACTTCAGCTTCAAACTCATCTGGAGTTTTTCCAGACCACTCCCGTGCAAAAGCACCTTCAAGAGCCATAATAGCCTTATGGTCTTGTTCAATTGCCTTTTGAAAAAACGTTTCGTCTCTTTCGAGAATAGCCTTGTAAGGCTGCGCACTCACCAAAGAAGGATTCTTCTGAGCTGTTGTGGCAAAGACTCTGAACAGGAAATCAAGAAAGGCCGGCATCGGCCGCTCTACCCACAGCGTCCCATCGTTATCGAACGTTGCGATGCGATCTGCAGGTTTAACATAGTTCGGACCTTGTTCTATGGACGATTTTAGAAAATCAAGGATGGATTGTTTTACTGGCCCATCATTCCAGCTTTTAAGCATATCTTTATTCAAAATTAACGCCATTCCCCCGACTTTTCAATCTAAAGCATTTTTTTCTTAATTACTTAATAGATTTTATTACTTGAAAATCAGATTCTGGTTATAAGCTTAATTTGAATTTACAGCTTACTCTGAAAAGCGCCCCCCGTAGACCTTTTCGACTGACATCAAACATAAGGCTCTGCACAGAACTATCGCCTATTCGCAGTTGTAAAGGCTGCAGTTGCGACAAGCGATAAATGAGCACCGCTTTTTGAGCGTGAATTTGTGCCGCATAGGCGGTTACCTGATGATCAGGTCGAACCGGAGCCGAGTGTTTATGCGCTTCTCTCTCATCTGTGAACCCATAAACCGCGAAACCTAAGAGCATCACGAGACTGCCCACAATGACCGAGGCAAGAGGCAGCGTGAATGCAAGCACGAGACAGCTCAATAGTCCCAGTGTTGCGAGTTTCCTGCCAAACAGTCTCTCGTCAGGTTTCAGGGTGTACGCAGATGCGTTGGTAATCGCGTAATACAGTAACACGGTAAACGCGCTAAACCCAATCGCCGAACGAACGTCAACGAACAAGACAACGCCCACTAAGATTAGTCCCACCGTTACTTCAGCTAGATACGGCACTTTGTACGTGGGGTGCACTCGTGCGAGATAGGACGGCATGGTGTGGTCCGCTGCCATCGCGAATAATGTGCGGCTCACGCCCGTCATCAGGGTGAGCAGTACGCCGAGCGTCGCAAACACTGCGCCGAGCGTCACGAGCCACTGCCACTGGGCAAAGCCAGCTTCGTGTACTGCCGTCACCAGCGGCGCGTTCGTTTGCGCGAGCGTGGCGGGCCCTACGACCAGGAGTGTCGATACGACGACCGCGGCGTAGATCAGGAACGTCAGGGTTAAGCCGAGCAAGATTGCCCGCGGGATAGCCGTTTCGGGATTTCTCACTTCTTCGCCAAGCGTCGCAATCCGTGAGTAACCGGCAAACGCGAAGAACCAAATTCCTGCCGACTGCAATATGCCGTAGAGCCCGCTCGAGCCAGACAGCGGTTGCAAGTTCGCAAGATTCGGATGCCCCTGCAGTATCAAGGCGACAATGGCGACGAGCGAAAGCACGACGATGGAGACGATGACCTTTGTCACGCTGGCAGTCTTTTTGATCCCGAAGGAGTTGAGCGCCATAAAGGCAATGACCGCCCCAGCGGCCAAGAATCGTGCATAGGCCGGAAAGAGGTAGTACCCAAACGTGAGCGCAACCGCGGCGCAGCTGGCGAGCTTGCCGACGATGAAGGCCCAGCCTGCTGCCCGCGCCCAGAAGTCGCTGAGCCTTTCTTTGGCATAGACGTAGGTCCCGCCCGACGCCGGATAGAGTCGCGCCAGTTGCGCTGATGAGCTGGCATTGAAGAACGCGACGCAAGCGGCTATAGCAAGACCGAAAAGCAAACCGGCTTGAGCAGCCGCCGCGGCCGGTGCAAGCGCGGCGAAGATGCCCGCCCCTATCATTGAGCCTAGTCCGATAAAAACGGCGTCTCGTGTCCCCAGCGAACGGGACAGCCTGTCTGTTTTTGCATTCACCGGGCGCTGTTATAGTGAAGCATATGTTTTAAGCTAAGCCTTGGAAACCTCGAATTGCAGCATCGACAAGGGCAATAAGGTGGATGATGCCAACGGAATGACCGCTAGTCGGTTCTCCTTTTGCGTCTGGAAATCGTTGGGAGAAGTTTCAGTTGTGGCCTGTCTGTTTGCCCAAACTGCGGTATGACACTGAAATACGAGCCAAAGAGAAAAACTGTGTGCCTAAGCAGCAAAACACCTATCTTAAAGTCTCGTTCTGGAGATAGAAGAGAAGTACGCATGACACAAGCTGGGGATGGTGAGCACCAACGGGCGATCAAACGCGAACTTGAGGAATTTTCCGAAGCGGACAGAAAGCGCTTTGAGCAGATCAGAACTGCACAAATAGCGAAACATGGAAAAGAGACGCCCGAGCAGCTGCATAGCGTATTACACACGATTCGACGCAACGTATACGAAAGGCAAGGATTGGAGGGCATCAAAGAGGGGAACTTCGCACGTTTCCGGGACGCTCGTCTAGGTCTGGCCCTGCTGCTGGAAGAAGAAGCCGAGAAAGACGCAGAAAAACTGAGAAAGGCGCTGGCTACGCATCTTGAAGTTTGCTATATAGACATAAACGGTCCGCAAGAGGGCACAACACGCGAACGAGAACGTTACAACGCGCCTCCTTTTGAGCCACACAAAAGCCTCCTGACAAGTGGCATTGTGAACATCGCAAACGGCTACATAGAGCGACTAGGGTTGACGAGAGCCGAGACCAAAGCCCTGTTTCATAAACACAATAGCAGACATCTGAGTCATTTACACATGCCTCTGTCGATAGATGAGGGCTGGAATCAATTGGAACCCAACCTAGTTTTCAAACGCGAATGATTGTCAAAAGTCGTCCAAGTGACGCAACACTTGAACTCGTTTTTGTCGACGTTGCGCTGCCCCCTTCTCAACACAGGTGAACTTCTGCGCGCACCGTGGTACCACGCTAGCGGGCTCACCGACGATTTTCGATGGTAGCGGAATGGAGTACGTACTGTCCCGGCCTATCCAGTGCCTAAACAGCAAAAAGATGTGCGCTTTTTTGGAAAAGCAATCTCGACGACGGCATACATTGAGAGCGTCGTAGCTGCCTGTTTCGTCTGTACCACGCCATCTATCGTTTCATAGAGAGGAGCGACATCGGTTAGCTCAAAGGCGATCAAGGCCGGCTGTTCGACTGGCCAGTGCTTCTAGCGCCTATAGGACACAAAACCGATTCAGAACTAGAGACAGCAGGACCGGCGCTTATGCCTTGTTTACTCTTTTTGCGTTCCTCTGAACTGCTTCAAGCAGTATTCGTATCTCTCAGGGTTTTTTATTGAAGGGTGGTAGCGGGACTTTGAACACGGCGTAATAACACGTTTGAGAGGGACGCCTGTTCCTGGGTCCATTATAGGTTCATCACCAGTTATTCTTCCTCCGGTCGGGCAACCAGGGCAGATTTTGGGTTCGCTCATTTGTTTCTCACCTCGCATGCATTATTGGTTAGATGGTCTTTGAGTGATCTTTTTAGCCATTCGTGAGCCGCGTGAACCTCTTGACCGCCATCCGTGTTCTTTTAGAACTTTCTCTACTAATCTCTTTTTCGTAGTTAGTTCCCCCATCGCAGTCAGTCACTGTTCGAGTTGCTCTTTCTTGGTAGCTGGATTTTGTAGGCTACCTGAATACGGCCAAACTTCTGCGCGAACTCCTTTATCTCAACAGGTGCATCTCAAAAATTATGCCCCTGCAGTGCAATATTGAATAGGTTGCTCATGGTTCAAATCTGAAATTAAGAGCTAAATCATTTTTTTAAGTGAGGGTACAGACTTCACAAATTTACAAAAACAGATTGGCTCGAGACGATTCGAACACACGACCTTCGCCGTGTAAATACGAGTATCTAGACCTAATGGCGAAGCCTTCTGATTTCTCTTGGCTTTCTAGTTCACTCTTGTTAGAAGAAGATACTACGATAAGGAACGCAAGTGCTCCGTTGTGCACTGTTTGGTAGATTTGCGTCGGCAGCCCTGCAAGCTTTGAAAACGTATAAGGAAGGCGTATTACCGGGTAGTCGTATCCTACCTTGGCGTGGTGGAGCGAGATTTTGCTGCGATGGACTTCCAACAGCTCGTGGTTTTGGATTGTAACGTCAGGATGAAGATCTGGGTAATAATCGGCGGCTAACATAGTACGTGCAAAGTCGGCGCTGCCATTTAGTCGTTATGATTCGTCTTCCGCAACTAAGCGCAAGTCAAGTGCAAAGCCCTGTCGTTGTCAAAGTTGGTCACCTCCAAAAAACTTAAGGTATTACATTCGGAGGTTGTAGCTATGAAGTGTCCGCACTGTACGGTAGCTTTCTTCCCCGAGACTGAACGCCTAGGGATTGGCGTGGATGTCGAAGGTTTCTGGAATCTCGCAATTTTAAGATGTCCAACCTGCAAGAAGCTGATTTTGTGCTTGGAGCAGGGAAACAGACTATTGGGAGAAGTTACACCAAATTTACCAGCGCTAAGTGGTGGAGTTTATAATATGACGATGCGCGAGCCAAAGTTGTCAATGGTGAGACCCAAGGGCAGTGCGCGACCTCCTTGTCCGCCTGAAGTGCCTGACGATATTAAAGAAGATTACGCCGAAGCTTGTCTCGTTATCGCAGACAGCGCAAAAGCTTCCGCTGCGCTGAGCCGCAGGTGCCTTCAACACATACTCCATGACCAAGGTTTTAAATCAGATAATCTGGCGGCTGAAACAGATATGATTATTGCTAAGGGAAAACTGCCTTCCAGCATAGCCGAGAACATCGATGCCGTTCGCAATATAGGTAACTTCGCAGCCCATGCTCAAGAAGGCATTGCGGTAGGAGAAATCGTGCCCGTAGAGCCCGAAGAAGCTGAGTGGAACTTAGACGTGATAGAATCATTATTCAACTTTTATTATGTGCAACCCAGCATCGCGAAGAAAAAGAGGGATGCATTAAATCTAAAGTTGAAGCAAAGTGGCAAGCCGGCAATGAAATAGTTTCGCAGTTTAGCGAGTACGGAACCAACTTGAACTGCTAATCATTGTTCAGCATTAGGGCGTTGCGCTTCGTCATTTTTTCGACATGAGCTTTTTTTACTTTCAGTACGTTCTTGCAGTTGGGTTATCCCTTCCGCATACAACACCTTTGTGTGCGAGCAATTCGTCCCCAAACTGAAACAGGCGACAAGAAACAGGCTATCCACAACCTCTTTGCTGCTTATATTCACACAATGCCACTCGAAGGGCTGCTAGGGAGCGTCGAACGGGCCCGGCGAGACGCTCAGCTCAGGCACGTAGTAGTGTACGGAGCGGCGTGCAGCTACTGCCTCGGCCGGGCCGAACGGCTTGACGGGTCGTACCTGCGGACGTTTGCGCTCGAGTTGAAAGAACAGCTTGCTCAAACGCTGACTACGTTTGTCACATCGATTTTAGCACGGCCACGCAGACGCCCAGACGCGGAAGAGCCACCTCTCCGCCAAATCATTGAGGTGTTGGAGCAGGTGATGTGCACGCACGACGCAGAAAAGCTTGCGATCTCGGTGCTAGAAGTATTCGAAGACAGTTATCACGAAGAGCGAAGTTCAACGTTATGAGATTCCGTTGCATTTACTGCCCAGCCCAGATGGTAGTTCAAGCGGCCAGCAAAAGGAACGCTGCACGGGCCCCGTTCGCTCGGATTAGGGGCTTAAAATACCGATAAAATCGTCATCCGTTGTCGATGAGTGTATAACTTATCAAGCTCGCGCTGACATGGCCCTAAATATCCCCTAGAACGTATAATTTTTCAGCTACCCGCGCCTCCTGCTTCGGTCATAAACAGCCACGATACTACGCAACTGTACCCTCACCAGCGAGCATACGCAACCGCTCAGCAACGAAGTCAAAAACGCGCTTTCGCTCTTCGAACGACACCTTCCAGCTCTCGAGAATGTTCATTAGTTCAGTAGTGCTCCTCACCGAAAACGAACCTTTCTCCTGCGGCATGAAGATAAGGTCAACCTTGCGCTCTTTTCTCCCTATATTCTTGTTGAGCGCCACACACACCGCTCCAGTCAGCGTTTTAGGTGCTCCCATATTGTCACGCACATAGCGCACGTCTATGCAGCTCGTCTGTTCATTTTTCTGATTATTCAACTTATATCACCTTATTTCAATCTAATACAGTGTAATAGGTTCATCTAACATAAATATAACTGCGCTCGTTATCCATTCAAGTACAGCCATCGCATGGCAGCGCCGAAACCATTCGGTCATACTTTAATCTCCGAATCGTCGAACGGCCAACGTCGCGATAACGATCGCAACGAATGCGAGAGTTCCGCAGACGATCAGCGCCTGTGCAATGGCATAGTTCCTTTCTGCAGTCTCAGTCGCTAAAGAGTGGCGGCAAAGACCTAATCTGCCTCGCGAGAATGGCTTGCTTAAAACGGCACCGCGTCATATACGGCCTTCAAATCGCCCTCTTTGAATTGTAGGTAGACGGATGTGACATTAAGACTCGAATGCCCCAGCAGCATCTGCTTGTCCTTCATCGTGCTGCTCAGCAAGTTCAAGTATTCCTCGACGAAGACGTGCTGTTTAAAGAGCAAGAACAGGCCGCCGAGATGCGCGAGCCGCTCGCGCAGCTGCAGGTATAACACCTTCGTATTCGAGATGTGGAAGCTCATCACGCGTTCTGCATCAAGCATCTTGTTGTAGCTGCGGCTTTCTTCCTTAGAGACAATGCTCCGTCGCAGACTCTGCACCTCGTCTAACGTGATGAGATTGGTCAAGTGCACTTCGAGGTGCGCCTTCGCGTTTGCCACCAAAAGCCCCTTCTCACGCCCAGAGGCCGTGTTCAGCGCGCGCTGGAGGCGCTTTGCGCTTCGTGCTGCCATATCGGTCCCTAGACCCCGTCAGTACCAAGGACGCGCTCGATGCGCTCGAGCCGCTCCTGCAGCTCGGCCTCGTCAATGGCCTTCAGAAGGGGGGCGAGCATCCCGACTCGCCGAATGGCGGTCGTGTCGTCTATCTCGCCTGCCACGTACGCGCGGTACGCTTCGAGCTGCAGATTCACGAGGTCGCGTGCCTTGACTTCGCCGTCTCCGGTGCCGACCTTCGGGCCGGATCCGCGCGTCTTATCACCCACGGCGCTTATCCGGTCCAACAGCTCGCGCACAGCGAGACGCCGTTGCACCTCGTCGTCGCTGCGCACGAGCGGTGGCATGACCTCCGCCTTCAGTTGAGCGCTCAGCTTAACCAAGAGGTCATACAGCTTCGGCGTCGACAGCTCGCTAAGATCGCGCGTTGCGAGCTCATTCCTCACGCGCCGCAGCTCCTCACCGAAGAGCTCGACTCTCGCCTGCGCGGTGAGGGCGTACTCCTCCTGCAAGGCTTCGTACTCGATCGCCTCCAAGTTCTCAATCTCTTCCCTGCACTCCCTGCCCCACGCGATGAGCGTCTTTTTCGTCACGCCGAGCTCACGCTCGATCGCCGCGTAGGAGTTGTTCTGGGCCCTGAGCACCATAAACCGCTCTCGCGCCTCTTTATCTCTCATAGTTCCTCTCATCTGCTGCATCATGCGAGCGAACAGCGCGAACGCCCGCTCGTCGGCAAGAGCCATACCTCACGCTAGAAATGGCCATCCCGATCGCTGCGACTAAGTCTTTTGCCATAGCGCCGGGATCGTGCGTAAGTCCGGGGTGAATATCAACGTCTTTATCACCGCCGTCATCTCGCAGTAATGCTAGTTTGCTACGTGTTGTTTCCATTTCGTCTCCTTAAGAGACGGAAAAACGACTAGGACCACACGCAGTAAACAGGACCCGACATTTTTTATACCGGGTGTCAGTAACAGTGTACCGCGTGCTGGCGGTCGCTACGCGCTTCAAGGTTCCCGCCGTTGGCGCTTGACCGTCTCCACATACTTTTGTTTCGCTTTCTAATTTTTTCGCTCTTCTATATGAACTTTTATCGATAAGACCGATTTAGACGGCCTTACGGCCGATTTAGACGGCCTCAGCACCACGTCTCATGTATTGTAAATCATCCCACATAAAACTAAGCGAAGCAGTGGCACGCGGGCGATGTTATAGAAATTACGCGTGATATTCCTATTTCAGCAAACAAGCGCATAGATTAGAAAAAGGATTTACCAACAAAATCGTAGCTGCGAGAAAGCTAACAAGATAAATTTAGTAATTAAAATAAAAATATGTTTATAATTTTATTGGACGATGGCGCGGGCAATTTAAGGCAAGCGGCGATGGCCTCGCTCAACAGCGTGTTAGCTTCCGCGTTGCGGTGTAGTTTTGGTGTAGTTTTGGTATAGTCGGCGCGAGCACCGTTGCAGTGCTACCGCATACGCGGCACACACGTTAGCTAATGGTGCCGCCCTTTTGGTGGAAGTAAAATAATGCGTTCGGGGTACTCGTTCGCCTTTTCGAGAAGCGCCCTCACGCAGTCGGGGGTCTCTGCCACAACCGCCCTAGGTCCAGCGCAGTTTATCGGTGTTCCAGTTTCCACCGTTGCTAAAGTTAACGATTGAGTTGAATTGCCGATACACAAAGATGCCGCCGTTGAGCGGATCAAGCTTCACTGACGTATTGTGGCCAACGTCTGAAGCCGTGTTTCCTATGTTCGCAGAGCCCACTGCGTCGTTGTACCACGATCCGGTTCCGCTAAGAGCGCCGCCGCTCTCGTCCCAGCTCGTTTGAAGCACCGGAGCTTTTCCGTCCTCACCGATCCAGATCGTCGGATAGGATTCGTGTCCCGGGCCCGCACTCATGTTCCACGAAATTTGAATGTAGTAATTGTGGCCTGCGCGGAGTGGAGTAGTAGTGGGTATGTACCACCGCGCGCCGCTGCCGCCGGTCGTAGCGCGGTACAGGGTAAGCTCACAGTGGTTAGCGCCGTAGTTGGTGTCAATTTCAAGCATGAATCCGCCATACGCTTTGTCCCAAATTTTCTGGAAGCGCTCGCCTGGTACCGGTCCTGCGAAATGAAATCCTATCTCCCACGAAACGACGTTCTG
>PLGY01000054.1:0-38635 GCA_003139855.1 Candidatus Methanoflorens stordalenmirensis
GCAAGGTTCGTCCCTCCTCAAGGCTACACCTGAGAGACATGATGACCATGGACATCGCCACACAAACCGAATCAGTAAAAAAGTTGGCGCAACTCAAGAACATATCTCTGATGATCACTGCGCACACTGGTTTCACAACGGATTTTCAATCCGCGATGAGCGACTGGGTATAGAGTCCAATTTCTAAGCTGTGAAACTGAACGGGGCGCCAGCGCAGCACGCTGACACGCAACGCGGGCTGGTCGAGGTCCGTGAGCGGCCGCAGGGCGCGCTAAACATTACGTATTGCACCTGTTTCGCAGAAATAGAGTCCAGAAAACTGGTATTCGTTTTCTAGCGGACATCCGCCGCAGAAACACCCTTTACGCGCAAGTTCGCAGTCTGTTTTTCCGCGAGTGCAGAACAACCTCTGCTCCTGTTGCATCATGCATTCATTTCGGGTCGGACAACTCGGACAGACACATAGATCTGCGTTATCAAGCGTGTCGGGAACGTTCACTCAAATCACCGCATCTTCATAAGGGCTTTACACAATTATTGTTTGCGATCACAGCGGGAAACCTGATGGGTGCTAATCGTCCACGTCTTACTTGAGCGGACAAAGGTCCGTGGGAACCGTTCACGCTTTTTTATCCGTCGCGGTGGAACACCGAAAGCTCTGTCAATAGAGAGAAGACCTCATAAGCTAGAGATGCCATATTCATCGTGAGGAGCTAAACGATGCAAACATTAACCCCTAATCAAGGCGTTACGCTCGCTGCGCCAATGATCTATAGCCTCGTAACGTCGCTGGACACAAACGGAAGACCGAACGCACTCGGCGTATCTTGGGTGACGCGCACGTCACTTGACCCTTTCTTGCTGATGGTCTCCATTGATCATTCGCGCTATTCGCACGCGGGAATTGACTTTCACAAGGAGTTTGTGGTGCACTATCCAAGTGCAGAACAGGCGGAAGCCGCGTGGTTTTGCGGCACGAGATCGGGACGAGATATCGACAAGATCAAAGAAGCGGGCCTCTCATTGATCGACTCTGTCGCGGTGCAGGTGCCGACGATTGAAGGAGCGACCGTTGCACATGAATGTAAAGTAGTCGGGCAGTTCGAGACAGGCGACCATACTGTGTTTGTCGGAGAAGTTGTTGCGACACGAGGTGAGCCGCAAAAGGCGGAGCACTTGTATGTCACCTCAAAGTACGAATTCTTTGGCCTTGAAGGTTCTCGTGTCCCTGCCGACAAGCCGTACTTCGCGGCTAAGAATTAAAAAACGGAAGCAACTCGACTTTGATCAGCAACTTGCGTCTGTGTCTTGTTCTGTTCAGAATGACTGGACTTGCTGTCTCCTGTTAACGCTTTCTTGACAACGAGCAAAACACGCAGATAAGAGAATTTGCTTGCGCAGCTGTTTTTGCGGCGAACTTATAGCCCGGCAAAAAAGAATTGTGCAAGCATTGTATAAAGTCAACTACTATAAACTTCGGCGCTTAGGAAAAACGCTCCGAGGACGGAAGGTCGATCAAACGCCAAATAGGTGAGCTAGACGATAGTTGAACTCCTCGCTTTTGGTTTCACAGCTTTTCTGATAGGTTTTTCTGGCGCAATCGTGCCAGGCCCAATGCTTACGGTCTCAATAACCGAATCATTCAAAAAGGGATACAAGGCCGGAACGAGTGTAGTTTTCGGTCATGTAGTAGCTGAGACTGGTATGGTCGTGCTTCTCGGTCTAGGCCTCAGCCAGATCATAGGACTAAAAGCGCCTTTTATTGCAATTTGCGTTATTGGGGGGGCATTTCTTGTCTTCATGGGCATCAATTTGGTAAAGAGTGGCCAAAGGAACGCCTCCATCCAGACGGCTGCCGAAAAACCGACGCTTGCGTACGGGCCTATCCACAACGGCATAATAACCAGCTTGTCGAATCCATTCTTCTTTATGTGGTGGTTTACGGTCGGAGCGGCGTTTGTGTTCGAGGGTCTGAGACTCGCGGGAGTGATTGGGCTGGCTGCGTTCCTCATTGGTCACTGGGCCTCAGATTTCTCGTGGTACGGATTCGTTTCCATCTGTACCGACAGAGGAGCTGCCATTGCTGGTGACAGAGCCTACCGAATCGTTCTCATAAGTTGTGGCTTTTTCTTGTCCATACTTGGCCTAGGTTTTGTTTACACTGGTTTCATAAACATTTGATTGCTGGAGAGTAGGCAACCAGCGTTTACGGGCAACTCTCGGCGTCAACGTGCGATGGGACAGGTGTCAATACACTGCTTTGCGTAAAAATTAGCGTTAGCTTTCGCCCTGCAACGATTCCCTCGCTGCCTAGATTGCAATCGCTGCTTTCTATCTAATGCCTGGACATCTTTCAGCCAAAAAGCCGAGATCGAAAACTATTTGCTTCTGACTAGGTAAGTTGGCCTGATGGACGTCACTAGTGCTATAGGATTGCTCGTCGTAGCTATTCTGGTCCTGATCGTGCTGTACCTTCTGGTCAAGCTAGGGGCCAGATATGGAAAGTACTTGGCAGTGAATTCGATCCTCGGTATCATCGTTCTGGCTTTGGCGAACTTCATTGGACTTCTTGTACCCCTAAACCTGATTACCATAATTATTTGCGCCTTGGCCGGGATACCCGGAGCTTTGCTTGTAATACTATTGTTCGTGCTCGGGATTGTTGTCTAAGCTGAATGGCTTCACTCCTAATTATTGTAAAACTCCAGCCGCTTTTTTGTGACCTCAATTTGTGCGTTGGGCACGCCAGTAATTGTTCAGCCAGGCTCAGAATTGCGGCTCGTAAAACAATGCAGACTCAAACTGGTTGAAACTTTGTCTATGAATGAGTGGATGATCGAGCATCGATAGACAATGCAGCTTATCGTCACGACTGTGCTCATCGATGCTAAATAGAAGTTTTTGCCGCGAAGTTTGTGTACTAGAGGTGCGCACCGGCTGCCGCCCGCTTCTGTGTGAAAGTAATCTTGCCGCTAGCGTCAGTATATATCGTCGAGTCGTTGTAGCAGACGCTGTTGAGGCAGTGGTAGACGGACTTGGACGACAGGGCCGTTGTGCCGCTCTTGAAGGTGGCCATAAGTGACCGACTGACCGACGATCGCATACTTGAGCGGACAGCTTGATACGCTGACGCTTACAAGGGGGGACACGAGCAGTCCAGACCATATCCGTACTACTGGCGGGGCGCGTCTCTTGGTGGCGGGCGGCTCACACGCGCGGGTAATGTACTACCCAGAGCGGAAAGTAGGTGACGGCATTATATACCGCCGATGGACGTCCAGCCGGACCACACACCGTTGTAGGTCTTCTCCCAGAGGCCGTTGTCGGTGCCGGGCACAAAGACGTCGATCGTACCGTTACCCGGTGATGTAGCAGCGGGTGACGACGTCAGCGTCCCGCCGAGGGATTTCCACGCCGACCAGGTCGCGCCATTCCAGTGCGTGTAGTAGAGGCCATTATCGGTGCCCTGTACAAAGACGTCGAGGCTGTTTGGACCGCGCGCGTCTGCGGCAGGGCCGGTGCCTGAGGCAAGTTGCCCGCCGAGGCTGGACCAATTGGACCAGGAGGCCCCATTATTCGTGGTAGTCTTCTCATAGAGGGCGCCGTTGCTGCCGCGCACAAAGACGTCGATCGTACTAGACGACGGCGATGTAGCAGCGGGTGACGACGTCAGCGTCCCGCCGAGAGACGTCGACGCCGTCCAGATCGTGCCCGTCCAGTACTTATACCAAAGGGCGTTGTCGGTGCCGCGCACAAAGAGGTCGAGGCTGTTTGCATTCTGCGCGGTCACAGCAGGTGCTCCGACGACGGGCGCGCCGACCAGAGGGACGTTCGTTGTAAATGCCTTTATGCAGATACTCATATTCGTTTCGACCCGCGTTGCATCGGTCCATGATGTCCCAGTTGCACTCAAGTAGCCTTGTCCCGGTTGCCCCGTGGCCGTGCTGTAGCCCGACAGAGTAGTTTCCACGGGAATGGGGTTGTTGTTTCCCGGGGTGGTAATCTTTATGACAACGGAAAACTTGTGGCCAGCTGTGAGCGGGACGGTCGTATTGAGCGGGATGGTATAGTAGCCGGGCATAGCTATCGTTCCGTTAGGGCCCGTATACATGGTGCCGCCAATGGGGCCCGAGGTCGGATCGGTATAGACGTATATTTGATACTGCGTGTTCACTGAACCAGCATAGAAACTGACGGCGGACAGTGACTGGTTAGACTTCGCGGTAAATACGTTCGCACCCCACGCCGTATTGGAGGTGGAACTACCGATATCTGTACTACCGACACTAGTCACCCACCCTAACGGATCGTATTGGTAATTGGTGTTGTAGTTCGTCGTTGGTTGAGCAGTGAAGACGGTGGGCGGCTGAGCCCATTGCTGTCCTTTGTGCACAATTGACGTAGCGAACTGAGTATCATAGTACGAAACGTAGAAGAAACCATTTTTCCCCCAGCTGGTGCCATAGCTGTTTTTAACTATAAAAGCGCCCGGTCCCGGCGGGTGGTTGGGGAAGTTACTGGCTGAGTAGGAATCATTCCAGCCGACGATAGTCACGGCGTGATTAGGGGTGTTGTTGTTTGATCCTACCGAAACACCGTAGTAGTAAGCCGCTGTGTTTGAGTTATAGTAGCTCGAGCTCGTATCGATGTACATGGTGGCATAAACGCCGCCGTAATTCTGCAGTGCCCATTTTATGTTGTTGTTATCGGTCGAACTAGTTCTGTACGGCAGAAAGAGCACGTTTTGGACGTGCTGTTGTACGGAGGGCGACGACGTATCGGTGCACGATGTCGGGTTGAACGGGTCGATCGCGGTAGTAACCGGGCCGCTCTGCATACTACCGCCCCATCGGGCGAGGTACGCTGTTGCCATCTGCTGGTTTCCTCCGTCTTCGCACGTCAGATCGAATCCGGCCAGATTCTTCATGTTATTCTCTGAAAAGCTCCACTGCGTCGGGAGCAGATACGACTCGAGCGAGCCGTACGCGGCAAACGCCCAGCACGCAGGTGACTGGCCTTGATCCTCCACGGGGCTGACTTTGCCGAGCGCACGCAAATCGTAGGACGATGGGTACCCAACGAGGGGAACGGCCGCCGCGCGCACGCTCGGTCCTGTAAGGGTAGAGAAATTAACGGTCGGCGGGACGAGGCCTACCTCGTGCCCGCTCACGGTGGTCGTCGCGTTTCCCGCCGCCTGATCCTTTAGATACTGAGTGAATGCGGGATTTATCGGCGCTACGCTCCATGTATTTAGCGCGCCTGTCGCATTTATCGGAGACGCGGCCACAGAGCTACTTTGGTGGATCACGGCTCCGTACACCGAAAGCGTAATTAAAGCGATGAGGAGCATCGCGGCAAGCTTTCTGTAATTCATGTGAGTGGCTTTTCTTGTTCGTCAGAATATCGGATTCGGGGTTCGGACCCAGCGATCAGCTTATACGAAGTGAACAACAACGGGCTGTGCAAGAGTTCAAGCGCAATTGCCTCCGTCGTTCTAGTTAAGAACGAGGAACTAAGGTTTATAAGCATTCCGATGCGGCAATCTTTGTACGTGCGCAGTCAAACCGCTTTATGTCAAGCTCGATCGTTAACCGCGAAAGCCGATGAGCAAACACATGATACTCGGCTAAGGCTCAAAACTAAGGCCGCTACGCGGCATCAACAGGCAACTCGGGCCCCCAACCTTTAAGTACGTGCAAAAAAGCATGCGCGTACTGTCCTGGTTATTCTTCGGTGTGCCCTCCAAATGAAGACTATTGCTTGCGCGCTTATTGCGATTGCTTTTTTAGCGCCGCTGCAAGTATCGGGAAACGCCCTGATTTGCCAAGGTACCATGGCGAGCACTGTGCACTATACTACAACGCGCGACATCATCGTTCCCAAAGGAACTCAAAAAGTAGTGATCCAGATTCCAACGGTACTGAATGCGAGTCTCTTCGCATACTCACAGAGAGTGCTGTCATTTAGCATCTCATATAGCAGGAAACCCGACGAGGCAACAGCTACGGACGGAGGAATCACGGCGACGTGGCTAAACCCGCCACCAAGATTAAGCTACACAATAGCGGCGAATTTGACCATCGACGTACAGGTTGCGGGGCTGAATTCAGAGTCACAGCTACCCATCAGGCTCAACTCTTCTGATCAGAGCGCCAGCGAATACCTCGCTCCTTCGAAGTACGTGCAATCAAACGATTCAGCCATCAAAAAAACCGCNNGGAGCGTCGGAATTCCAGCGCGCTATGTGAGCGGCTATCTCGTGGGCGGGGATATCACCGTAAGTAATTACCTGTCGACGTACGGCTATAGTTGGAACGCCGGGCCGCATGCTTGGATCGAGGTGTACTATCCTGACATAGGATGGGTGCCCTACGAACCACAGCAAACGCTGGGCTTTGTCGACGATCATCACGTGCGAGTGTCCGTAGGCACGGACTCAAGCGACGTTACAGATACGCTGATTCAAACGTATGCCACAAGTGACACCGGGCGCATAGTAATCAACGAATCCTCAGACGCAACCCTCACGCACGATACTTCGACATTGCACGTGGTCAGCACGTCAGCTGCCTCGAGCCAGGGAGTTATGACTCAGGAGATGGCACACGGCGGCGTGATTAATGATCAAATGAATACATTTGATAGCGAGAAGCTCGTGAGTCAGCTGGCGGTGCCGATTATAGTCGCTGTCGGAGTGGTGGCGAGTTTCGGATTCTTGCTCGCCAGCAGACGACGCCGTTAGAAATGACGCCTGTTTCGAGCTATGCTCGCGCTGATTCGAGAGCCCATGCGATGAATCGCCGTGCTGGAAACTCGTGAATCGTCGACAGTATGAAGCGCCCTTTATCTGACAACGTCACGGTCAAAACCGCACCGTCTTCTGTCTCAAGAATCACATCGTGTTCTATCGCGCCGGTCAGGTACCCATCTGTGTGGGCCTCAAGGACATCAACGATCTGTGTTGCCGCATGTTCCCTCTTCATAGCCATTTTCACGAGCTCATCCCGCGGTAACAGCCTGAACCGGCATGGAAGACCAAGCCACCCGAAGTCATAATCGTCAACGTACGGGCTGAACGCGACCAGTGATCCCCCTTTTCGCACGAACTCGCGAAGCGGCGTTCCAAGGCTTTTCACTGATTTTGCAACGGTGCTGTAAGCCGGATTCCCAAAACCCACAGGGAGGATTGCCACCTCGAACTTAGGCGAGTACGCGCTGCCGATCTGCAATGGAGAGACGCGCTCGCAAGCGAAACCGTACTCCACAAACAGCTTCTCAAAAAGAAGCGGCCGATCCCAAATGAGCGCAATTTCAGTCATTACCTCAACGTGACTGGGCGGTTACTTAAGCGTTATTGCAACAGCGAAGCCCCCCACACATCGTAGAACTGACGCAGCGATAATAACACTTGACCTTCGTCCAAGCCTGACGCACCGAACACCGCTTTGCCGAAGCACCCTAAAAGATCAGCCAGCACGTCGCGAACAGCTCGCTCGCGACAGGCTTAGCACGGGTTCGATTGGGGTAAACTCTGACAAACGCCTTTTTTTCACATCGGTGATTGCGCGTGCTTCCAGCTCTCGACCAATTCAGCTAGTTCTTCTGGGTCAGTGATTTCCTCGATCCAAATCTCATTGAACCTAGTGCGCAGCGCGGGAGAGAGCACGTTTCGCGACGGGTGAATTTTAGGAGGATTGATGGAAAAAAACAACCTGAAATTGGGATGTAGTTCAAAGAGGGTTCCCTGTTCATCGGCAACGTAGCCGAAGTCTAATAACGTGTTGAGATACTCAGAGAGAGGATTGAGGTTTGCCTCGTCAATCAAAAGCCACGCGCCCTTCTTGATAGCCTTAAACAGCAGTCCTCGCTTGTAGTGCCATTTGCCGCTGCGGCTTTGCGTATAGCCACCCAAGAGTTCCTCAAGACCTGAATCTGATGATAGGTTAACGTAGTAAAGGTCCGTTTTCTTCTCCCGTGCAAGGTAGCGTATCAACGTCGTTTTGCCTGAAGCAGGGTAGCCAACTAAAAGAATCGGCTCATTGAAAAAGAGCGCTTTGACAACGCTCGCGAGTGTATATCTCTGCGTTTTAGTCGGGACAATGTTAGCCTCTTGACCAGGAATAAGGTGGCGACCGCGAGTAACCGACAAGTCCGTTAAGAACTGCTCCAACTGCCCAGCACTGATAGCAAGAACGTCCTCAATGGTCGTGCTCTCAGTTTTAATGCCAAAGAGCGTGTCGACAAGCTTTATAAGAGCTTCCCGTTCGTCGCCGTTTCGGACGCGTGCCACGTAAATATCTGACAGCTCTCTAGCGAGGAGCTCCAAAAGCGCTGGTTCGGGTGCATTCGCCTTTATAGCGGGCGTTAATCGCCTCCCGAGCCGTATCAAGTCGCGCAAGCTGAATATGTACGCCTCCTTTTCCTCCTTGCCGATGACTTTCGAGTCCGCTTGTTCCTGCAGGGTAATGTGGAAAAACGCCACCGAGTACGCTAAATGAGCGGGAATGTCGAACAGCCCGCTCAAAATCTCAATTAGGTCTTCTTCGCTCAGCTCGGGTTGATAGTGCACTTTGAATCTCGACACAAACACCTGCGAAAGCCGTTCTCTTTGCGCGTAACTCACTGGGTTCGCCGTGGCAAACAGCCGGAATTCGTTTGACGGCTCGACAACACGTTGATCGCCATTTTCTGAATAAACAAACTTGCCGGTGATCAGGTAATCATTCAGTATCTCAAGGACTTCAGAGGTCGCGAGGTTGAGCTCTTCGAGAACGAGGCACATGCCGCGCTTGGCTGCCTTGAGTATGATCCCATCCTGCCAGGCAAAGATGCCTCGTTTGTTTGGCTTTATCCCGCCTATGAGTTCTGACTTGGAAATGTACGGGTTGAGCGTATACGAGATGTGTTGGTTGCCCAGCGCCTCAGTTAGCCACTTGACCAAGAAGCTCTTCCCCGTCGACGTCGGCCCCATCAGCAGGAGTGGATGGTGTAGAAGATACGCTGAGGCGATAGCGTAGAGCATCTCGTACGAGGATTTAGTTACGATGCACGGCTGTGTATTGGTTCGCAGTCTCTTTTTCTTCAGGGTGAGACGACCTACCTGGAGGGCGTCTTTTCCCAATAGAACAAAAGGCGAATAAGCACCAGAAAGGGGGGCAGACAACGGCTCATTCAGCTCTTTGTCCAGCTCTCGGAGGGTCTCCGCAAACCCAGCTCCCTCCTGACCAGATAACACTGCGCGCAACACGCTTGCGAAGAGGTCTTGCGCGGCAGCACGAACTTCGGCCGCCTCGTCGTCTAGCGCGCGCTCCAACTCGTGCAGCGATGCAGCCTCTTCATCACGGACGTGCTGCGGGTAGACTCGTTGGAGGGCTTCTATCGTGGCCCGGCGCACCTCCGGGTCGTGATCAGTGAGCAGCTGTTCGAGAGGCGCCAGGTTGACGGCGTTCCCGCGTTCGATGAGTGATGCATAAATCCTGCCCAGAGCTTCGGCCGCTGCCACACGAACTCCTGCGTGTTTGCTCTGTGCGGATTTCTCTAATTTTGTAACCTCGATGGCCGTGTCCCTTTGAAGCAGCGCGGGATAAATCGCGCCAAGCGCTGTCACGGTAGCCCGACGCACCTCCGGGTCGTGATCAGTGAGCAGCCGCTCGAGAGGCGCCACGTTGACGGCGTTCCCGTGTTCGATGAGGGCCAGGTACACACGGCTGAGCGCGTGGACGGCAGTCCGGCGCATCTGGTCATCTGATTGTAACAGAAGGCGCTCGAGAAGCGCGCTGTCAACCGCGTTCCCGTGTTCGATGAGGGCGGGGTAGACGGTGCCGAGTGCATTCGCGGCTGTTTTTCGTACAACCCAAGATCGATCGCTGAGAGCCGCTTCTAGCGCCTTGAGGTCGACATCCGTGTCACGTTGGATGAGGGCGGGGTAGACGGTGCCGAGCGCTTCGGCGGTCGCTTGCCGTACGGCCCAATAGTCATCAGAAAGCCCGGTCTTCAAGCGTGACACGTCGACTGCTACGCCCACCTCAATAAGCGCCGGGTAAATGATGCCAAGGGCCTCTATCGTCGTTTGCCGTATATAATCGATCAGTCCGTCCAGGCCCCGTTCAATTTGAGCTACGCTTATCTGCCTGTCGTGCTTTATAAAAGCCGGATAAACAGCGCTCAAAACCTGCGCTGCGGTCTTGCGCACTCCGAGGAACTCGCTGTCAAGCGCGTGCTCGAGCTTTGACAACGAGGGCACTACTCCTCGTTCGAGCAGCGAAACATAAACGCGACCGAGCGCATCGATGAGCGCCATTTGGAATTTCTCGTCACGATCTCCAAGATCGGCCTCCAGCGCGTCGATGTCAACGCTCTCGCCTCGTTTCACGAATTCTGAATACGCGATGCCTAACGCCCGTACAGTGGCTTGACGCACCTCGGTGTCGTGATCAGTGAGCAGACGCTCTAAAAAGACTATTTCAACCGCGTTCCCGTGTTCGATGAGGGCGGGGTAGACGGTGCCGAGTGCATTCGCGGCTGTTTTTCGTACAACCCAAGATCGATCGCTGAGAGCCGCTTCTAGCGCCTTGAGGTCGACATCCGTGTCACGTTGGATGAGGGCGGGGTAGACGGTGCCGAGCGCTTCGGCGGTCGCTTGCCGTACGGCCCACGATTCATCGCGAAGCAGCAGCTCGAGAAGACTTGTGTCGACCACTTTTCCCCCTCCGATGCGTTCGCTATACAAAGAGGCCAGAACTGCGACGGCTGCTTGGCGTGCAGTCCACGCTGTATCCGTTAACTCGTCTTCTAATTCCTCGATGATAAGATCGCGCAAAAAATCGGCGACAAGAACGTCATATGCGATCTTGCGTCCCACGATCTGGGTGCGTTTGTCTGGCGGACTCACTAGTGCGCTAAAGACGCGTAGGAACGGCTTGATGCGGGGACTCGCAGTAAAGGTGATGAGAAGCTCAACAAAAGAGCTCACGCCTTCTGAAAGAGAGGTGACGAGCGCAGGCAGTTGAGGAGATACCGAAGTGAAATCGAGCGGTTCAAAATCTTTTAGGACTGCTTTGATGTTTTGTTGCTCTTCGACTATTGAACGGATGATCGGTTCATTCTCTGGCTGTATCCGGGTAAAACCGTAGTGACACGCTTCAACAAACGCGTCTTTCTCGCTTAAGCCAGCCTCCAAGAACAGCGTCACTGCTTCAGTTGCCCGTTTCAAATCCCGAATTGTGAATAAGTCGGGAAAGTCGTGTTTAAGTTTGAGGTAAACGCCGGCGATTAGCGCTCCGAGCGCAGCCGTGAACCTATCGTCAGTGGCTTCAGAAGGCCCGTCGCTTCGAGTGTCGCGTCTTGACAAGTCATCAGGATGAATGACTCATCACCTCTTGCTGGAGCACTTCGCCCAACGTCAGCGGCAACTCGTCAACAGTAGCGACTTGTATCGGACGGCGATATCGCGCGCTTATCGTTTTTGCCTGTTCGCCGATACCGATGCCGATTACGCTTATGGCTTTTGTTTCTGCCGCGTCTTGCAGTTCCTCGAACGTCATGCCGGTCGTATTGACGTTGCCTTCGCCGTCGGATATGACGATTATGAGGCGATAAACATCTTCTGGCTCTCGATCGAATAGGTCGATCCCTAGCGCGAGCGCGTCTGCATCTGCCGTCGCCCCGAGCGGAATGAACTGAGAGACGTCCTCAAACACATCCTCACGAGTCCGCTGAGTCAGCGTCTCCCCAAACGGCTTGTGGATGATTGGCGCGTCCGAGAAGCCGATGATCGCGTAGTCGATTCCCAGATAATCGAACGCTTCCATAAAGAGCAAAAGTGCGTGCAGTGCAGCAGTTCGCTTTGGTTCCTGCATCGAGCCTGATTCGTCTAAGAGCAACATTATCCGGTGGTCCAAGCGGGTCGGCCGCCTGCGCTTGAGGAATACGTCGAAATCTTTCTTGGTCGTGGGCAAGCCTTGTTGCATCTTGCGCGTAACGTCCATCACCCGACGCAAATCCGGTTTTTGCCCAGACGGATAGTAGCCTTCGTACTTTGGCTTACGATTCTTTGCAAGCACGTTTTCAAGCGTTCCGACGAGTATATGCAGCAATCCCGAAACAGCAGCGTACGCTCCTTGGTATTCGTTCATACGGCGGCCGCGTTCGAATTCGAGGTGCCGGCGCTGAGCGACAAGGTCTCGGCGGGTGAGTTCGGAGTGCGGCTTTTCTGCTGAAATTCGCACGTGTTCAAGGCTATCCCTGTTCTCCGCAATTTTTTGTTCAAGGGCATCAGCGTCGACCGATTCGGGCGCAGTTCGCTTAGCAGACAGCCGATCGGCGAGTTCCTTGGCTTGCTCCTCGAGGATCTCCCCCTCTTGCTCCAAAAGTTGTGGGTTAATTTCAGAGGGGTTTTCACCTTCGCCGAGAGGGTGCTGCCCGCGCTCTGCGCCTAGCGTAAGGTTGTCAGCGGCTTGCTTGAGCAGCTGTTCGTACGGCTCTAGAATATGGTCCCGTATCTGTTCGGCCGCTTCCCGTGCGTACCGAAGCTTGTCGTACTCTGTCGCGCGGCTAGGGGGGTAGTGGTTGAAGATTGATGGAAAAAACTGAACTGTACTTTCGAGAGCAGCGCCTACTTGTGGGCTTATGACGTGCGAAGGAAGCCTACCAAACCGCCAGAAGTAAAGAACGCATAACAGGTACTCGAGATGCGGAAACAGCTGGTATGCCTGAATCGTTGAATCGGAGTATTTTTGCACCTCCTTCTGCAATTTGTGGCTGTAAGCCGTTGCGCTGAGGTCGTCTGACAACAGATCGTCATAAATGATATCGAGATATGGGGTCGTTCCCTTAAAAGTGGATTTCATCCAGTTACTTGCGCGCGGATCTTCAAACGTGTTGAGCAATAAGCGCAACGATTCGCTCGAAAGAAGACGCTTGAAGACCGGATGTTTCACGTCGACACGCGTTACTTGGTAGTGGCCGATCTCGTGCAATAAGTAACCAATAATTTTGTCGGATGGTGCTGTGACGAGGTCGACGAGAGGAAAGGTTATGGTGTCACTCTCATAGTCAAAAGCCCACCATTCACCAGGAACGACGCTGATGTCAACATCCTCACCCAGTCCCGTTGAGATAATGGTCACGAGCGTGCGCATCTTCTTGAGGAGGATTGCCTGGTCTATTCTACTTCTCGCGGCTAACTCGGCTATCCGTTGACGTTGTTCTTCCGAAAGCTCAGTGTATGGCTCACGCGAAGGCGTTCCTGATGTGGCGAGCGGGGCTGCTTGCACATCCAAATGCGGGAGCTTCTGAGCCAGATGCGCGAACAATGCGTCCAACCAGTCTTTGTTAGCGAACATCGCATAGCGCTCGGGCGCGCCCAACACGTCGACTTGGTCTTTGAGAAGCGGCAGTGAGAGTTCATCGAGCAGCTCGTCACAGTTTCTGTCGTTTCCGTTTCGCGCGAGGCGGTCAAACACATACGCAAACACTCCGAGTCGAAAGCCAACGGGCACGCCTTCGCGCAGCAATGCGTAGCTCAGATAAACGACACGGTCGTCTGCGCTCGCTAACGCCGTGCCTTTCGCATCAACGTTGAGCGAGCGCGAACTGGCCGAAATGACTACCCGCGCTGGGAGCGTTCGTGCTGACTGCTTGTGACTCAAGGAAACCCACGTCGCAAAATCACGTTCAAACTGACCGAGCATCTGCGTCACTCGTGCCTGAATAGCTGGTGGCAAGTTAGCAATCCGGTTCTGATCGAAGACGAAGCGCACGTGCGAATCAGCGATGCGTAGCGAGACAGTTAGCTCTGGAAGGCTTTTCTCTTCCTCTGTCGGCCTAGAAAATGCCGGATAATGAACCAGGGACACGTCGGGGGGTTCTCCTAGTGACGTTCTCTAATCAGAAAAACGTGCCGGTCGAGGGGGACCAATCTCTCTGTGCAACACTTATTCAACGTCACCGTTCTTCGCATATGTATTTGCGAGAGAGAATATAATGGTGATGGCGTCGTAATGCTAATTAAACGCGCGGATTCCGTTGGCCTTGGACAGCCGCGCCAGACTACAGAATGGTTCTACGAAGAGAGGCCCAAGTGTGCGCGAACTACTATGTCAACTCATCCAATAGTAAAAAACAACTGTGCGCAGGCCGAGCTATCTAAAATGAGACTGCTTCACGATCGTAGCAATCTGCTACCGCGCCGTGCACTTGAGTGCTTAGGGGAGTCTGTGCGAGTTCTAAATCCGCTCACCCGTGATGTCCACTTTGACGCCTGTAACCTTTTCGACAGGCTCTTTTCGGGGCATCGTGACCTCTAAGACCCCGTTGTTGAATCGCGCTTTAGCTTTGTCTGGAATTACTGGAGCTGGCAAACGCATTGTTCGCTTGTACGCCATGTAGCCCCTCTCTCGACGAGCGTAAGGTTGCTGTTCACGTGCTATTTCAGCTTTTGATTCGGCACTGATCTCTATAGTGTCTGGCGTGAGGTTGAGGTCTATGTCCTCTTTCTTAACCCCTGGCAGATCAGCGACCAAGTGAATTTCTGTTCCGACGTCGATAATATCTACGTCAGGGGCCCTAACCGGCCCTCGAGGCCTTGGTATGATTTCAGGGACGTACGCTTTGTACAAGTGCTCAGCACGCGAGCGCTGCGGCTCCGGAACAAGCATCTTGTAGAGGTCTTCGGCACTCGCAAACATAGCGTCGAATGCGCGTCTCACATCAGCAAGGGTACCCAAGATCCAATCTTCTCTCGTCGTCATTTTTCTGCCTTTCATTCGTTTCTCGACCATATGATCACCTGTTAGTCGTTCGGCTGAAAATAATCACTCTCCATAGAATTCTGCTTTGTTCCTATTTATATCCTCACCTCTGCGTTGAAACGGTGCGCGAGCGCTCTTAGCAGCTTCACTGCACCCAGACAGCTTGGGCTGGATCGCTTAGGTGGCGTCCGCAGGACTGCAGGAACGTCATACGGCACCGATTATGTGCACCGCACTCGCTGCCGGGCATATCACAGCCTGCCAGAAAACTCAATCTTAAACTCTTTTATTGATTGCAGAGTGACAAAGAGCTAAGTAATTGCGTGACCAAAAAGATAGCTAGTGCTGTTGAAATAGCAGGGAAAAACTAGGTCGGGCGCCTAGATAGCTAGCTATTTGAGTTTTCGCCGAACAGCTCTGAGCTAGCGTGGTAGGATCAACATGGGAATCGAAGTTGCACTTATTCATCCGCCGTTTGGCAAGGGAGACGTCAGAAAGCTGAATATCTGCTCGCCGCCATTGGGGCTTGCTTATTTAGGCGCTTTTCTCAGAGAGCACGGTCATCACGTCGCTATCATAGATGCCGAAGTTGAGCGGCTGAGCAATACGCAGATTATGGAGCGCGTGCAGACGGCCGATCTCGTTGGCATCACGACCACAGCACCAACTTACAGCTCAGCCCTTGCGCTTGCAAACCTCATTAAGCAATCGAACAACAGCAAGAAGGTAGTTCTCGGCGGCCCACAAGCAACTTTTTTGGACCGCGAGTGTCTCGAGAAATCAGCGGCTGACGCCGTCGTTAGGGGGGAGGGAGAAGCCACCATGCTCGAAGTCGCGGATTCCACCGAGTCGGGCAGCTTGCACCACGTTGAGGGCATCACCTTGCGAGACGGGGACGCGATAGTTCGAAACCCCGATCGGAAGTTGATCGCCGATTTAGACGAGATTCCATTTCCCGCGAGGGACTTGCTACCAATGGCAAAGTACTTGCCACCTAAGAGCACCGGCGTCATATCGAGTAGGGGGTGCCCATTCAAGTGTATTTTCTGCGCCTCCTCAAACGTGTACCACAAGACTTTTCGGTCGCGGAGCGCGGACAACGTCTTTGACGAGGTAGCTCAGCTCGTTGCTCAAGGCTACGACAACGTCACCATGCTCGATGACAATTTCATTCTCAACAAAGAGCGCGCCTTCAAGTTTGCCGATCTGGTAGAGGAAAACAACCTAAAGTTTAGCTGGTCGTGCACGGGGCGCGTTGACTCCGTTGATGAAGACTTACTCGGCAGGCTGCGCGAAGTCGGCTGCAACGGGCTCTTTTTTGGCGTTGAGTCTGCCTCGGACGCCACGCTGAAGCTCATCAAGAAAGGGTTTTCGACCGATCAGGTGATTAACGCCTTTGACGTGCTTAGAGACTACGATTATGCAACAACGGCGTCCTTTATGATCGGATTGCCCGGAGATGACGGGCAGAAGGTCGCCGACACGATCAACCTAGCAAAACAGGTCATGCCGGATTTCGCAATGTTTTCGGTCACCACGCCCTATCCGGGAACTGAGCTTTACGACAACATTGACAACTACGATCTTGAGATTACCTTGGATGACTGGAGTGAGTTCACCCTCACAAAGCCCGTGGTTCGTACACGTGCTCTTTCGACAGCAGACTTACACCGGTGGTTTTTGAAAGCATACTTTGGTTTTTACGTACGTGCGTCCTACTTACGACGGGCCATCGCAAAGAAGCAGCTCGGCTTCGTTCTAGGCCCCGTACAGCACGCCATTGTCGACAAATTCAGCGGCGCGTTCTCGCGTCACAGTTTGTGAGATAATGCTACTCGAGACGTGGCGACATAGATTTTGGCGGAAAGCCTTGGTTAAAAAGGATTAAGCGTAAATATCTTGCCTCACAGAGGTTAAAGCCTGATTGCAATCAGAAGGAGATGAGACGTATGGAAGCGAACAAAGTTTATGTCTTACCAGACCTGCCCTATGGCTATAACGACTTAGAACCCTATATCTCTGAGCAACAGCTCAGGATTCACCACGACAAACACCACCTCACGTACGTAAACGGCGCGAACGCGACTTTTGAGAAGCTCGATGCTGCACGAAAGAGCAACGCAGACGTAGACGTCAAGGCTACGCTGAAGGAGCTGTCGTTCAACATCGGTGGCCACGTGCTCCACAAGCTTTTTTGGCCGACGATGGCGCCTGCCGGCAAGGGCGGCGGCGGGGCCCCTAAAGGCAAGTTGGCCGCTGCCATAAACGAGGAGTTTGGCAGCTTTGATCGATTCAAGGCGGAGTTTAGCAAAGCTGCAGCAACCACCGAAGGGTCAGGATGGGCAGCGTTGGCGCTCGACAAGCTGACAGATAGGCCCATAATAATGCAAATAGAGAAGCACAATGTCAACGTCTATCCAAACTTCCGCATCGTCATGGTTCTTGACGTCTGGGAGCACGCCTACTATCTCGATTACAAGAACGAGCGGCCGAAATTCGTCGACGCGTTCTGGAACATAGTGAACTGGGAGATGGTGAACGAGCGGTTTGAAGACGTGCTTGAGTGTTCGTGCGCGATCACCTGAGCCTTCGCGTCGCCGCAAGCATACGAGAGTATTGGATGGGATTCCTGTCCAATGCTCTTTCCTGTCGCCACGAGTCAATAGCACTCGGACGGAACGCCCGCGGCCGATTGATTTGTGAAAGATTCATGATGCTTTTTTAGAGACAGCTGTGCCCATTGTGGGCCACGGCACATATGGTCTCGCTTCTGTTTCGCCCGAGCCTTTGAGGGCAAAAAGTGACTAGAGCTCAACTACGCTGGCGTGACTGCTGGGGTCTTTTCGTATTGTTATCTGCTGCTGCGTGTACGCGTGAAAGGTGTCATCGTGGCTTATCACAATAACCTGGTTCAATCCCTTGATTGCACCGATTTGCCGAGCGAGGCTGTCGCATCTCTCTTCGTCAAGATGGATAGTTGGTTCGTCCAAGATGAACAGGCCGAGGCCGCTCAAAGTCTCTTGCATCGCGAGACGTACAGCCAAACACGCTGAGACCTTCTCGCCGCCGCTCATTTCATACAATGAGATCACATTGCCGCCATCTGCTTTGAAAACGAGGTAGTCCTCTTGCCAGTGAAGTTGCGATTCATCATTGACCATTTGCCTCCAGTGACGGGCGGCGTGCTGGCTCACTTTCTTTGTATAAAGCGGCCTCATCGCACTCAAGTTTTTGAAACTATCTCTGATTTCATCAAAGAACTTACCGTCGGCAGCAATCTCGTTGAGCTCAACGTCGAGTGCCATCAGATCCTCTCTCTTAACCACGAGATCCGCTTCGTGGGGTTTCAGATCTTCAATCTGTTTGTTAAGTTGCGATGCAATCCCACGCATTTCATTAAGCCGTTGACTCGTTTCTAAGCTATCTTTTTCAATTCTGAGGTGCTCAGCGGCATCATAAAGCCTTGATTTGGCTTCTATGTCACCGGCAAGCTTCTGCCGCCGCTCATTGAGTGCCGCCAAGTCTCGGGCACAGTCGTCGTGTCGCGCTCTGGCCCCCTCAAGATTCGCCGCCAAACTGACGGACGCCCTGTAGCTATCGTAGTTTTCTTGAAGCTCCCGCAATTCGTGTTCAAGTCGCGCTACAAGCGCCTCATCCCCGCCTTGTTCGGTCAAGTGCGCGATAATGCTTTCAGCCTCCTCTATGTCGCTTTGCAATGCTTCGTCTCTTTGACTGAGCTCAGCGAGCCGACTTGCTAGTGCTCTCCGATCTGATTTCTTGAGAGCGTACGCGAGTGACTGATACTCCTCTGCGCTCGATTTCAATGCCTCGATGCGCTCTTCAAGAGACTTTATGCTGGCCAAGTTGTCACCAATCGCTTGGACAGAATCACGTTCGTCTGCCAGTTCTCGACGCAGTGTGTCTATCTGTTCCAGTTTAAGTTCCAGTTCACGACGCTTGCCGTCGAGCAATTGCAGTTGGCTTGCAGCACCGCGCGCCTCAGTAATGGCGGATGCCCCTATATCGCGTTCAGACTGCAGCAGCGCGAGTTCCACCCGAATAGCTTCGAGTTCATGCTCGTGCCGATGGCCGCGTTCTTCAATCGATTCACACCGATCGCTCGTGTACGGACAGACACCTTTAAGGAGGCTGTCGAGATCCTTTTCCATCTGCTTCTTGTGCCCGTCAAGCTCACCGACCTTTCGTGCTAACTGGTCGTATTCGCGCAGCAACGTTTCAAGCCTTTCAGCGCGCACTTGGAGTGCGCCGTGCTCTTTGAGTTCCGCTTCCAGCTCCTTTGCTGCCAGACGCTTTGTTTG
Source organism: Candidatus Methanoflorens stordalenmirensis (assembly GCA_003139855.1). Taxonomy (GTDB): domain Archaea; phylum Halobacteriota; class Bog-38; order Methanoflorentales; family Methanoflorentaceae; genus Methanoflorens; species Methanoflorens stordalenmirensis. The sequence goes on from PLGY01000054.1 coordinate 19,070, forward strand.
TATCAGTTCTTCGGTTGCTTTAATGCGCTCGAGACCCGCCCGGTAGCGCTGCTGATCCAGTTTGAGCTGTGAGAGGGCTTCAATGAGCTGCGAGTGTTCGGCAGCCATTGGCGACAGTTGGGTCACTCGAGCTGACGCCTCATCCAATTGCTGAAGCTCTTTTGACGCATTTTCCTTAGCGCTTGTGATGCTTGCGCGAGTAACGCGGAGTTCGGACAGCCTCGTCGCTGCGCTTGCCACCTGCCGCACGAGCGCCCGTACCTCGTCAAGCTGTCCGACGATGTGTTGATATCGCAAGAACGAAGGCCGGTGTCGTTCGACCACGTTCTGCGCCCCGCGACAGTTTTGCACCTCGCGATTTGCGACCTCGACTGCCGCCGCCACGTCGCCTGCTTTGACATCTGCCGTGCTGAGTTCCCTATTGAGGTTTTCGAGTTCTGCGCGAACCGATTCGTACGTTTGCCTCTGATTTTCGACCGCAGACAATTTGGCTTCGACTGCACTGATCGACCGCCGAAGGTTTTTCAGCTCGCTTTCATATTCTCGCAATCGGTTAACGAGTCCGATTAGGTGCGTTATTTCAGCTTCAAGCACTCGCGCTTCAGACTCAGCACGCGCTATCTTGCTTTTGAAGTTGTTTTTTACATGGACTGAGTCGCTATAGGCCTGCCTATAGCTGTAAAGGCCGAGAACCTTGTCAAAATGGTCTTTTCGTTTTTGAGACGCGAACTCAAATTCATTGATGACCTGCCCCTGTAACACGCAGATAACATCGCTGAAGAGACTTTCCGCCGAGGAAGTATGAAGCTCCGCCATGCCGAGCTCGTCGCGAATGCGTTCGTGTATCTCTTGTTTTCCGTACAGATCGGTCTTCTCTCCGTCTATGTACAGCTCCCACGTCTGAGCCGTACGCGACAGGACGTGCCTCACGCGGTACACGTGTCCCTTGTGCGAGAACGTTGCGTCTATAGACCCTTCTGCCGCTCCTTTTCGCAAGAGGTACTCGGTAACTCCTTGCCTGTGCCGTTCTCCCGCGTAGTCTATCGTCGCCTGCTTGACCCCGTCGTCCCAGCCAAAGATCGTCCTGCCAATGCTTGTCACTATTGTGCTCTTGCCGGCGCCGTTTTCTCCGTATATTGAGATCGTACCGTCTTGAAATTGGATCTCGCCCGAGTCTTCGAACGCTCTAATATTCACGAGGCGGAGGCTTTCCAGTTTCACAAGTACTCTCTCCTAAAGCGTGAGACGTGCTGTACGACGGGCTCAGCTTCATCAGTGCTCGTAAGTTGGCTTTCGGTTATTTCGCGAAGAAGCATGCGAGCGAAACCCGCAACGTCTCGCGCTTGCTCGTTGTACCGCGCAAAGCTGCTTGCGAACATGTTCATTTCCAGGTCGTCAAGGGTTCCAGGAGTCTCGATGAGTCCACTGTCGGTGCTGACGGTGTTGTCGAGAACGGTGCTGTACAAGGGCACGTAACGCTCGTCGATGAACTGCTTTAGCTCGGAGAGGTTAGGAGGGTTCTCCACCTCCCCTTCTAGAATCACACGCAACAGCGCACCCGAAACCGGAGCTTCGAGCTCGGCTTCGTCGAGCCGCGCTTGCAACACTCTCAGCAGCGAATAGTCGTCACCCGGATGATCCGCGGAAATGCTCAGCATTCGACGAACGCCGGGCACGTCGATTTCACGAACCTTTAGGGTCCCGTTTTGCATAGTGACGTCGTAAAAGCAGCGCCCAATGCCATAGTCGGAGAATCGATAGTATTCTGGACTTCCCGGATTGAAGATCCAGTCATCGAGGCTAAACTTGTTGTGGTAGTGCCCGAGCGCGAGGTACGCGGTCTTAGGCCGTAATACTGCTAGCTCAGGTGGGGCGATCTCCGGGTGCCCTCCTTCCGCGTATTGAGTTATGCCGGCGTGGAGCAGCACGACGTTGGGCCCTTCGGGCATTTGTTGATAAAAATCGCGCAGCTTTGACCTGAGGTAGACACCTTGGTAGCCGAGCCCGACGATCGAATTACCGTTCACCTCACCTATCGCACCTTCGAGGGTTCTTCCTGCAGGCGCCAAGTAGTGGCACAGATCTAAGCGTTGCAACACATCGAGGGCGGTGTGCGTTTGAGAGCCTTTTCTTCTGTCATGATTGCCATCAATAACAAAGAAAGGGATGTCAGCGTCCTTCAGCGCTCTTAGCATCTCTATGGCGTGGATCAACGAAGTGTGATCAACTTTGTTTGAATTGAACAAATCGCCGCTGTGAACGACACAGTCTACCTGGTTTTGTATGGCGTAATTGATGCTCTTACGGGTGGCGCTGCTCCAATCATCAAGACGCTCGCTCAAACCGTATTGGCGATATCCCAGGTGAGTATCGCTTACGTGCACAAATCTCAAAGCAGGAGCTATGTACGATTCCCCAGTGATACTTAAGCGCTAGTCATTATTAAAAGCAAGCTCGTAGCATCTGAGCCACTGCGCGAGACAGATCTCTAAGATACAGCTCCGTAGGTAGAAATTACGAGTGCGGACTGTACCAATGGAACTTATATATAAATTCGCAATTAGTTCCACCTAGGTTTAGTCCGTGATGTCGCTCAAGGAACTCGGTTTTCGTTTGCTCAGTGCACCGTATGAGCTGATTTTTAAGGAGAAGATGGACGACGAAGCGCAGAAGTTCATCTTGGGTACCTCGTACGTCGGCATTGCCACGGCGTTCGGAGCGCTGTTCACGTTGGCCTTCAGCATCATTGCGGCACGGGCATTGGGGCCGAGCAATTTTGGTGTTCTTGGACTAATCACGACAATGGGCACCATTCTCGCCATCTCAATGATAGCGGTTTCCACGCCGATGATAAAATATGGTTCAGAGGTGTCGGATCATTTTGCGCAGGTCGGCATCATCTCCACTTCGTACATTCTATTAGCGTTGGTGACCGCAGCCTCGATAGTTATTTACGCATTCTTTTCTGCGCCGTTATCGTACTTGTTTGGGGTTTCGACAGAGCTTTTCTTTTTCGCTCTTTTTCTCGCCGTTACTTCTACGCTCTACCAGTTAACCACAAATTCTCTCAGAGTCTTCTTCAAAATGAGAGCGTATGCACTTCTGACTGCCGCTCAATCGGTCGTACTGCTTGCTGCGTTTTTCATATTCATCAGCCAGGACATGAAGTCGTGGGAAACGGCATCTTACTCGTATTTCCTATCCTACGCGGTAATCGGCTTCATTTTGGTCATCTATCTTAAAGACTATATAACGCTTCGATTTGAGCGGTCCTGGGCGAAAAAAATCGTGCATTATTCTCTTCTTGCCCTCCCGGGAGGTGTGGCAGCCACCTTCATGGGCGTCGACAGATTACTCATCAACAAGTTCATGACGACCGCGGCCGTGGGAATTTACGCCGCATATTTCATGCCATCAATAACTGTAGCCGTCATGCTTTGGATGATCATTAACGCCGCTTTTTTCCCCTATGCATCCAAGAGCAACGATAAGCTGGCCATTCTACGTCGCGTAAGCAAGGCAGCGCCGTACCTTGCTGCCTTGATCGTGCCATCAGTGCTTTTATTACAGTGGATAGTCTTCTTTTTTTATGGGCGCCAGTATCCCTTCAGCTGGGAAATTGCACTCTTTTTTGCTATTGCAGCAACAATGGCCTTTTTTTATCAAGCGCTTAGTTGGCTCATGGCTTCAGAAGGTACGCGCGGAGCCAAAGTGAATACACTCAGTAGCATTATCGCGCTTATCGTGCTCGTCGGTTTCGACGTGGTTCTGATTCCACTGATCGGCATTCTAGGCGCGGCAATCACGCTCATCTTCGCTTATCTGATCGCGGCCTTCTATCTCCTGTCAAAACGGCGCGTATTGAGTGCGAACTAAGCACGAACGTGCCGTCTTGTTATGTGCTCGGAAAGTGAACTAAAACGATTTTCGATATGGCCCTAGTGAAGAAGGTAACGAGAGGAAAGTAGTCGCGCGCGGGAGCGCGCGCGGCATTCCGTTGAGTTTACGCCCAAGTTTAGGGTTTGTATCGGAACGAATGACACGCACGTAATGCCGTATGATGATGGCGGCTTACATTGTCGCAAAGGGATAGCCATTCCTGAATCAAGTCGGAGCGACAAGATAGAAAAGACGCTCAAGCGCGTTTTTCGGACGGAGCGCGACACGCAAGAACGCATCTTATCCTAGCTCATGAAAAGTTGCCTGCTGCGGCAGCGGCGATTAAAATAGTTTTCATATGGTCGACTTCAAAAAAAACCGATGCGCTTTTTAAATGGCTTTGTGCGGCATCTGTGTGCGCCGATTCAGTGTAATTCCGAAGCCCGAAACTTATGGGCATGCGCTGCGATCCCACCACGCGCAGCTCTTACTCGAGGCCGGTTCACGTTATGGTGATCGAGTGTTTGCTATGGGAGGATTTACTGGCGATGTTCTTGAGCGCGTGTGCAGCGGCTTTTTGCACGCGCTGATTATCATCCTTGAGCGCCTCGTTAAGGGGGTTCAACGCCCGAGAGTCTCCGAGTTGACCGAGCGCCCAAGCCGCAACTTCGCGCACATCGCTGTATGGATCTTCCAGGGCCCTTATGAGAGGCCCTACGGCTTGTGTGTTGCCGAGTTGACCGAGCGCCCAAGCCGCAACTTCGCGCACGTTTTTATATCTATCAGACAGCACTTCGACGAGCGGCTCAACGGCGCGGGGGTTGCCGAGCTGGCCAAGGGCTTCGGCGGCGACCCGTCGCACGTCACTGTTTTCGGCGTATAGCGTGCGGACGAGCGGCTCAACGGCGCGGGGGTTGCCGAGCTGGCCAAGGGCTTCGGCGGCGACCCGTCGCACGTCCGTCGCTCCCTCGCTCAGCACTTCTATGAACGGCTCTAATGAGCGTGGATCGTTAAACTGCTTAAGCGCGCACGCGGCGGCGAAGCTGACGTGCCAGTCCTGATCCTTGAGGGCAGCTATGAGCGGCAAAACGGCGCGGGGGTTGCCGAGCTGGCCAAGGGCTTCGGCGGCGGCTCGACGTGCCTGGCTGTCGGTTACTTGGAGCTCATGGATCAGAGGGTCTACGGATGGTTCGTCGAGCTTTGCCAACGCCTCAACAGAGGCGGCCCGAACACGCCGGTCGTCATCTGCTAACGTCTCTGTGAGGGGTAGCACGGCGCGGGGGTTGCCGAGCTGGCCAAGGGCTTCGACGGCGGCGCGGCGCACCCCGCTATCATTCACGTGCATCGCGTTGACCAGGGGGTCGAACGCTTCGTGCCTTTTAAGCGCGGCTACAGCGCTCAAGCGTACACGCTCATTTTCGTCTTGCAACGCCCCAATTAGAGGGTCAACCGCTCTTTGATCGGCTAGACTGCCAAGCGCGTCAACGGCTTCCTTGCGCGTATTCTCGTCGTGGTCGAAATCCGTGCCACCGATTTCTACCGTGCGCGCTAAGTTCTCAACGTCGCCGTTGGCGAGCATTTTTGCAATATCAGGTTTGCTGTCAAAGATTCTCACTGCTGCCTGCACCTTCAAACGTTCCGCTTTCTCGATAAAGCGATGCCCCGCCTATTAAAAGTAATTTTAGAAGATCGTATACCTTTTGAATTACGGACTTCGCTTAAACCAGCAGTCAAAAAAGAGCGAGTACTACCCTCCACGAGATGCCAAGAAAAAAAGTGGCTTAAGAAAAACCGGAAGCTAGGGGCTTGCCATGAAGACCTTAGACACATCTGGGCCATAGAGCTCAAACTAGGTCGAAGTCTCTTATCGACCGCGCTCGGCCTGCTTATTGGGAGCGTACCAGTAGCTAACCAGACACCTGAACGAAATAGTAGCAGACAACGTGCCAAGCTCTCCCAGCCCGGATCAACGTCGCGCGAGGTAAAGTCCCGCCGAGCGGCGGTTCTCAGCTTGCTTCCTTAGAAGAGCCAAGCATGCGCAGGCACAGATCCTTGCCTTCGCGAGCTTCTCGATTGTCTGGGTCGATCTCAAGCGCCTTGTTGAACGCCTCCAAAGCCGCGTCGCGCTCGCCAAGACGCCCCAAGGCGCAGCCTTTGTCACTCCAGGCCGCTGCGAGCGTCGGATCGGCTTCCGTCGCCTTCCCGAACTTACCCAAGGCGCCTTGGTAGTCACCTTGTTGGTATAGAGCAATGCCTTCGTTGACCTGCTCCTTTGCGGTCGATGCACTCTGATCGACGCCGGGCTCTTCGGCCAAAACAGCTCCGCATTCTCTGCAGAAACGCGCGGAGGAGCTTGGGGTCGTTCCACACGACTTACAGAACTTTGTATCAGTCATAAACTCGATCTAAAATATCGCAACAAAGCAATAAAGCTTGTGATTGGGTTTAACTCAAAAATCGAATCAGCATACTCCAACGTCAAATATGAAAAATGGAAATTGAGTTGCGATTTCCGCAGATGCTTCGATCCGTTAGTCGAAGGAATGCTGGCGACAGTCTAGAAATGCTAAATTGATGCTGCAGCGATTTTTCAGCGGCCGAGTGACTGGGCTGACAAGATCATTTTTTTGCGGGAACTCCAAAGCGTTTACAATTTCAAGGTAAAATCCGATTATAATGGCGCGGACGCCGATCGCTTTAGTGATCGCACAAGGTCTTTTGGATCGGCCGGTCGCCTCTAGAAGTCCATTGCATTCAGTATCCGTTTGTTAAGCCGCGCGCATTGGGCTTTCAAGTAGTACTTGCTTTGTGCAATCTGCTGCCTGAGCAGCGCCTCCATCTCTTCAGCGGTCCTATAGGTAAACGGATCGAGTTCCTTTAAGCGCTCTTGTGGCAATCCCTCCACCCGCGTCGGGACAAGTACTTTGTCGCCCCACCGCGGATGTGGCTCGTAGTCAACTGCACCACGCGCCGCTTGGATCAAGAACACCTGCGTCTCTTCGATGGTAGGGCCGGTCCCCCCCACCGGCTTTTTTTTGCCGTCCATTTCTTCAAAAAGCGTCTTTGCGAGCCATATGGGTTCGTCGCCAAGGTGTGTATCGGCCCATACGTACCTTGCACCGACGCGTCCGGTCGTGTTGATGAGATACGATTCGATTGGATTTTCAGTTTTTGCCCTTTCCTTCATAAACTCGTAGAATCGGTGGGTGTGGGCGGCGTTCCCGACGCCCATTGTGAACGGCAAGCAATACCTCGATTCATACTTCTCGCCGCCGACGCCTTCTCGACCTTGCGCGGGGTGGCCGATCGTTCTGCCGTCTGCAAGCACCTTTGCGGCGAACGCAGAATCGTTCAGCTTCACCCAGGCATAGTCCGAGATATATCCGGGGCTGATGAACACGGCCATGTTGAGCGGTCCGGATGAGTCAACATTTCCGTCGAAGTAGCCGGTGTCCTCCAAGAAGATGATGCTCCGCGCGTTTTGATTCAGTTTTCCGTGATACTGAAGTATCTCGCCGCGAAAACTCACGTCGCCGTGCTCGTCCCATTCCGTGTTTTCGTGGAGCGCGTTCGGCGACATTCCGGCGTTGTAGATGGCGTGCTGCGTTACGTCGACGTCCTCTGTTTTGGTCCAGCAGCCGCGTTCGGGGCTGACAACGCGGTCCTCAAACACCGCGACTACGTCGTCATTTCGAATGAGTTGGTTAGAAATAAACTCGAGTGGATTGATTCCAAACTTGTCGATGTAGATCTGTGCGATCTTCTCGTCGTAGACGTAGTGCCCGTGAGTGGATTTTCCGCTGCCGGTCAGTCCCCAGACCGACATCACTATGTCCTTACTTGTGCCGTCAACGCGCCTAACGGTAAACTCCTTAAGCGAAGCGTGCTCGCCTGTTCCCCCCCTCTTGTAGATCTCATAAATCCAGTGCGAAAGGAATCCCTTCTTCGCTTCTCCCATGTACGAAGATGCGGCGACGATGCTGTAGTTGTGGAAGGGAAAGCGGATGACCTTCAGCATCTCGTTTTTCCCGGGCACGTTGGGATTCTCAAGATAGTGAGGGATCATAAAAAGCTGTGCATCAGGCTGTGCGTCCGGATCGCCTGGGAAATTGACCGCTTGCCAGCGGTACGCGACGTCAGGAAATTGCGCGTCGCAGTAGAGCCGACATTTCATCTCTCCTTTTGAACCCTTTTGCCCGAGCGTTGCGTCTGCCTGAATCATCGGCTGGTCAAGAATGTGCTCCAGCACGCGAAGCATCAACAGTCGGTGCTCCACGCGCAGGTCATCTTCACGCTCAACTACGACGCTGCCCGCCGCGCTTCTGTTCCAGATGTTTGATGCCCAGTTCCACGACCCGTTTCTAAACTGCGTTCCGTAGAGTTTTGCGCGCTCCAACAAATCCGGTGGATTGTTCTGGATAGGCTTCAAACCGACCTTTTGCTTGTCCGCTACTATCTGCTCGAACAGCTTGGGAAAACTCGTTATCGTTATGTCATCGGGGGAAATTGGCATAAAACCTCAGCGCCTCTGGTTCGGCGGCGATTACGCCTTACTATAGTACTAAAGAGTATATATCTTTCGTCAGCCCGCGCGAAACAGCTACTGCTTGCTTTTGAGCCTGTATCGACTGTTTCTTCGTCGTCACGCCGCGAGGCTCAAGATCAACGGCCTTAACCGCGACTTACGTCAAGTCCTGATGCGGGAGTGACTTTCATCCTTTCCTTCTGCATGGCAATTTCATAAAGAAGGATGTGTTTTTTCGCGACGATAGACCATCCTATCTTTTTCTGCACGTACTCAAGCGCTCGCTTAGAGAAAAGCTCTCTCAACTCGTTATTTCGGAGAAGTAAGAGTATAGCAGCCTTTAAATCTTCAAGCGATCCGAGCGGGACGGTTGCGCCCGCTTGACTTGCTTCGACTTCCGCCTTGAGGCCTTCGACCGCCGTTACCACCGCAGGCTTTCCCAGCGCAAACGCGTGTGCAAGATTCCCGCTCTGCGACGCTCGATCATACGGCAGTACGATGAAATCCGCCAAGTTGAGTAGTGAGTCGTATTCTCTCGGCGTGAAAGCCCCCGTGATAACCCGGATATTGTCCTTAACGGGAGATTCTGAAATGGCCTTGAGCAGCTTCGGCTTGTAATAGAGACCACTAGGAGACCCCGGTCTTGCGTCGCCCGCAATAACGAGAACCGCATTCTTGGCTTTGTCGAGCACGCCAGGCCATATGGCCACCACGTCTTCGAACCGCTTGTTTGGTTCCCACCACCCAATACACAGAACGACTTTTTTGCCTTCGTATCCGAACTGTCTCTTCGCCTCTCGTTCGTCGGGGACGTCTTCCGCGACCACAGTCTTTGCCCCGTGCGGGATAACGTAAACGTTGTTTGGTATCCTCCCTAAGTTCGCCGGCAAAAAGATCTTCTGAAATTCTTCGTGCACGATGCCCGCGTCAACGGTATCTAGACTCAAGCTGGTAAAGATAGCCTCTTCTCGACCAAGCGTGCTGTATACCGAATGGTACGTGATCACCGCAGGCACACGCGCGACGAAAAGTAGAAAGAGTAAATCGATGATGCTAATCCCATAGTCTCCCATATTCGCGTATAGGCCGTATTCGTGTTGAATGTGTACGACGTCTGGTTTCAGATCCATTATCTTCTTAAAAATGACGCGTTCCCAGTCGGGCTTCGAAATATCTATAATCCCGAACACGTTTGTCTGTGATTCGTGTCCGCCCACGTCCTCATCAGTATGACTGATCACGTAGACCGTGTGACCAAGACTTTCCATCGCGTTAATCAGCTCAGACGAGTATGTTGCGATTCCGTCATGGCGCGGGGGAAAAGGAGTCACCATGCACACCCGCAGCGGCCCAGCATCGTTCTCGCCTAGATCTGTCGTAGAATTCATAACATATCAACCCCCCGTTCACGCGGGGATTCCCTCATTCCGTGCCTGTCGCACAGGCATGACTGCGATAAGCTTGGAAGTATATTATACATGCGCTATGCTCTTTCATCAAATCTCGTGTCGCGGCGCCACGGGTCTGCATGACGCGGCGTGATAGGTCGCAACGCCCCACACCAGGCCTCAGCGTCACGCAAACGCTTGCGAGAGCTCGTGCTTGCAAGCAAAAGAACGAAGAGCGAGCAGATGTTATTGAAAGGTTACACTAAAGCAACTGACTCAGAGGATAAAATCAGCGAATCTGTTCTATCCTGCGACTTCGGCAAGGAGAACTATCTGGCCTGTCGCCTTCTTGCGTGGGGCTTAGAAGCGTAGCTATTCGCTTGTCCAACGCGGAACGATCAGCTGAACAAGTCTCCTTCGTATTTTGTTGCGCCTTGGCTAAGCGCCATTTCGACTGCTTCCTTATCTTTCATCAGGAAGATCTTGTCGTCCCCGACTTCCTCAAACTCAACGCTGTTTTTGAGAATCTCCTTGTGCTTCTGGAAACGCCCTATCGTCACGCGGAACTCGGTAAGGTCTTCCACCACGTTAACGTCGTAACCCGCTGCCTGCAAGATATCCTGAATCTTCTCGAGATCTGCTGGGGGGATCTCAAACCGATAGTTGGGACCGTTGTAGTAATCGCCCAACTGCTTAAAAAGCCCAGGATCGCCGAGGTACTGCTTAAAAATGTAGATATCGTGGAGCTTAAAGATGTTAATACTCGCCATTTGAACCAAAAAAAGATACGCCTAAAAGTATTTAGCTCTATTTCTAATCGCCTCGCGACCACACCGATGCTGCGGTACCGGTATGGCTTTTTTTAAGTGATTTCAGCATATGCGCGAACAAGAGAAAGGTTAACTTGTAGCAACAACAACACTCCGGTAGTGTCGGCGCTCGGCGCTGAACTCGCCAAGATGATTCGATGATCAAGGATATTAATCACTATTTTGAACAGCTAGAATCTGAGCTTGAAGCCTGTTTCACTATCGCGTCTGAGGCGCGGAAAAACGGCGAGGATCCTTCCCTCTCTCCCGAAATCCTGCCGGCTCGGGACCTTGCCGAGCGCGTTGAGAACCTCATCGGCATCCCAGGACTGGCGCAGCGGATACGGCAGCTTGATAAAACAATGTCCCGCGAAGAGGCGGCGCTCGCGATTGGTCTGGGCTTTGCAAATAACGAATTCGGCTCGTACGAGAGCAAAGTCCAAGTGGTGGAAAAGGCAGTGAGAGCCGCAGTCGCGATGTTGACCGAAGGGGTCGTCGCCGCCCCCATTGAGGGGATCGCGCGGGTGGAACTCGGCATGAACGACGATCGAACCGATTACCTCCAAATCTTTTATTCCGGCCCTATCAGAAGTGCTGGTGGAACTGCCCAAGCGCTTTCCGTGTTAGTCGCCGACTACGTACGGCGCGCGGTCGGCATTGGCCGATACGTGCCGCGGGACGAGGAGGTCGAGCGATACGTGGAAGAGATTCCACTCTACAAGACGCTCGTAAACCTGCAATATACGCCCTCGGCCAGCGAGATCAGAACCATCGTGACGAATTGTCCCATCTGTGTTAACGGTGAAGGAACGGAACAGGATGAGGTCTCAGGCTTTCGAAACCTTGACAGGGTAAAGACGAACGCGGTTCGCGGCGGCATGGCGCTCGTTTTGGCAGAGGGTCTGGCTCAGAAAGCGCCAAAGCTGAAGAAGTACGTATCGCAGCTCGGACTCGACGGGTGGGGATGGTTAGACGAAATTATTCACGCTAAAGTGGCCGAAGAAGGAGAAGGAGAAAGAAGCTCAAAAGTGAAGAAGCGTGCAGGCGAGACCCAAATTGCCCCAAACTGGACGTACATGGAGGACATCATCGCCGGTCGACCCGTGTTCTCGCATCCTTCGCGCAAGGGGGGCTTTCGGCTTCGGTACGGACGAGCGCGCAACACGGGCTTTGCTTCTGCAGGAATCAACCCCGCGACGATGGTCGTGCTCGGTGAATTCTTAGCTCCGGGAACGCAACTGAAGATGGAACGGCCGGGTAAGGCTGCCGGGATTTCTTCAGTCGATTCAATCGAAGGACCGACCGTAAAACTCTACAATGGAACCGTCGTCCGCATCGACTCGTACGAAGCGGCGCTTACGCATAAAAACGACATCGACGAGATACTCGACATCGGAGAGATTCTCATAAACTATGGAGACTTCCTCGGCAATAACCACCCACTGATTCCTTCACCCTACGTGCACGAATGGTGGACACAAGATCTTGAGGAGGCAGCAACGCGCTTGAACGAGGTCGCCCCCTCCGTTGACGCACAGGAGCTTACGGCGTCCCGCACGCTACAGCTTTCGCGGCACTTCGGCATCCCGCTGCACCCCAAGTTTACCTATTTGTGGCACGACATAACGCTCATTGAACTCGCGCAGCTGGCCGAGGTCGTCAGCCAAACGGGTAGAATATCGGCGGGCACCCCATCCGGGGACGCCGCGGATGGATCTGACGCACCGGTCGAACTCATCGTGCCTGACGACCCCAAGACAAAGGAGCTGCTCGAAGCGCTCCTCGTCCCTCACGTCGTTGCTGAGGGCAACGTGGTGATTGACGACGCAGCGGCATTCATCACGAGTCTCGGGCTCAGTGAGTCGCTTAGCAAGGACTGGTTTTCATTAAAAAGCCCGCGCATCAAATCTCCGATTGACGCGGTAACGCTCCTGAGCGGGATCGAAATCCGAAAACGGGCGCCTTCAAGGATCGGAGGACGGATGGGACGACCGGAGAAATCAAAAGCCCGGGAGATGAAGCCTCCCCCGCACGTGCTCTTCCCTATCGGTAATGCGGGCGGGCGCGACCGATCCCTTCGAAGGGCGGCGGGTTCATCAAAAGCGGCCGCCGAACGCGCGTCGGAAATCGACGTGCAGTACCTCGGCATAATCGACGTCGACGTAGGCGTCCGGCGTTGTCCGACGTGCTTGAACGAAACCTACCAAACGCGCTGCGAATGCGGAGCGTTCGCGGAGCCTGTCACGTTCTGTCCGACGTGTTCGCGCGATCTGCGGAACGGAGCCACGTGTCCAAAGTGTCACAGACAGGGAGTGAGTCATCGGATCCAGTCCATCGACCTGCGAAAGGTCTACCAGCAGGCGCTCATTCGACTTGACGAAACGGCACGATTCGACAGATTTAAAGGTGTATTGGGCCTGATATCTAAGAACAAAACGCCTGAGCCCATAGAAAAAGGCGTGTTGCGCGCAAAACACGAAATCTTTGTGTTCAAGGACGGTACCTGTAGGTACGATTTGACCGACCTGCCCACGACACACTTCACGCCACGGGAGATCTCAGTTCCGACGAGCAAGCTTCGCGACTTAGGATACGACGTGACAGACGATGACGATGTCGTCGAACTTGCGCCACAAGACATCATCCTTTCCCTGGATTGTGGCGAGTGGCTTGTCCGTGTGTCTAACTTCATCGACGATCTGCTCGTGAAGTACTACCGACAGCCGGCTTACTATGAAGCAAAAACGAAAGAGGATCTTATCGGTTCGTTGGTGATCGGACTAGCGCCGCACACAAGCGCCGGCGTGCTAGGCCGCGTCATAGGTTTTACCCCCGCTTCGGCAGGCTTCGCTCATCCGTTCTTCCACGCGTCAAAGCGACGAAACTGCGACGGTGATGAAGACTGCATCATGCTTCTTCTCGACGGGCTCTTGAACTTCTCGTTGTCGTATCTTCCTGATCGTCGCGGGGGCAAGATGGACGCCCCACTGGTATTGACCACGCGAATCGACCCGAAGGAGATCGATGCCGAGGCGCACAACCTCGACATAAGCGACCACTACCCGCTCGAGTTCTACCGCGCTACGCTGGGCTTTGAAGACCCGAAGCGCGTTCACATTGCGACCGTGGCGTCTCGGTTGGGCACAGACGCCGAGTACACCGGCTTTGACTTTACCCATCAATCCTCGTCGATCTCGCTCGGTCCCCTGAACAGCACCTACAAGGTGCTCGAATCGATGATGGATAAGATGGAGGCCCAGCTTGAGCTCGCTCGTCGTATACGGGCGGTAGACCAGCGCGACGTCGCAGAGCGCGTTATCAAGACGCATTTCCTTCCCGACCTGATTGGCAATCTCCGGGCGTTCTCACGCCAGAAGGTGCGATGCGTGAAATGCAATTACAAGGTGCGGCGGCCACCCATTAGCGGCAACTGTCCAAAATGCGGCGGGAAGATCGTGCTCACCGTTCACGAAGGCACGGTGACAAAGTATATGGCACGCTCGATCCAGATTGCCAACGACTATGGCGTCTCAAAGTACACGCGTCAACGGCTTATGCTCCTTGAGATGTCGGTCGACTCTCTGTTTGAGAGCGATGCGTCAAAACAGATGGGTCTTGTCGACTTCATGTAGAGGGGTCAGCTCCTGTCACGGGACCGTGCGTATCCTCACAACGCGACGGACATTTGACGCACAATGCCGCCTCATAAACGGCTGTCCGTAACACGCCTCGGATCACAATGAGTAGATAAGTATGGTGGACATTCCCAAACTGGTACTAAACACTGGTCTCCAGTTCTTGCGCTCGCCCGAAGGCCCCACTGACTGGAGGCAAGTCGCACAAAATGCGGCAAACGTCGGCGACGCTGAAAGGCGGACCTACGAAGAGAAACGACGGCTTCTGCCGGCCTATGAAACCTTCGTGAGCGAACCAACGCCCCAGATCATTGAGTTAACAGGACTTCACGCGCCAAGCGTTCGCGAGGCACGGGTCTTCGACCGATATGACTGGATCGATATGAACATCACGGCGTTCGAAGACCAGCTCGCCCCGCTGGAAAAAGCGCTCGTGACGCAAAAAACGGGTTCGCTGATAAGCAAAGGCGTATACAAGTCGAATCAGGTCATCTCGACGGTCGGTCTCGGGTTTCTCCTCGGCTACCTCGCAAAGAAAGTACTCGGCCAGTATGACCCGAGCCTTTTCGGTCGCGAAATTGTAAGTGGGCAGATCTATTTTGTGGAGCCTAACATCGAAATGGTCGAGCGCCAACTCTCGTTTTCACGAGATGACTTTAGACGGTGGATCGCCATCCACGAAGTCACCCACGCCGTCGTCTTCGAGTCAGTGCCGTGGCTCAAGGGCCACCTAAATCAGCTTCTCAAACGGTACTTGGAGGCGACCAACGACGGGCTCACATCAGAGGGGCTCCAGTCGCGGGCCCGTGCGGTCGCGAGCCATTACGCACGGCGGAGACAGCTCTCGCTTATGCACGCGGCTCTCTCGAGCGAGCAGATAGGACTCATCAATCAGATTCAAGCTCTAATGAGCGTAATCGAGGGCTATTCGGATTTTGTCATGGACAGGATCGGCAAAGAGATGCTCGCCACGTACAATTACATGAAGCGTGAGTTTGAACTCCGTAGAAGGCGCAAAAGCGGGAGAGAGATGCTCTTTGAGCGCGCAACGGGACTCGGCTTGAAGATGGAGCAGTATGTTCTAGGAGAACGATTCGTTTCGCACATCGCAGCGAATCGAGGGATCGAATTCGTCAACCGGGTGTGGCGCTCTCCGCACGATGTGCCGACGCTTGATGAGGTAGCCCGGCCTGAAAAGTGGATCACTCGGGAAGAAAACGCGACATAAGAGATGAACGAGCTAAACCGAAATGCAGTGCTAGGGATGAACGAGTACGGGGCGTTCAGTCCCTTCCAGATCACCACGGCGTTCGTCACGTGAGCGGAACTTCTCCCGCTTCGCATAGAAATCCGCACGTTCGATAAGCCCGCGAAAAGTCTCACTTACCATGGATCTTCACCGAATAAGCCGACGTAGCTATGATGGATAAGCGCATGGCAAGAGCGCCGTGAAAGTAATGGCACTCACGTCCGCGATGGTCCGTGGCCTGACTTGATGAGAGCCCGGGGGGTATTCTGCCGTTTTCGTCCGCTCACCCGTTCAGAAATCCCGTGAAAGGAATTTTTACGCCTTTGGAGCTTCTTAATTGGCGCCATTCGCCCGGAGCGGAGAATACCTCCACGTAGGGCAGGATAACATTAAATAGCATGCAACGTGACCATTTAACGAGTGGCGTGCCTCAGAAACTACCGTCAAAGGATTTGCTGCAGTGGGATCAGACGCTCTTCAAGGATGAGCGCTATTTTGAATTAGACTACATTCCAGAGCACTTCTCTCATCGAGAGACGCAGATGCGCGCGCTCACGATCGCCGCCCGACCGGCACTGCGGGGTGTGCGGCCAATCAACTGTCTGTGTTCAGGGCCTCACGGCACCGGAAAGACCACGGCCGTACTGAAGGTATTCGAAGAGATCGAAAACTACACCGACAGCGTCGTGCCGGTTTACGTAAACTGTCAGATCGATGCGACTCGATTTGCGATATTCTCAGAGATTTATAAGAAACTCTTCAAGTATACGCCGCCGGACTCAGGGGTTTCATTCAAGCGCGTCTTCAAGAAGATTACCAAATATCTCATCGATCAGGAAAAGGTGCTCATTGTCGCGCTTGATGATATTAACTATCTGTTCTATGAGAACACGGTAAATAAAGTCTTGTATGCGCTCCTGCGGGCTCACGAGGTGTCAGCGGAGGTCAAGGTGGGGGTCATTGCAATATCAAGCGACCTGTCCGTTGAGATGTCAAAGGTGCTCGATCCACGCGTGATGTCGGTCTTTCTTCCCGAGGAGATATACTTCCCGCTGTACAAGCGTGCCGAGGTGCGCGACATACTGGAAGACCGCGTGCGGCACGGATTCCATGCAAACGTGGTACCGGACGACGTGCTCGAGATGGTCGTTGATCTTGTGGAGGAGTCAAGTGACCTGCGGGTCGGTATCGACCTCCTAAGAAAAACGGGGGTGCGGGCGGAGATAAGCGCTCGAAAATATATCGCCGCAGACGACGTGGTGCACTCACACGAAAAATCGCGCCTCGTACACCTCACGTACTCCATACACTCGTTGCGCGCAGAAGAGCGAGACCTCCTCAAACTGATCGCAGAGCAGGAGGCAAAGATAAAGGCCGGGGACCTCTACAAGAAGTTCAACGAAGAGACGCATCTCGGCTACACGCGATTTTATGACATTATCTCAAAGCTTGATTCAATTCGACTCATTAATACCGATTTTACAGGGAGAGGAACACGCGGGCGAACGCGAGAGATTCAACTCAGGTACGAGCCGGAGGATGTCTTCAGCGTGCTTGCCGGGATGGATACGTGATGCCCGCTGCAAAAGATGACAGAATTGACGCACTCATCCAAGAGGTTCGCGAGCTCAAGAGCGATGTTAAAGAGCTCCGTATGCTCATCACGTATGAACTCTTAAAAACAGAACAGCACCGATCACGCGGCAGGTTTAACGATACGCTCCTCTCGTTCGCCAAACAAGCTCTCAAAGCGGCCGTCGAACAGCTTGCTGACTTCGAGGGCAAAACTGACACCCGCGCCCGGGACAGGCCACGACCGACCAAAGTGCCGGTCAAATCGCGCAAAGATGTGCGAAAGCCTATGGTAGACGTCGACAAGGAGATCGCAATTCTGAAAAATGAGATGGCCACGAGCTTGCGGGACGCCGCGAAAGACATTGAAGACGAGCACGCAGAAGACGAGAGAGAGAATACGGAGTAACCCATGTTGCTTGCGCTCTTCGGTGAGTACCAAACGGATGATGAAGCGGACAAGGAGCCTACCTGGCAGGAATTCGAGGAACAGGTCCGCGACGTACTCGAGTGCGCCGGTTTCTCAACGGATTTCCGGAAGGTCTTCGTGGCAGCCGGAAGGCGCTACGAAATCGATGTAGTCGCTCACCGCTTCGATACCACAGTGCTCATCGATGCCAAGCGGTACGGCAAAGCTCGGCTCCGAAGCTCATCTATCAGGGCACAAGCGCGAAAACACCTCGCGCGTTGCAGCGAATTTGACCGGGCGTTTTCCGTCAGCAGTGTGCCCGTCATCGTGAGTTGGATAGACGACGCGCTTCTTAGTGAGGGCGGTTGTTTCATCGTTCCTTTCGACAAGCTTGAGGATTTTGTCGTTCACCTCGAACGCTACGTCGATTCGAGTGCCGAGCTCAACGCGCGTGATTCCATAATCGATAATATCAATGAAAACGGCATCTTTTAATCGATGCCATTCATAAAGGCAATATTTTAAGGCCCATAAATGCATCTCTATTATGAAACTGACGACGCCGAGGGTGGGTTCTCGAACTCGAGGTACGAAAGACGTTGAGGGACATCGATGAAAGCGTGCATTATGTGCGGTGGCGCCGGGACCAGGCTCAGACCGTTGACGTTCGAACGACCGAAGCCGAGCATCCCGCTGCTCAACAAACCGTCCGTCGGCCACCTCGTCGAACATCTTTCAGCAAACGGCTTCAATGACATCGTTATCACACTCGGGTACCTAGGCCGCAATATTGAGGAGTACCTCGAAGACGGTGCAAAATTTGGGGTGGAAATACGCTATATTCGCGAGAGGAAGAAGCTCGGCACGGCCGGGAGCGTCAGGAACGCTGAGAACGCCCTTGATGGCGGACCATTTCTCGTCGTCGGGGGGGATCACGTGATGGACTTCAACCTTCGCGAGTTCTATCAGTTCCACCGAAAGAACGACAGCGTGCTCACGGTAGGAGTAATGTCCATCGATGACCCACGGGAGTACGGCATCCTCGACATCGACGTCAACAATCGCGTCCATCGGTTCAGAGAAAAGCCGAGCTCAGGCGAGATATTCAGCAACCTCGCAAGCACGGGGATCTACATGTGCGATCCGGAACTCTTCAGCCACATCCCCAAGCAGCGATTTGACTTTGCCAAGGATCTTTTCCCGAAGCTGTTGAGTTCACACGAACCCATGTCGGCGTGGATGGCGCGCGGCCACTGGACCGACATTGGAAACGCGACGGCGTACCGGCAAGCGTCGAGATGGCTGCTCGACAATCTGCGCGGAACGGAGCTCTCTGGGCGCTTCAATATCAAAGACGCGCGCTTGAACGGCCCCGCGACAATCGGCACCGACGTTTGCATTGGCTCAAACTCCGCCATCGTTGGTCCCGTGGTGATCGGCGCGAACACCACCGTTGGCGATAATGTTTTGATTAGCCCCTATACGACGATCGGCTCCAACTGCGACATCGCCGACGACACCTCAGTGCTTTCTGGTATCATCTACAATGATGTGAAGATCGGTGCTCATACGTCCGTCTCGGGTTCGGTCGTCGACAATGGCACGAGAATAGGGGATCATTGCGTTCTCGAAAACAATACGGTCATTGGTCCACGAGTCCTTGTGTACGACTTCGTCACCGTACACTCGGGCGTTTCTATCTGGCCTGAGGTCGTCATAGATGGTGGCGACGTGTACAAAGACGTGTTGAACCCCGCCTACGACACGCACAAGGACGGATCGTGACGAGAGACTGCGCGGTTGCCGTGCACCACGAAGCAAAAGGTGGAATGGAAACATGCTCGATATTCAAAACTTGCACGTAGACGTTGATGGCAAGAGCATACTGAAGGGACTGGACCTCAGCATCAACGAAGGAGAGACCCACGCGCTTTTCGGTCAAAACGGCTCAGGGAAAACCACGCTTGTGCTCACCATTATGGGATTCCCAGGCTACCGCGTAACCGATGGGCGGATCCTGTTTAAGAAGAAAGACATTACCCATTTGCCCATTAACGAGCGGGCACGCCTCGGAATCGGGCTCTCGTTTCAACACCCGCC